>CBINPE010000242.1:0-2225 GCA_966252435.1 uncultured Burkholderiales bacterium | reverse complement strand
TGGACGAAGTGGCCGAGGCGGTGGCGCCGCAGGCCCAGCTCGACGTCACCCTGGCGCTGCGCGGCACGCGCCGGGTGCAGGCGCAGATCGAGGAGGCGGTGGCGCGGCGCGGGGGGTAGTTTGGCCTCATCTGCTGAAAAATTGCAGTTCATGCTGATTTTCAGTAATTGATCCTTGATTTATGGGATCAATCTGTGAAAATTCTGCAATGCTTATCGAATTCTCCGTCAGCAACTACCGCTCCTTCCGGGACAAGCAAACGCTGTCCATGGTGGCGGCCTCCCGCCTGCACAAGACGGTCAACAAGTTTTCTGCTCCAGTCCAAGGCGAGCATTTGCCTGATTTGTTGAAAGTGGCGGTGATCTATGGCCCCAACGCTGCAGGTAAGACTAACTTGATCAAGGCGCTGGGCGTTGTGGGCCAGATTGCCAGCCGTGTCAGTGGTTCACTTCCAGTTACGCCGTTCAAGTTTGACTCGCACCTGAGAGACCAGCCCAGCGCGTTCGAAATCCATTTCCTGAGCGGTGGTCTTCGCTACGAATTTATGTTGGAGGCCACTCCACAGCGCATCACCTTGGAGCGGCTCAAGTCTTATCCCAAGGGCAAGGAGACCCTGCTCTATGAGCGCCGGTATGACGGGCAGAGGGAGCACTATGACTTCGGTGCCACGCTGGAGGGAAAGGCTCTGCACGAGATTTGGCGAAAGTTGACTCCTCCTCATGCGCTGTTCATTGCACAGGCTGTGGCCAACAGCGATGAAGAACAAGTGCAACTGCGTCAACCGTTCAATTGGCTGGCACGTGGGGTCCTGGATGCTGGAGATCCAGGTGATTTCACTGAGGATTCGCTTGCACTCGTCCGAGAGGGGTTCGGTGATGAAATCGCCGCTTTCCTTTACGACGTAGACGTTCCCGTCACGAAAATACACGTCGCACCCGCTCCTTCGGGTGAAGACAAACAGACGGGCATTGGTAATGCCTTGCGAATGTTGATTAGCCCTCCCATCTCGGTTCGCGACACCGCAACATTCACGCACACCACGGCCCTGGGCAGTGCCGATCTGGGGTTTGAGGACGAGTCAAGAGGTACACAGAACCTGATCGGGTTCTGGCTACCCTGGGGTGTCAGGAAACCAGGAGACAAGGGCGAAAGATCGCTGCTGACGGTGGATGAATTCGACGCCAGTTTGCATCCCACCATTGTGGCTGCCTTGGTTAAGAAGCACATTGAAGCGCCCAGCCCGACGCAGTTGATCTTCACTACGCATGACACCCACCTGATGGACAGCAAGCTGCTGCGTCGCGACCAGATCTGGATTGCCGAGCGGGACCGCAACGGTGCGACGCAATTGCGTTGCATCCACGACTTCGAGGGCCGCGAGGGGGAAGACATCGAGAAGCGCTACTACGAGGGCCGCTACCGAGGCCTGCCCCTGGTGCGTGCGTGAACCGATGGGAAAGCCCAAGTCCTTCGCAAGATCATCTAAGCCACGGTTCAAGCTCCAGCCGCGCGTCCTCATCCTGTGCGAGGACACCCGGTCGGCCCTGACATACCTCAAAGATGCCGCCATCCATTTCCGGTCCTTCGCCCTGGTGGAGGTGGCGCATTGCGGCAGAACCGACCCCAGGGGCATCGTGGAGGAGGCGATCCGGCGGCGCAAGGCGTTCGAGGCGGTGTACTGCGTCATCGACGAAGACGCGCACGAATCCTTTCAGGAAAGCCTGCGGCTCGCCAAACGTGCCGATCCGCCCATCCAGGTCATCCCGTCATATCCCTGCTACGAGTTCTGGCTGCTGCTGCACTTTCGCTTTTCGAGGCAGCCTGTGCGTGCCGCCGGGCGCCAGAGTGCCGGCGATCGGATGCTCAAGATGTTGCGCAAGGAACCCGGCATGGCGGCATACGACAAAGGGGACAGCGACCAAATGTTTGCCAAGCTGCTACCCCGGTTGCCGCGAGCCCGCATTCATGCGGAGAAGGTCATGGCCGCGGCCTTGGCGGAGGCTGCCATGAATCCGAGCACAGCCTTGCATGACTTGATCGACGAACTGGAACGGTTGGGTGAACCGCGTCCGGTGAACGAGTAGGGTTCCAGAGATTGTCAGCTTTTCGGATCGAACAGGTTCAACTGCGCACCCACCCTGCTCCCCCTTGGCCGGCCCGATCCCGGGCTCTGCATGCGCGGCACGCGCCGGGCGCGCAGCGGGATGCAGGGCAGCACGGGGGGC
>CBINPE010000241.1:0-2394 GCA_966252435.1 uncultured Burkholderiales bacterium | reverse complement strand
GGCCGCGCGGACGGGCGCCGACCAGCAGCGCGTAGTCGGTGTCCTTGAAGGCGGTGTTGGCATCGCCGTGCGCTTCCATGCCGGCCAGCAGAGGGAAGGCGCAGTCTTCCAGTTCCATCATCACGCCCTTGAGCGCCTTCTGGGCCTTCTCGTCGGGGATCTCGAGCAGTTGCAGGATGACGGGCTGGTCCTTGCCCAGCATTTCGCCGGAGGCGATGCGGAACAGCAGCGCGTAGCCGATCTGGCCGGCAGCGCCCGTGACGGCGACACGAACAGGTTTCTTACTCATGGGAATGTCTCCAGACGAGAGGGTTGGGAATGGGGAAAGACGGGCTTGGAAAATTCGGAATGCCGGGAGTGTAGGCCAGCCAGCGCCGCCGGGTCGGCGGATCCAGAATCATTTTGGTCTTATAAAAGACAAAAGTCAGAAGTCAACTTTGACAGGGCGACTGGACGCCAGCTGGGTCGGTGTGCTGAAATCGCCCCCGATCGCATCCTCCCCGACGTCCCCAATCACCTGGAGCCCGGCCTTGACGCCTGCACGCAGTTCCTCCGAGGAGGGCCCTTCCTTCAGTCCCCTGTACCAGCAGATCAAGGGGCTGCTCATCCGCAGCCTGCAGGCAGGCGAGTGGCGCCCTGGTGACGCCATCCCGAGCGAGACGGAGCTGGCGGCGCGCTACAAGGTGAGCCAGGGCACGGTGCGCAAGGCGATCGACGAGCTGGCTGCGGAGAACCTGCTGGTGCGCCGCCAGGGCAAGGGCACCTTCGTCAGCACGCACGCGGAGGAGAAGGTGCAGTACCGATTCCTGCGCCTGACCTCCGACCAGAACAAGGACCTGCGCGCCACCCGCCACTTCATCGACTGCCGCCGCCTGCGCGCGCCGGCGGACGTGGCCCAGCCCCTGGGTCTGCGGGCCGGGGCGCCGGTGTTGCTGGTGCGCCGCATGTTGTCCTTCGACAACCGCCCGGTGGTGCTTGACGATGTATGGTTGCCGGGCAATCCCTTCAAGGGCCTCACGGCCGAGCGGCTGCGTCAGTACCGCGGCCCCATGTACGCGTTTTTCGAGGAAGAGTTCGGCGTGCGCATGATCCGCGCCGAGGAAAAGATCCGCGCCGTGGCGGCCTCATCGGAGGCCGCCGCGCTGCTGGGTGTGGCAGTCGGCGCGCCGCTGCTGAGCGTGGAGCGCCTGTCGTTGACCTATGCCGACCAGCCTGTCGAGCTGCGCCGGGGCCTGTACGAAACCTCCGTTCACCACTACCGGAATGTTCTGAACTGAAGTCCCCGTTTCCCCAGCCAGCAAGTCTGGCAACACCAGGCCGGAGGTGGCCCCCAGCCGCCTTGCAATAAACTCTCCGGGTTTATCAATTCCATACATGAGGTTGCTGCGAATGTCAGACATAACTACAAAGCAAAGACCCGGCACCATGCGTCTCATCGACGCTTTGCAGTACCGGTTACCGCTTGCGGGGGTGGTCTCCATCCTGCATCGTGCCAGTGGTGCACTGATGCTCTTCCTGCTCCCCTTCATCCTCTGGATGTTCGACACCAGCATCAGCTCGGAAGCCTCCTACGCCCGGTTGGCGTCCGCCTTCTCCGAGGGGACCGGCTTCCTGCCCGGCTGGTTCCTCAAGCTGGTCGTGCTGGCGCTGGTGTGGGCCTACCTGCACCACTTCATCGCCGGGCTGCGCCACGTCTGGATGGATCTGACCCACTCCGTGTCAAAGAAGTTCGGCCACCAGT
The DNA here is from genome assembly GCA_966252435.1 of uncultured Burkholderiales bacterium. Lineage (GTDB taxonomy): Bacteria > Pseudomonadota > Gammaproteobacteria > Burkholderiales > Burkholderiaceae_C > CANHBY01. Next base: position 653 of record CBINPE010000241.1, on the reverse strand, counting down.
CCGCCGTGGCGACGCTGGTGCTCAGCGTCGCCTTGACCTTCGTTCTCGGCTACCGGGTGTTTTTCTAAGCTAAGCAAGGCACGACTGACATGACACAAAATTTCGGTTCCAAGCGCCTGGTGGTGGGTGCGCACTACGGCCTGCGCGACTGGCTGAGCCAGCGCGCGACGGCGCTCGTGATGGCCACGTTCACCCTGGCCCTGGTGGTCCAGGTGCTGCTGCCCGGTCCCATGGGCTATGACAAGTGGGCCGGTATTTTTTCCGCGCAATGGATGAAGCTGCTCACCTTCGTGACGGTGATTTGCCTGCTTATCCACGCCTGGGTTGGCGTGCGCGACATCCTGATGGACTACATCAAACCCATGGTGCTGCGGTTGCTGCTGCAGCTGCTGGCCATCGTGTGGCTGGTGGGTTGCGCAGGCTGGGCTATTCAAGCGCTCTGGAGATTGTGATGTCTGTGAACAAAAGAAGATTCGACGTGGTGATCGTGGGGGCCGGCGGCTCCGGGATGCGGGCTTCCCTGCAGCTGTCCCGCGCGGGGCTGAACGTGGCGGTGCTCTCGAAGGTGTTCCCCACGCGGTCCCACACCGTGGCCGCCCAGGGCGGCATCGGCGCCTCGCTCGGCAACATGAGCGAGGACAACTGGCACTACC
>CBINPE010000240.1:0-2539 GCA_966252435.1 uncultured Burkholderiales bacterium | reverse complement strand
CATGGCCAAGTACAACCAGCTGCTGCGCATCGAGGAAGACCTGGGCGACGTCGCCAGCTACCCCGGCCGCGCCGCGTTCTACAACCTGCGCTGAGCACGCTGACGTAACATTGCGCCCATGCGCGTCGTCACCGTCTCCCTGGCCCTGCTGCTGACCATGGTTCATGCCGAGCTGTGGCTGGGCAAGGGAGGCGTGCCACGCGTGATGGAGCTGCGCTCCAAGCTCAAGCTGCAGCGCACTTCCAACGAGGCCGACCGCCTGCGCAACGAGCAGTTGAGCGCAGAGGTCCGCGACCTCAAGGAAGGCCTGGAGATGGTGGAGGAGAAGGCCCGCTTCGAGTTGGGCATGGTCAAGCCGAACGAGATCCTGGTTCAGCTCGCACCGCCCTCCCCGGCCTCTCCGCCCTCGGGCCACCCCAGTCCCTGAGCCTCCGGGCATCTGGCAGCCACGTCAGGCCTCGCCCATCGGGAGCCCATCAGGCTTCCATTTCCGTCCCCAACTTGCAGCTCGTCAATGCCTCGTCCAGTGACCTGGACAGCGCGAAAAGACGCGGCTATTCTTCGACCCCCGGTCACGATCTGCGGTGGTTGTCCCTCGTGTCCCGGTGAAGTAGGCAGTCCTCTGCAACGTGTTGCACAACGAGAAGGAAGCCGAATGGACGGGGAAGCCTCACCGCCTGCCAAGACAAAGCGCCAGGAACTGCGCGCGTTTCTGTTGCTGGCCGTCTTCCTGGGCCCGGTCCTGGCCGTCGGCCTGGTCGCCGGCTACGGTTTTTTGGTCTGGATGTTCCAACTCGTGGCCGGTCCACCCGGAACGAAATTCTGAAGCGGTGCCCCATCATGCCGGCACCCCGTGAGCTTCACATCGCCAGCCTCGTCGTCCACGCGACGCCGCACCGGCTGGACACCGTCGCCTTCGCCATCGGCGGAATGCCTGGTACACAGCTGCATGCCGCCTCGCCTGAAGGCAAGCTGGTCGTGACACTGGAAGCGGCCAGTGCTGAGGAGATGACCCAACAGGTGGCCACCATCCAGCACCTGGAAGGCGTGCTGTCGGCCGCGCTGGTCTACCAGTGCGCGGACAGTCTGGAGGCCATGAACGAGGAGATCGCCGATGCGTAGACGTGAGTTCGTCAGGCAGTCCGCGGCGGCGGCTGCCGCCGCCACAGTGGGCATCCCCCTGCCCGGACAGGCTCAGGCGGGGACCGAGCCGGGCGTCAAGTGGAGCAAGGCGCCCTGCCGATTCTGCGGCACCGGCTGCGGCGTCACCGTCGCCGTCAAGGACAACCGCGTGATCGCCACCCAGGGCGACCCGCAAGCCGAGGTCAACAAGGGCCTGAACTGCATCAAGGGCTACTACCTCTCCAAGATCATGTACGGCGAGGACCGGCTCACCACCCCGCTGCTGCGCATGAAGGACGGCAAGTACGCCAAGGAAGGCGAGTTCGAGCGCGTCTCCTGGGACACCGCCTTCGACGTCATGGCCGAGCAGTTCAAGCGTGCACTCAAGGACAAGGGTCCCACTGCGGTGGGCATGTTCGGATCGGGCCAGTGGACAGTCTGGGAAGGCTACGCGGCCCTGAAGCTCATGAAGGCGGGCTTTCGCTCCAACAACCTCGACCCCAACGCCCGGCACTGCATGGCCTCCGCGGCCGTCGGGTTCATGCGCACCTTCGGGGCCGACGAACCCATGGGCTGCTACGACGACATCGAGGCCGCGGACGCCTTCGTGCTCTGGGGCTCGAACATGGCCGAGATGCACCCCATCCTGTGGACACGGGTCACCGACCGGCGGCTGAGTGCGGCCCACGTCAAGGTGGCCGTGCTCTCGACCTTCGAGCACCGCTCCTTTGAGCTGGCCGACATCGAGCTCACCTTTGCGCCGCAATCCGACCTGGCGATCCTCAACTTCATCGCCCACCACATCATCAGCACCGGGCGGGTCCACAAGGATTTCGTCGACAAGCACACCACTTTCCTGCGGGGCAACACGGACATCGGCTACGGCCTGCGGCCGGAGCACCCGCTGCAGCAGGCCGCCAAGAACGCGGGCGCAGCCGGCGGCGCCCAGCCGATCACGTTCGAGGACTTCGCCCAGTTCGTCTCCACCTACACGCTGGCGTACACCGCCAAGCTCAGCGGCGTGCCCGAGAACCGCCTGCTGGCACTGGCCGAGTTATATGCCGACCCCAAGGTCAAGGTGATGTCGTTCTGGACCATGGGCTTCAACCAGCACACGCGCGGCGTCTGGTGCAACAACCTGATCTACAACATCCACTTGCTCACCGGCAAGATCGCTACACCCGGCAACAGCCCCTTCTCCCTCACCGGGCAGCCCTCGGCGTGCGGGACGGCCCGCGAGGTCGGCACCTTCGCGCACCGCCTGCCCGCCGACATGGTGGTGACGAACCCGAAGCACCGCGAGCATGCGGAGGAGATCTGGAAGCTGCCGCCCGGCACCATTCCCGACATCCCCGGCTACCACGCGGTGCTGCAGAACCGCATGCTCAAGGACGGCAAGCTCAACGCCTACTGGGTG
>CBINPE010000239.1:0-2850 GCA_966252435.1 uncultured Burkholderiales bacterium | reverse complement strand
CCTATCCTCAAAGATAAGCGATAGGCTGCGTCCGGTCATTCAGGGGGCCAGCTCAGCTCGGGCGAGCTTCGAGAGGAAAGCAAAAGCCGAAGCCGAAGCGCACATCGAGCGCGAACGGCAGTTGGCAGCCGCTGAGCGGAGGCCCATCGAAGCAATTGAAATCAACAGTGCAACCGAGGAGCAGCTTTCAAGCGTGGAGGGCCTGAGCGCTGATGTCGTGCAACAGATCATTGTGGAACGGGAAAAGGGCCGCTTTCAGAGCTGGGACGATGTGGTGCACCGCGTCACAGGACTTTCTGCTGCTGAGTTTGCGGTGCGGGCTTCCGCCTTCGGTCTGACGGTGAACGGACGCGGCCTTGAGGGAGCGGAGCCCGATTCCACCCTGGCCCGGTATGCACGTGAAAAGTGGCGGCGCCGCGGCGGGTAAGCATTGGCCAAGTGGACCTGACGAACATTGTGCGAGGCTTGTTTCAAAGCGGCTGTCTTGGCTACTATGTGTTTGCCGGGCATGAACAACAGGGATACATGCAAGAAGGACTGAGCTCAGTCGTTCACCACGCTTTTAAGTTGCTCAAGCTTCATCGTCTGGAGGCCAACATCCAGCCTTCCAATGTGGCGTCACTCGCTTTGGTAAGGTCATGCGGCTTTGTCAAGGAGGGCTTCTCGCCCCCGTATTTAAAGATCAGAGGCCGCTGGCGGGATCATGAACGGTGGGCCATTCTTGCGTCATAGGGCAGAGCCCTGAGGGGTGGTGTCATTCATGAAGTGGTCCTGGTTGCGAATCGATGAAAACAGCGTTCCCCGCTTCATCACGATTGCCATCGGAACACTCTCCTTGTACCTCGGCGTGGCCGCAACCATTCAGCTTTTCCATGCAATTCAACCGGCTGACGCCTATTCAAGAACGGATGGGGAGGTTTTACGTGTCATCAAGCACAGGGAGGCGGACGAGGGCGTTGTCCGGGACCTGGCTGAAGTCACGTTTCGGTACGGTATAAATGGCAAGCAGTACGAGTCAAGTATGCTCACACCGCTCTGTCAGAAATGCCCTCCAGAGAAGGTGGTTCGAGTGCTTGGAAAGCGTCCTTCCCAGATAGTTTCTGGAATGAGGGTTGACGTTCTTGTTTTGGAATCCGATCCTTCTATTGCGTATTTGGGATTGCCTGAGCGGTCGGAGTTGACTCAACAGTTTCTGATTGTTCTTGGATTGCTGTTGCTCGCCCCAGCCTTTGCAGCATGGAGCTTTAAGACATGGGCAGATGGGAGTCAATCTGTTTGAGACCGCTGACGCCGCGCGGCAGTCCCTACGCAGCAGTGGCTGCGGGGTGCTTGAAGACCACCTGTCGGTCGAGTGGATCGTCAAGTGGTGCCACGCCAATTCGCCTGATGACTTGCCTTGAATGACTTTCCACCGCCCGTGCTGGCGCTCGATCTCGAAGGAACGCTGATCTCAAATGCGATGAGTCAAATTCCTCGGCCAGGTTTGTTCGAGTTTCTTGTCCGCGTGCGCGAAATGTTCCCAAGGGTGGTCATGTTCACAACCGTCACCGAAGATCGATTTCGCAAGATTGCGGAGCTTCTGGTTCAGGAGGGGGTTGCCCCGGAATGGTTCAGAACCATTGAGTACATTCATTGGACAGGAGGGACGAAAGATCTTGCCTTCGTTCCCGACGTCCATGCCGATCAAGTTCTTTTGGTCGATGACTTCGAACAGTATGTGCATCCAGGGCAGGAATCGCGTTGGGTACAGATCGACTACTTTGACTATCCGTACCCGGACACTGACCGTGGCTTGTTCAAGGTGCTTCTTGCACTCGCGCAACATGCACGCCTTGCTTGACGAGCGCTCTGGGGTCCAGCCAGCGCTCCAGGGCTTGACGGTGTTGGGGTCCACTCTGTTCAAGACGGTCTCATCCGAGGCTCAGGAGAATGGGATCCGCCAGCCGGATGGCAGTAGTTCGTTGTTTCAGCGCGAGCAGGAGAAATGAGATTGTTGGGTACCTGGCGATTCAAGGCTGCATTGGGCCTCGAAGCTTGGTCAACGGCCATGAAGCCTGCTCAAATCCCATGAACCCGTACTTGCGAATGGACGGGCTGAGGTCCTCAGATATGCACTGAGATTGGATGTCAGGTCAATGTGCGGGCTGTCAACGTGGAGCGGAGATGGGGTTCTGGCAGAGGTTGTCGCAAGAGATCCTGTTCGTGGCTGGCCGGCTTTTTGTTGGCTTGTCCCGCATTGAGATCGGGCAAGACCAGCCAGATCGCCTTCTTCTACGCATCAACGGTCGCGAGATGTTGGCCGATGGGGGAGAAGGAGTGGTTTACTCTTCCGGAAGAGTGCTCGTTAAGTTCGAGGTCATTCAATCCATCGAAGTTGAGCACATCCGGAATGGCAAAAGGGCTGAGTGGTGGACAGTGAACCTGTGCCTGGTCGGCAATCGACGGGTGAGGATCGGAGAGACCGCTGACGATGTCCAGGCGTCCAGGGTGGCAGCCCGCTTGGGTAGCATCATGTGCAAGCCGATCCACGCAGTGGTGGGGTGGGATGTCACTTGATTTTCCGGGTTTAGCAACTGGCGCAGGTCATTGGCATGAACAACAACGTCATCACGCTTGTTAAATGGCTGTTCTTTATCCTCGGCGTGGCCATGTTGGGTGGAGCGACAAGCGTGCAGTCAGGTGCCGTTCTGCCCCTGATGATCTTGGGTCTCGTCTTTGCCTCACGTCGGTGCAGGCCTCATCGGTTATGGCTGGTGGCACGCCCGGAAGGAGGCGAGCCTTCGTCAACAGGGGCGCCTGATCCAGGCAGAATTCCAGCAGGTCGAGATGAACGAGGCCCTGGAAGTCAAC
>CBINPE010000238.1:0-2877 GCA_966252435.1 uncultured Burkholderiales bacterium | reverse complement strand
TGCCACGGGGGCCGGTGCTGGTGCTGCAACAGGGGCCGGTGCGCTCACGGGCGCCTGCGCGGCCACAGGCGCTGGTGGCGCCACACCGGCAGGCGCTGGAGCCTCAGCCGCGGCGGTGATGGTTGCCTCGTTGGCTTGAGCGGTGGTCTGGCTGGCCTGCAGGGTTGCCTTGAGCGATTCCCAAGCATCCACCTTCGACCCCGAAATGGGTTCCGCAATGGCCTTGAGCTGGTGCTCTATCGTGTCCGTTTGCGTGCCAGCTTGTGCGTCTGAGCTGGGCTCTGCTGGGAGCATGACCTGATGAGGGTCATCCGGCTCCACGGCTGGCTTGGCCACGATCTCCGGCTGTGCGAGGGACTCCCGGCCTCTCGTGCCCAGAGCCTTCGTCTCCTCGACGGCTGGTTTCACCTCGGGCTCAGGCTGGGTCTGCGGCGCAGGCCGTGCCTGGTGCTGGAACAGTTCGGGCTCGAAAGATCCCCAGCGAAACCGCTTGAGCTGTTCTTCCCACAGATCCACCTTCGGATGCTCGTCCTCCAGCAACTGAACCCACTGCTCCCCGTCACTGGGCTGTACCGCCCAGTCCTGCCCCAACTGCTCGACCTTGCTCATCCAGACTTCCCCTGCTTCAGTTCCTCATCCCCTGCCCTCCACGAAGGCGAGCCAATGCAAATGGCCCGGTGAGCCGGGCCATTGCGGCTTACTGGCCGAAGCCCACGGCCAGGGCCTGGGCCATGTTCAGCGCCAGCGTCTTGTTCAGCTCGTTGGTGATGCCGCTGTTGGACGGTTGCTCGTCATCGTCGACTTCGGGCTTCTTCAGCAACCCCTGCAGCACGCCCGACAGGGCGATGGCATACAGCTGCTGGTCGTCAGTGAGCTGCGGCGCACTGGCGGGAGCGGTGGGTTCAGGCATGAGTTCCTCCTTTGGAATGGTGTTGTGACTGCTGAGGGAGCTTGGCCCCTCCCTCTCGTGGGCGCTATTCGTCGCTGCCTTCCTCCTCGTCCTCATCATCCGTGTCTGATGAGGTGGTACGCGGAAGCTCGCCATGGTCCGGCTCAAATGAATCAAGGATGTGAGCCCATTGCTCAAGAACAGGCTCTTCCAGCGGCTCAGCGCTGCTGAGGAACAGGAAGAGCAAGTGCTCTTCGGTCAGCTGTGCCGCGGCGACCAACTGGTCAATCTGTGCTGGCCCAAGTTTGTAGTTGCTGCGTCCTGTTTCGAATTCCAGCTTCTCTGTCTTGTAGCGTCCAGTGCTCGTCCACTTGAAGGCCTCAAGCTGTGCCGACATGTCCTTCACCTGACGGGCCACGCAGTCCTGCAAGCTCTCCTGCGGCTGCTTCATGCCGCGACTGATCGTCAGGTTCACCGGCTCGCCATGGCCCCAGGCCTCCAGCGTCAGCACGTTCGCAGTCCTGTCCTGCAGAACTTGAACGTGCAGCAGGCCTTCATTGATTCGATAGCTCATGGTTTCTCTCTGGTCTCTAACGTTCGTTTAACCCTGCTTGACCACCACGGTGTTCAGACCCTCGGAGAGCTTTGTCGTCACGCTGCGCAGCGCGTCCGCAACTCCCATCTTGGCCTGCACGTTGAGCAGTTCCAGCGTCACGTCGCCTGGCGTGACGCCTGAGTTCGGCAAGCGCGACTGTTCGATCTTGTTCATCAGGCGGCCCATGTCTTCCGTGTAGAAGCCGTGCTGCAACCCTTCAGAGAACTTGCCTGCCAGCGCCGGCAGGTTCATGGGCTGTGCAGCCTGCGTCACCTGGGCCGCAGGAAGGGGCTGGATCATCGCGCCGCCCTCTGGAGGAAGCGGACCCAGCGCCTGCTGCAAGCGGCTCATGTCCACTGCCGCCTGTTGGGCGTGGAAACGCTCGATGGTCGATGCAGGATCAGTGGAGTGGGAGATGGCCGCCACCAGTTCTTGGTTCATCTGGAGCTCCCTTCAACATGGCATGAGAGTCCAAAAGATGCACTGGTATGAGCGTTGGCAACCGCTGTGGTGCGGTGCGTCTGCGGACTGATGACAAGTCCTGCAGCAACAGCTTGAAAGCACTTCATAGGAACAGCAAACCCTGGATTTTGGTTGGACGTTGCAGGTCGATCTGGAAGCTCGACTCAGGCGCAAACCATACCCTCGGAACGCGAACTTTCGACGGATCTGAAAGCATTAATTACACCCACTTACGGATTTGAATGGCAATTCCACCCCAAAGAGGGGTATGGCAACTGATTGACCAAAACTGCATCGCACCCACGATTTCAGGGTAACGGCTGACATGTACAAGCCCACAAGCGGGCCACAGCTTCGCGTTTAGGTAGACCAGCGGATAGACAGCATCACGCGGGACTTCAGATCGGCCCTTGCACGCCTTGCTGACCAGAGGTATGTCCAAGGCTTGGCGATACAGGACAAGGCGCTCGAGAGCCCCGTGGTGCGAAGTGCATGGCCGAGATTGGCGCCGAGCGCTGGCAAGCCTTCCAAGCAGACCAAGCTCAGGGGATAGGTAGGCTGAAGGCTGAAGAGCATCTAACCCTCATCCGGGGATGAGTGGCAATGCTTTGATGTATTCGCCTTGGACGCTGCGTAGCGCATGGTGACGCCAGCTCAGTGTGCTGAAGAGCCAGCCCAGCCCGCCAGCAAATCCAGGATCAGGGCGAGCACCGAGGTCACCCCACGCTGGGAATGAATGCAGGCACCCACGGCCCAACGTGAGATTTCATGAAATTGTGGGAGACAAGGGTGAAGTGAACACTTCGCCTTGTACCAGCAAGAACACTGGATTTTTGAGTCTCTGCAAGACGCAGTGAGACAGTTCGTTGGCGGAGCCGGAGGGATTCGAACCCTCGATGCAGGTTTTGCCCACATACTCCCTTAGCAGGGG
>CBINPE010000237.1:0-2884 GCA_966252435.1 uncultured Burkholderiales bacterium | reverse complement strand
CCGGTCTCGGCGATGACGCGCGGCTTGCCCATGCGCCGCGCCAGGATGGCCTGGCCGATGGTGTTGTTGACCTTGTGCGCGCCGGTGTGGTTGAGGTCCTCGCGCTTGAGGTGGATCTGGGCGCCGCCCAGTTCGTTGCTCAGGCGGCGGGCATGGTAGACGGGGCTGGGACGGCCCACGAAATGCGCCAACTCGGACTGGAACTCGGCCAGGAAGGTCGGATCGCGCGAGGCCTCGGCGTAGGCGGCCTTGAGCTGGTCGAGGGCGTGGATGAGCGTCTCGGAGACGAAGGTGCCCCCATAAGGGCCGAAATGGCCCCGGGCATCCGGTTGCTGATAGTCAAGCATGACGGTCTTCTTTCTTCAATTCTTCAGGAGGTGGAAGCCAGGCGGAGGCGCTCGTCGGCCTCGTGCACAGCCTGGCAGAAACGGCGGATGGCCTCGGCACCCTTGATTGATGCCTTTGGCCGACTCGACGCCAGAGGCAACGTCAACGGCCCAGGGCCGCGCCTGAAGAATCCCCTCGGCCACATTTCCGGCATGCAAGCCACCAGACAAAACGAGCGGACGGGGCACGTGGGAGGGAATGAGGGACCAATCGAAAACCTTTCCGCCGCCGCCGTAGCCTTCGACGTGGGCGTCGAGCAAATGGCCTGGGCACTGGCAAACCTGGACGAAAAGTCTAACAAATCAAAGCCGGGTTGCATGCAGGCGGCCCTGAGACAGGGGCTGCACGGCGGCATGGACATCTTCCTCGCGGGTCAGGCCAGCGGCAGCCAGCCGGCGACCGGCGCCTGCGCAGGCAGCTGCCAGGCCGCATCGTAGTAGGGCCCGGCGAAATACAGCCCCGCCGCGGCAAAGGTGGGGGCCGCCTGGCTGCGGTTGCGCGAGCGCAGCACCTCGGCCATCCAGTCGCTCGGCCGCGCGCCCTGCCCCACCATCACCAGGCAGCCCATGATGTTACGCACCATGTGGTGCAGGAAGGCGCTGCCGTCGAAGTCGAAGCGCCAGTAGGCTGCCTGGCGCCGGATGCGGATCTGGTGCAGCTGCTTGACCGGCGAGCGCGCCTGGCACTCGGCCGAGCGGAAGGCGCTGAAGTCGTGCTCGCCGATCAGGTGCGCCGCGGCCGCCTCCATGCGGGCCAGGTCCAGCGGCTGGAACACCCAGCCCGCCCGGCCGCTCTCCAGCGCCGGACGCACCGGGCTCTCCAGCAGCAGGTAGACGTAGCGCCGCCCCCGGGCGCTGAAGCGGGCATGGAAGTCCGGCCCCACCGGCCGGCACCACTGCACCGCGATGTCGGGCGGCAGGTAGCGGTTGGTGCCGCGCACCCAGGACATGTCGGCCCGCTGCAGGGGGGTGTCCAGGTGGATGACCTGGTTCAGGCCATGCACACCGGCATCGGTGCGCCCGGCACACACGGTGACCACAGGCTGGGCGGCGAAAGCGCTCAGGGCGTCTTCCAGGCACCCCTGGACCGTACGCCCCGCCGCCTGGCGCTGCCACCCCAGGTAGGCCGAGCCGCTGTAGCTCACCCCCAGGGCCAGACGCGTCGTCGCCACCGGTGCAAGTTCATTCATGAGAAAAATCGCCTCGCCCAAAAACAAAACGCCAGCGGGATCGGATCCACGCTGGCGTCAATCCCGCCCACCCCAGCCTGTGCGGGCCGGGGCACGGGCAGGCAACTCAGCCCAGGGCCTTCAGCAAGGCCTGCGCCTTGGTCTTGAGGGTCCCGTCGGCACGCGCCACCACCTCTTGCAGGAGGTCGCGTGCGCCTTCCACGTCGCCGATCTGACGGAACTCCTCGGCCAGCTCGAACTTGCGCACCAGCGGGTCGCGGCCATCGTCGTCCAGGTCGAGGTCGACCGCACCCGCGGGCTCTTCCTGCAGGGCCCCTGGCGCGGTGGCCGTGACGCCCGTGTCCAGGTCGAGCGAGATCTCGCCCATGTCGAAGTCGCTGGTCCGCGCTGGCGGTGGGGGCGGGGCCGCACCTTCATCATCCGCAGGCGGCAGCTCCATGTCGAAGTTGAAGTCGACGTCGCTGCTTGCCGGGGCCGGCGGAGGCGGAGGAGGCACCGCCGCCGCGTTGGCCGCGTAGACGTTGTTCAGGGCTTCGGACGCGAGGTCCAGGTCCAGGTCGACCGGGCCGGAGTCGGACTCGGTCGGCGTCTCGTAGCTCGACGGCGGGGGCGCCATGGCTTGGCTTTCCCGCGAGACCTCGGGCGCGGTGGCCACACCCGACTGCGCCGGCAGGCCGCCCGGACGGTACAGCGGATTGTCCGGGTCGATCTGCGAACCCAGCTCCTGGGCACGGGCCCAGTCATCGCCCTCGCCCTGGGTGATGTTGAACAGCTGGGTGGCCAACTGCTCGAAGCCCTTCAGGTCACGGCGCTTGGCATAGACCTCCAGCAGTTTGGTGCGGATGGCCAGGCGGTCGGGGTTGCCGCGGATGGCCTCCTTGAGGATCTCCTCGGCCTGCAGGTCGCGGCCGTACGCCAGGTAGACGTCGGCCTCCGCCACGGGATCGACATCACCGATGGCGTCCAACTGGCTGAGTGAATAGCTCATCGAGGAGGATGCACCCGATTCGTTGCGGGTGTCGATGCGCTGCCCGCCACTGGCGCCGAAGAAGGAATCCGGCTGCAGGCGGCTTTCGAGGAAGGAGGTCTCACCACTGTCCTTCTGGGAGCGACGGCTCAGGCGATAGATGCCGAACCCAGCCAACAGGGCAATCAGACCGCCACCGATGACGAGGGCCAGGGAGTTGTCGCCGAAAAGTGAACTCATGGTGCCAGAAGAAGCGCCCGAGGCGGTCGGCTCAGGGGCCGACGCTCCCTCGGGGGGAGTTGAAACAGTGGCCGGCGTCTCCGGCGCAGGGCTCTCGAAGA
>CBINPE010000236.1:0-2918 GCA_966252435.1 uncultured Burkholderiales bacterium | reverse complement strand
GAATCAAGTTCATTAGTGGTCAGCGTGCCAAGGCTGAGCATGCGAAGGGATGTAGTGTGAATCAGGCTGTGGTGGCAGGCGGAGCAGGGCAGAGGCGGGTGCATCATGGCCCAACCCGTCAGTCAAGCGGACACCAAACGGCGGGCCACGCTGGTGTGTTTTTTTCAGTTGAGCGCCGTTTGGGTGGTGCCGTGCATACCCGAAGGTGGGAATCAAGGCAGCTGTGGCAATGTTCGGGCAGCGGAACGGGCGTGTGTTTGAAGGCTGCAAGGCATCATCCAGCCCAACCCGTCAGTCGAGCGGACAGTCAACGGCGGGGCTGCTCGTTATTTCAATCAAGGTGAGCAGCGCCGTTGTCTGCCGCTCACTTAGAACGTTGGGCCTTCCACTTCGTGCAAAAGCTCAATCGCCAACCTGTGTGCGTTGGCTGGCAAGGCAGCAGGTGAGGCGGCCAGGCTCGCTGGTTCAAACGGACGAGGTTGGCCTGCGGGCGGTGTGAAAGAACAGGCGACGGTGGCCAGCGGGAGCTGAAGGGGCAAAGCCGCGGAGGCTGCGTTCAGCAAAGGTGGTCTGGCAAGTCGTTCGTGCCAAGGCACAAGTGGGCTGCCCGTCCGTTGGCGGTCAGCGAAATGGCGGGGCGTGCAGGCTCGTGCCAGGCGAATGCTCAGGCTGCAGGAAACGCAGAGGTCGGCGCAGTCGTTCGTTGCAAAGGCTCAGGCGGTGGCCAGCGGGAGGTGGTATTCCTGAGGCTGTTCTGAAAGGCTGCTGCAGCTCGTGGCGGTGAGTGTTTGTGCGAGGTGGGGGTGGCCGCCGCGGAGGGTAGAGTGGCGCAGGCAAAGGCTCACCCGGGCAGCAGCGCATGTGGTGCTCATGGGCCCAACCCATCGGTCGAGCGGACCGGCAAATGGCGGCTCGGTTGGTTTGTTATGCAAGCGTGGGCGCGCGCCATTTGCCGGCCGCTCACCTCAAACGTTGGGCACACGATTTGACATACTTGATTGTTGACTTAGAGGCAACCTGCTGCGATGAAGGACAGGTTCCCCGAGATGAGATGGAAATCATCGAGATTGGTGCGGTGGCTTTGCTTGGCAATGGGCCGCGTACATGCGGAGAGTTTCAAGCATTTGTCCGGCCTGTCCGTCACCCCGAGCTGACAGACTTTTGTAAAGGACTGACCAAAATATCGCAACAAAATGTTGATGGCGCTCGATCGTTCCCTGAAGTGCTCGAAAGATTTTCTGTCTGGATAAATTCGTTCAAATATCCGATATTCTGCAGCTGGGGTGACTATGACAAGCATCAGTTGCACCAGGATTGCTCGTACCATGCTGTCCAATTTCCATTTAATGCTGAGCACATCAACATCAAAAAGAAGTTTGCGGAAAGCATGAGCCTGCGGAAAACATGTGGGCTGGGGCAAGCACTAAGAAAAGTTGGCATTGAGTTCGAGGGGCAACCGCATCGTGGCATCGATGACGCACGCAACATGGCCAATCTATCTCCCTATCTGTTCTATTGAAAACGAGTGCAGGTTGACTGGCCGTGGCAGAGCGTAGCGTTCACAGGCCCAACCCGTCAGTCGAGCGGACCTCAAGATGGGCAGCGCCGTTTGAGGCCGCTCACTTCAAACGTTGGGCCTCAATTGTGCAAACTCTGGATTCCGCTCAGCCTTTTCTGTCTCTTCTGACGCACCGATGACTTACCAAGTAACCGATGGGAACGTGATGTTCAGCCTGCGTCGCGGCGCTCCGCAATTTGTCAAAGCAAACGCAGCCTCTTTCTCCGTACTGAATGAGCACTACGGGACTGATGACCACCATGTGTTTTTCCAGGGGAGCGTGGTGGACAACGCTGATCCGAAGACCTTTCAGGCACTCGGCGCCTTCCATGGCCGGGACGCTACCCATGCCTATTGGCGCACCCGAACTTTGTCGGGTGCGTCGGCGCAGTCGTTCGAATCTTTGGGTTTCGATTACGGTCGCGATGGTGACACCGTCTTCGAATGCTTGGCAACCCTGAAGGGGGTGGATGCATCGACGTTTGAAGTGCTGGACGAGGCGTATACACGCGACTGTCACTGCATCTATCACTACGGAAAGCCCGTCTTGGGTGTGAGCCCCGGCGAGGTGGCGGTGTGGGGACTGTATATGCGCATCGGGAAGGCCTGCCACTATGAGGGGGCGGCCCATCACCGGTGCTGATCCGTTGTCGTTCCGCGGTGTCGGTGGCGACTACGCGGTCGACGCCCAGCAGGCCTACCATCGGGGACAGGCGATCCAAAGCGCGGTGGCCCAGGGCTTTGCATCATTGGGTGTCGCCTTGGCCACCGATGGACAGAGTTACTACCTGGGCACCACAGCCCTTTCCGCGCCACCAGATCCGCACTGGTTGACTTTGACATTCGAAGCGCTCCAAACCCTGTTGGCCACACAAGCGCTGCTGAAACGCACGGCCGCAGGTGATGTTAAAGCCATGGCAAAGATGGCGGACCTGATGTTGCACAACGAAGCCGGCGAGGATGGGTTTCGGGCGTTGCGGTGGGCGCGCCTGGCGCGCCTTTTCGGCTCCCGACGGCTGACTAGGCTGGAGAACGACGCCAATTTTCTGTTAGACCCGCACGACGAGGTCGTCGAGATCCACGCTGAGATTTCTTACGAGGTCGCCGCGACACTGTGGGATGGCCTCGATGTACCCCGGCGGCCGCAAGAGGCACGGAAACAATTGGCTCGTGCCTTCCGAGAGGGGCTCCCGCGGCCTATTGAAGAAGTCATTACGAAATTCGGCTTGAAGGAAGTTGAGGCGGCTCAACAAATAGCTAAAAACGCGGTTGCACCGAAGAAGAAATCGTCGAAGTGGAATCAATAGAGCCTACAAAGCTGCCTTGCCATATCCATTTCAAGGGTGGCGCTCATGGGCCC
>CBINPE010000235.1:0-3110 GCA_966252435.1 uncultured Burkholderiales bacterium | reverse complement strand
CATACCGCCAACCGGGCAAACTTCGCTCCTGGCTGGTTATGAAACACACTCTAAGCCGCACGGCGGTTCCACCTCCCATTCACACCCCTCCAAGGCAGCCAGCTTCTCAAGCAGACTTGCTTGCAGGGCATCCAGGCGGCCCCGCGCCAATTGCCCCTCCACCATGACCTGCACGGAGAAACCGTCCTCCGTGAAACGCACCACGACCCCGTCCATGCTCACCCGGAATACGTTGTGTTCCTCACCCTCGGGTAACGCCGACACCGACGCATCCAGGGTGTAGAGCCGAGGCACCAGATCAAGGTCAGGGGAATGCCCTGTCTCGGCGACGAGGCGCTGCATCGCCTTGGCCAAGTCATCTGCCCACCGCACATCGCGCATCCATTGCGCATGCCGAATATTCCAGAGATGGTGTCGCTTTCGGTCCCGGCGAAACAGCGTCAGTCGTTGCCATGATTTGCTTGTCAGGCGCGTCCAACGCCAGGAAGCCAGATCCAGCGCCCAGTCGTCAATGTTCTCCAAGAAGCTCTTGTCATCACCCCGCCCGACCTGGCCACCGGAGATCACCACCTTTGTCCCGCCCTCCGCCAGAACAGCCGTGTGTCTGTGGATCCATCCGGGACCATCGCCATGCGTCGCTATCGCCTCCATCCGCCACCCATCAAGGGTCAACTGAAAAACAGGCGTCTCACCGATACGTCGCTGCGACGGGTAACCCAGGCAGCCAATCAGCAGGATTCGTCCCGGCAGCAAGGTCGCGGTGTGGAAGTCGGTCGGCGGAAAAACCTCGCTTGGATACCCAAGAATCTCGACCGAGCCATCGGGCTGCTTCACGACCACGTCGTTGTAGATGAAGAAATCCGGATCGTAGTGATCCTCATGCTCTCCGCCGATGTAGACCGTCTGCCCACCCGGAAGGTGGGTCTCGGTCTGGCCAAATCGGTCGAAGCACCATCCCGGCCCCGCGCTGAACGGTGAAGGGCCATCGAAGGTCTTGTTCGCCCCGTAGGCGTTCAGGCGATTGTGGACGAGCCATGCCCACCAGGGGTTCGTGAGGACCGTGGGATTGCTGCTGCCCAACCGTGGGCTTCGCCAAGCCAGGAACTCTTCTGGCGAGATGAGGGGACGTTCATCGTTGGCAGGGGTCATGGCTCGGCTTCTCCGGACGCGGGCCTCTCGACAAGCTGTGCAAGAATGAGGCGATGAAATTCCGTAACGTCAACCACCACCACGGCCGCACATCATTGCGCCGTGGTTCGTTACGTCCATAGCCGGTTTGTACCCCAAGCCCGCTGCTCTAACCCCCAAGGCGCCTCTGGCGCCTTTTTTCATGTCCGTCAACTTCAGGAGATTCATATGACGATGCTGCGTGGAACCCGTTTCGTGGTCGGCCAGGAGGCTGCCGATCTTCGTGCCCTGGAAGCCCGGTTCCGGAGCTACCTTCATTGAGGCCGGCGCCGAGGAGGCCATCGTTCCTGCCTTGTGGTCGCAGGACACCTTCGTTCGCAAGGCCGGGGGGAGCGAGATCATCGACCAGATGTGGACGTTCCCGGACAAGAAGGGACGCCCCTGCTGCCTGATCCCCGAGGCCACCGCCCTCTTCCAGGAAAAAAGCAAAGAACTGCTGGGTCGGAGGGCCCAGCGTGAACTCTTCTACGTCGCCAGGTGCTACCGCTATGAGCGCCCCCAGGCGCAGAGGTACCGAGAGTTCGTCCAACTCGGCTTCGAGCGCCTGGGGAGAGACATCGACCAAGCCCTCGCACGCAGCCAGGCACTCGCCACCGGCTTCCTCTCTTCACTGGGCCTGACCTATGAGCTGGACACGGCAGCCCGCAGGGGCCTCAGCTACTACCTGAACGGCCAGGGCTTCGAGATTCGCTGCCCCGAGCTGGGCGCACAGAAGCAAGTGCTGGGCGGTGGCGCTTATGCGGAAGGCGCCGGGTTCGGAATCGGCTGCGAGAGGTTGCTCCAAGCCTTGAAGCAACAAGCGCTGCGCTGGCGTTGAGGCATGCGGGCGAACTCTTTGCTGTGGGGCCATGTCTAGACTTGACCCCCACAACCTGTGCTGGCCGCTCAGTCAGGCCGCCGCAGCCGCCTGGCTTCATCCAACCGGCCCAGCGCGGCGGCCACTACCAGGGGCCTCAAGCGGCGAACCTGGCCGTCTTCCATTTGACCCTGGAAGTATTCGACACGGAAGTAAGTGGCCTCGTCCAGGTAATCCTGGAGGGGAGCGCCATTCAGTTTCAACGTCGATTCGATCTTGGCCATCACATCCGGGGGAATCTCTGCGTCCTCAAGGATGAGGCCCTTGTCGGGTGTTTCCTCAAGGGCATTGAGGTGCAGGAAGCGGTCGACATCGCCCTGCATCAGCGCCCCCTCCTTGGTGAATCCTGCGGCGCGCATGGCCGGCCCCTCCCGTTGACAGCGGGCAATGCCGTTGGCCACGGCAGCGGCCGGAGGGTCTTTTTTCTCCAGGCCCGACGCGAGGGCGTTCGCCAGATAGTCGTCGCGGACAGTGCCGAACAAGGGGTACAAGCGGGTGCTGCGCCTGGGGCAATAGACCTGCGCGGGAATGTAGGCCACGCTGTAGTTGGATTGCAGCCAGGTCAGTTCATCCACCTTGACCTGTGGTGCCACCAACGTCTCGATGAGCGAACGCTTCATCCAGGTGAGCGTGATGTCCCGCCTGTCGCTTTCGCTCCAGGTGTCGTAGTCATGGACCTGCAAGCCGAACCGGGGGGACACCAGCAGTGCCACAAGCAACAAGCCGAGGAAGGTCAGCAGTTGCCGGACCGGCGCCATGCCGCCGCCATGACGGACCAGCCGCCGGGCGCTGGCGTACCACACCGGCCCCATGGCGAACGACAGGCAGCCAAAAAAGCAGAACGCGCTGAATAGATCGGAGCGAAGCGGGCCGATGCTCCATCCACTGTTCCCCCTCAACACGAGGTTGAAACCGCTCACCACCGTGATGGCCATCACCACCAGGCCAGGGACCCGCCAGAGCGAGTGCTTCAAAGAGGGGACGTTCCCATCGCTGGGCAGCATCGGGTCGAGCGAGGGATACGGCATAGGGGGCCCTGTGAGTCAGATGGATGTCGGCCTGATTG
>CBINPE010000234.1:0-3122 GCA_966252435.1 uncultured Burkholderiales bacterium | reverse complement strand
CAGGCGTGGAACAAGGGAAGGAAAAGAAAAGAAAAGAACAGAACCAAAACGAAGGCTGCGCTCAGAGGAGCTTGTGGTCCTGCAGCTTGCGGTGCAGCGTGTTGCGGTTGATGCCCAGCCACTCGGCGGCGCGGCTCTGGTTGCGGTCGGCGTGCTTCATCACCACTTCGAGCAAGGGGCGCTCGACCACCCGCAGCATCATGTCGTACATGGCGGCAGGCTCGACGCCCCGCAGGTCCTTGAAATAGGCGTCCAGGCTCTCCCGGATGCAGGCGTCGATGTCAATGTGTTTCTTGGTGCGCATAAAGCAACTCGCTCGTCAAGGAATGGGTGGGACCTGCAGAAGGCGAAGGCGCCGGGAGCGGGAGCCGCTCGTGGACGTCGGCCAACTGGTCGAACCAGTCCGCCAGGGCCTGGACCTGGGCCTCGCAGCTCTGCAGGGTGTTCATGTGATCGCGGAAGACGTCACCGCCCGGCAAGCCCCGCACCGCCCAGCCGATGTGCTTGCGTGCGGTCAGCATGCCGGCGTGCTCGCCATACAGACCGTAGTGATCATGCAGGTGGGCCAGCAGCCATTGCTTGACCTCGGTCACACGGGGTGCGGGAAGCAGTTCGCCGGTCGCGAAAAAATGGGCCATCTCCTGGAAGATCCAGGGACGGCCCTGTGCCGCGCGGCCGACCATGATGGCGTCGGCGCCGGTGCGGCGCAGCACCTCGCGGGCCTTCGAGGGGGAGTCGATGTCGCCGTTGGCCACCACGGGAATGCGCAGCGCGGCCTTGACGGCGGCAATCGTGTCGTACTCGGCCTGGCCCTTGTAGCCCTGCTCGCGGGTGCGGCCGTGCACGGTGACCATCGCCACGCCCGCCTCCTGGGCCGCCACGGCCAGGCGCACCGCGTTGCGCTCGGCCGCGCACCAGCCGGTGCGCATCTTCAGCGTCACGGGCACACGCCGCGGCGCACACACCGCCACCACCGCCTCGACGATCTGCAGGGCCAGGGGTTCGTTCTGCATCAGCGCGGAACCTGCCCACTTGTTGCAGACCTTCTTGGCCGGACAGCCCATGTTGATGTCGATGATCTGCGCGCCGCGGTCGACGTTGTAGGCCGCGGCCTCGGCCATCATCGCGGCATCGGTGCCGGCGATCTGCACGGCGATGGGCTCGGTCTCGCCATCGTGGTTGGCGCGCCGGCTGGTCTTGAGGCTGTGCCAGAGGTCGCGCCGCGAGGTCACCATCTCGCTGACCGCGTAGCCGGCGCCCAGGCGCTTGCACAGCTGCCGGAAAGGACGGTCGGTCACCCCGGCCATGGGCGCCACGAAGTAGCGGTTGGGCAGGGCAATGTGGTCGATTTTCAGCGGGGTTGGCTCGGACATGGAACAAGAGGCCAGCAGCAACCTGCTGAAAAAGAAGGCAGCGAGTATACCGGGGCGCGGGTCCGCGCCGCCACCGCCGTCCCGCGCGGGGGCCTGCCGGGATAATCCGCGGCATGGAATCCTGGATCACCGAGCACGTGGGGCTGCTGCTCACCGCCCTGGCCCTGCCGCAATACGGGCTGAGCACGCTTTTCGCCGTCTCCTTCATCTCCGCCACCCTGTTGCCCATGGGCTCGGAGCCGGCGGTCATCGGCGTGGTCCAGCTCAACCCGGGCATGTTCTGGCCCGCCATCGGCGTGGCCACCCTGGGCAACACCCTGGGCGGCGCGCTCACCTGGTGGATGGGGCTTGGTGCCCACAAAGCCTTCGACGCGGCGCGCCACCACCCCTCCTCCGCCCACGGACGGGCCACCCGCTGGCTGGAGCGCTTCGGTCCGAAGGCCTGCCTGCTGTCCTGGCTGCCCATCGTGGGCGACCCGCTGTGCGCCGTGGCGGGCTGGTTGAAGCTGCCCTTCTGGCCTTGTGTGCTCTACATGGCCATCGGCAAGTTCGCCCGCTACCTCACGATGACCGGGCTGTGGTTCCTGGGATGGCGGGTCATCGCAGGGTGAGGTATCCGGTTCAATACGGTGCCTGGCCAGCCAGCAGCAGCTGGGTGCGCCGGTAGAAGCCCCAGTCGTTGAGGTGCACCCGTGCAGGGTCGGTGCGGTGGACGGTCTCGGTCAGGCTCAGCATGCGGCGCGCCACCTCGGTGCGACCGTCCAGCGCGGCGGCGTAGCCGAGGAGGGTCCAGGGATCGTCGTGGTCGGGGTACGGCGGCAGGCCATCGAGCGGCTCGGTGAAATTCGGGAAACGGGTGTCGAGGAAATTCCAGCCGGCGGCGTACTGGGCCGCCGGCAGCGGCACGCCGAAGACCTGCGGGAACACCTGACTGACGCCGTCGGGGTACATCTTCAAGGTGGCGTTCAGGCAGTTGCCCTTGGCGTCGAAGTCGGCGCTGCTCCAGATGACGGCGAAGCCGGCCGGGTTCGGGCAGGCCGCCGGCCAGCTGTCGAAGTAGAGCCTGGACTGGATGGCCTGGGCGATGCGCCGCGCCGCGGCCTCGTGCTCGTCGGCCGCGGCGGCCTCGCCCAGCGCGCGCAGCAGCCGGGCGAAATCCACCAGGCCCTTGTACACCTCGGCGTTGTCCTCGAGGTAGGCGCCGGGATAGGCCGCGGCGTCCTGGAAGACGTGGACCAGGCCGTTCGGCCACTGCGAGCGCAGCAGGTTGTTGGCCGCGATCTGCTTGAGGCGAGGCAGGTTGGCCCGCACCCAGGCATCGTCGCAGGTGACCTGCCGGTAGCGCGCCACGAGTGACAGGAACGTGGCGGCATAGGAATCGTCGCTGTCCGACAGCTGCCCCACGCCGTTGGGCCGGGTCTCGTAGCGACCATAGTCCACCACGCCGCCCGCCACGGGGAAATACAGGTCGGCGATCCTGGCGTCGCGGTCCATCATGGACAGGTACAGCGCCATGTAGTTCTTCACCTCGTCCGGCATGTGCTCCACGAAGCCGGTCAGGCCCAGGTTGGCGAAGTACCAGTTCAGCACCGCCCCACCCTCCCCCACCAGGAAGCCGGCCTGGTAGGGCCCGGAAGGGATCTTGGCCCGCCGTACCGGGCCCAGGGCATCGAAACCGGCCATCGCGACGGGCGCGATGGGCTGGCAGGATGCGGATGCGGGTGCGGGTGCGGGTGCGGGTGCCGGTGC
>CBINPE010000233.1:0-3280 GCA_966252435.1 uncultured Burkholderiales bacterium | reverse complement strand
CCATCCTTCCCGCTTCCGCCAAGAGGTTCAATATGACTTGGCCGGACGCATACGACGCATCATTGATATGAAGCTTCTACTTTGCTCCAGTGGCTCACTCACCATGCACGCCACTCATCGATTGAATCTACAAGGCCGGGGTATCGAGCGACAGAGACGATCAGCTCCAAGGCTTCGACAATATCTTCTGCGTGAGTTGTTTGAATGAACGAGTGAGCCTCGTCAAGCTGGTTGAACGACTCCACGCATTGACGAAGATGATTCCGTACGAAAGATTTCGAGCGTTTTGGAAGCGAATCCAACTCTTCGATCAATTTCAAGATTAAGAGCTTGGACTCCTGACGGAATGAATGCTCCCCGTCCGCATCCCACTTTTCAAACCATTCTCTCCTGGTCAGACTCTCAAGCGTAAGCGTCGGCAATATTTCAGCTTGCCTTTCAGAAAAATGGCGTCTCTTCTCCTCAGCATGCTTGCGCTCGACTGCCTCTTCAAGCAAGAGGTTTTCACGGTCGTGATCCCACCGCCACTGCAGAAGTGGCTGCAGGCATAAGCTCTTCCAGTCACCGTAAGCCACACTTTCGATGTCATCATCCTCTTTCGACAAGGGGATCAACCCTGCATAAGAAAATTCGACTGGTGGCGGCTCTGATATCCACGTGGCTTGCGTCACCCCACCCCAGGAATGGTGGGTCAAAACCAGGCAGGTGCGAATTTTCGCGTGAGACGGCCGAACTTTTTCAGCACCCACCCATGAAGATGAAACGACGAGCACTCTTGAAGATACGACCTGGCGCTTGATCGTCGATTTGGTCGGATCAATTCCCATCACTCTTCTGACAACCCGTGCAATGCTGAACCTTCCGTCCGACAAAGGCAGAAAAAACACACTTCCCGGGCAAGGAAGATCATCTTCGATACATCTACCGTTCTTGGCTGCCATAGGTAACCCAACGTCTGAGGTGAGTGGCCGGCAAATGGCACCCACACTTGCATAACAAGACAGCCGAGCGGCCATTTGCCGGTCCGCTCGACCGAGGGGTTGGCCCCATGTCACTTCGGCGGGGTGGTTGCTGGTGTGGGCCATCGCGGTGGTGTTCGACCGCCATGTGCAGTTGGTGAGCGACCCCAGCGTTTTTCCACCCTGGTTTGACAAGCCGGCCAGCGCCGGCGCCTCTTCAACCGATCGAGGCGCCCCAGCATGACTTGATCTGCATCAAGGTCCCTCGCACTTGTTGACGCCGAGATGCCACAACCGGGAGACCTTCTTGACGGGCCGCAACATGGCGCGTCCGCGCATGGAATGAAATTCAGGTCGAGCTTTTGACTCATCAAAAAAAGGAGCAGGATCATGAGAACCCGAATTTTCAGTGCCCTCGCCGTGGCCATCGTCACCACGCTTCCCCTCGCCTCGCAGGCTCAGGCACAAGAGGCGCCTTGGCTCGTGCGTGTGCGCGCCGTCAACCTCGACAGTGCCAACAAGGACTCGACCGGCCTCAACCTGTCGATCAACGACAAGGTGATTCCCGAGATCGATGTCTCGTATTTCTTCACGCCCCAGATCGCGGCCGAACTGGTGCTCACCTACCCGCAGAAGCAAACAATCCGTTCCAACGGCACCGACATCGGCTCCCTGAAGCATCTGCCGCCGACGCTGCTGGCGCAATACCATTTCACCTCCACCGGGATGTTCAAGCCCTACGTCGGCGCGGGCGTGAACTACACGCGCTTTTCGAATGTGAGCTTCACCCCGGCCACGCAGGCGGCCTTGCATCCGACCTTGAGCAAGAACAGCTTCGGCCCGGCGCTGCAGGCTGGGTTCGACTGCGAGTTCGCCAAGAACACCTACATCAACTTCGATGTGAAGAAGGTGCACATCCGGACCGATGTGAGTTCGTCCGGCACGAAGGTCGGCACGTTCAAGGTCGATCCCTGGCTGATCGGCGTTGGCATCGGCCACCGCTTCTGACCGGAACCCATCGAACAAGCCGCCTGCAGACATGACATCGACGACTCCCTCCACGACCGGCACGACCGGATCCACCCTCATTCCACACCGCAAGGTGATCCGGTCCTGGCTGGCCCCCATCTCGTCGCGCAGCACTGGTCGCGCGATGGGCCTGGTGGGGCTTGACCTTGCCCTCCTGGCGGCTTGCTTCGCGACCACCGTGCTCGCGAGCCCGGCCTGGCTTCAACTGATCATGGCCGCCGCGACCGGGTTGGTCATCAGCCGGCTCTTCATCCTCGGACATGATGCGTGTCACCAGAGCTTCACGCCCCACCGTCGCTTGAATCGCTGGCTTGGGCGCATTCTCTTTCTTCCGTCGTTGACGCCTTACAGCTTGTGGGAGGTGGGGCACAACGTCGTGCACCACGGCTACACGAATCTGCGCGGTTTCGACTTCGTCTGGCAACCTCGCTCCCTGGCTGAATTCCAGGCGCTGCCGGCGTGGCGGCGCGGCCTCGAGCGGGTCTACCGCAGCGGCTGGGCGCCCTGGCTCTACTACCTGGTGGAGATCTGGTGGAAGCGCATGTTCTTTCCCAACCGTGCCACGATGCCGACGCGGCGTGCGGTGTTTACCTGGGATTGCGTGCTGGTGTCGGCCTTTGCGACCGCCTGGGTGACGGGCCTCGTGCTCCTGGCCGCGCCGACCCACCAATCCGTGGCCTGGCTGCTGACGGTGGGCTTCGTCCTTCCGTTCATCTTCTGGAACGGCATGATCGGGTTCGTCGTGTACGTGCACCACACCCACCTGGGCGTGGTGTGGCACGACGACAAGGCGGGCTGGTCGGCATCGCAGCCCTTCGTCTCGACCACGGTGCACCTGACCTT
Organism: uncultured Burkholderiales bacterium; assembly: GCA_966252435.1. Taxonomy (GTDB): domain Bacteria; phylum Pseudomonadota; class Gammaproteobacteria; order Burkholderiales; family Burkholderiaceae_C; genus CANHBY01. Next base: position 449 of record CBINPE010000233.1, on the reverse strand, counting down.
TCGCAGTGCGATGGGCGCGGTGCTGCACCACATCATGGAACACACCGCCCACCACATCGACATGAGCATTCCGCTGTATCGGCTCAAGCGCGCACAGGCCCTGCTCGAACGCAAGCTCGAGAAGGCGATCATCGTGCAGCCATTCTCGTGGCGCTGGTACGCAGACACCGCACGCCGCTGCAAGCTTTATGACTTCAAGGCCCGTTGCTGGACGGATTTCGACGGACGCCCCACTCAGCCCATGCGGCCGTGCTGTGCCAGCGCACCGAATTGATTGAATTCTGAAACTGACCTTGCCCCTGAAAAACGTGGTTCATAGCTGAAGAGAAAATGTAGCTATGGAGAACGAGAGATGAGCAAGAAGGACGGATTGAAGAACCGAGCGGCCATTTGGCGGTCCGCTCGACCGATGGGTTGGGCCCATGAGCACCACATGCACTGCTGCCCGG
>CBINPE010000232.1:0-3331 GCA_966252435.1 uncultured Burkholderiales bacterium | reverse complement strand
CGACGATCATGCCTTCATAGACCGGGTCGTTGGGCTTGACGAACATGCGGCCGCGCTCGTCCAGCTTGCCCAGGGCGTAGGTGAAGATCTCCCCAGCGTCCATCGAGATCAGCACGCCGTTCTTGCGGCTGGCGATCTCGCCCTTGTGAGGCTCATAACCGTCGAAGATGTTGCTGATCAGGCCCGAACCCCGGGTCAGGTTCAGGAACTCGTTCGTGAAACCAATCAGGCCGCGTGCCGGGATGCGGTACTCCAGGCGCACGCGCCCGCGGCCGTCCGGCTCCATGTTGACCAGCTCGCCCTTGCGCTCGCCCAGGGCCTGCATGACGCCACCCTGGTGGCTTTCCTCGACGTCCGCCGTGACCAGCTCGATCGGCTCATGCCGCACGCCGTCGATGTCCTGGAACACCACGCGAGGCTTGGACACGGCCAGCTCATAGCCTTCGCGGCGCATGTTCTCCAGCAGGATGGTCAGGTGCAGTTCGCCGCGGCCCATCACCTCGAAGACGCCGTCCTCGTCGGTCTCGCTGACGCGCAGCGCGACGTTGCTCTGCAGTTCCTTCTGCAGGCGGTCCCAGATCTGGCGGCTGGTGACGTACTTGCCCTCGCGACCCGCCAGGGGCGAGGTGTTGACGCAGAAGTTCATCGTCAGCGTCGGCTCGTCGACCTTCAGCATCGGCAGCGGGGCCGGATTCGCCGGATCGGTGATGGTCACGCCGATGCCGATCTCGTCGATGCCGTTCACCAGCACGATGTCACCCGGGTAGGCTTCAGTGACCTGCACGCGGTCCAGGCCCTGGAAGGTCAGCACGTTGTTGATGCGGCCTTTGATGGCCTTGCCGTCCGGGCCTTCCATCACGAGCACGTCCATGGCAGGCTTGAGCACCCCCTGGCTGACGCGCCCGACGCCGATGCGACCGACGAAGTTGGAGAAGTCGAGCGCCGAGATCTGCAGTTGCAGCGGCGCGTTCGGGTCGCCCTTGTTCGGGGCGACGTGCTTGAGCACCGTGTCGAACAGGGCGGACATGTCTTCACCCCAACGCTCGCCTGGCGCGCCTTCGGTCAGCGAGCTCCAGCCGTTGATGCCGGAGGCGTACACCACCGGGAAATCGAGTTGCTCGTCGGTGGCACCCAGCTTGTCGAACAGGTCGAAGGCAGCGTTGATGACGGCATCGGGCTTGGCACCCGGCTTGTCAACCTTGTTGACCACGACGATGGGCCTCAGGCCCAGTGCCAGGGCCTTCTTCGTCACGAAACGGGTCTGCGGCATCGGGCCTTCCTGGGCGTCGATCAGCAGCAGCACCCCGTCGACCATCGACAGCGCGCGCTCGACCTCGCCGCCGAAGTCCGCGTGTCCCGGGGTGTCGACGATGTTGATGTGCGTTCCCTTCCAGCTGACGGCGCAGTTCTTGGCCAGGATGGTGATGCCGCGCTCGCGCTCGATGGCGTTGTTGTCCATCACTGTGTCGACCACCTTTTCGTGCTCCGCGAAGGTGCCGGACTGGCGAAGCAGCTGGTCGACCATGGTGGTTTTTCCATGGTCGACGTGGGCGATGATGGCGATGTTTCGGATGGGTTTGCTCATGGTGTGCTCAGCTCGGCTCGATACAGCGGGAGGGGTCAATCAAATCGGTGAATCAGTCAATCAAATCGGACGGTCATTGGTCATTCGTTCACAGCCTCGGCCAGTCAGTCAACCGGCGGCCGAGGCCGGTCGAGCAGGCCTTGCACCTCGGGCGGGCTGAGAAGCCGGTTCGGGATCAGCTCGCCGCCGGCGATGTGGGCGCTGCCCAGGAAGGCCTGCGGCTGTGGACCGTAGACGCGCACCTGCGGCGCGTCCGGGGCGTCGACCCGCCGGCGCACGCCGCTCAGGAAGCGGCCGGCGTCCTCGGGGCCCAGCCGCCACACTGGCCAGTCAGCCAGCAGACTGTCGGGCGCCCTCAGCAAGGCGTCCCGCTCGGCCTCGCCGAGCGCTTCCAGGGCGTCCAAGGTCAGCGCTGCATCCAGGCTCAGGGGGCCGCTGGCCAGGCGACGCAGGCCAGTGAGGTGGGCGCCGCAGCCCAGGGCCTGGCCGATGTCCTCGGCCAGGGTGCGCACGTAGGTGCCTTTCGAGCAGCGCACATCCAATGTCCAGACACTGCCCTCGCCGCCCACCAGCGTCAGCTGGTGGATCCGCACCCGGCGTGCCTCGCGCGCCACGTTGACACCCGCACGGGCATAGGCATACAGCGGCTTGCCCTCGTGCTTGAGCGCCGAGTGCATGGGCGGCACCTGCTCGATGTCCCCAGTGAAGCGCGCCAGCACGTCCGTCCAATCCCCGAGGCCGACTTGCACCGGCCGGGTCTGCAGCACCTCGCCTTCGGCGTCGCCGGTGCGCGTCGTCACACCCAGCTGCAGCGTGGCCCGGTAGGTCTTGTCCGCATCCAGGCTCACCTGGGAGAACTTGGTCGCCGCTCCGAAGCACAGCGGCAGCAGGCCGGTGGCCAGGGGGTCGAGGGTGCCGGTGTGGCCCGCCTTTTCCGCACGGAACAACCGCTTGGCTTTCTGCAAGGCGTCATTGCTCGACAGGCCCAGGGGCTTGTCGAGCAGCAGCACGCCGTGCACGGCGCGCCGGGGCAGGCGCGGACGAAGGGCCGTGGCGGTCATTTCAGTCGGTCACTCACTCGGGATGCGGTCAAAATCAGTCGGCTCTGGCACAACCAGGCATGGCAAGGTGGAAAGAAAGAACGCGGGGGAAGAAGCCAGGCAGACAAAAAAACCCGCCAGCACCTTGTCCCGGGTTCAGTCCTCCTTGGCCCGCGTGGCGTTGGCCTGGGTGATCAGCAGGCTCAGCTCGGCCGCACGTTCGGTGGTGCGGTCGAACACGAAATGCAGCGTGGGCACGGTGTGGATCTGCAGCCGCTTGAACAGCCCGTTGCGCAGGTAGCCCGCCGCCTCGTTCAGGCCGGCCTGGCACTCCTGCGGGTCGCCCACCAGCAGGGAGAAGAACACCTTGGCATGGGCGTAGTCGGGCGAGACCTCCACGGCGTGGAGGGTCACCATGCCGATGCGCGGATCCTTCAGGTCGCGGATCAGCTCAGACAGGTCGCGCTGGATCTGGTCGGCGATGCGAAAACTGCGGTTGGGGATGGAGCGCTTGTGTTTCATGATGCTCTTGCGGCGCCGCCAAACACAAACCCCGCCATCCAGGATGGCGGGGCTGGGCAAGGCAGGCGCGGTGGTTTTACAGCGTGCGTGCGACTTCCTTCACCTCGAAGATCTCCAACTGGTCGCCCTCGGCGATGTCGTTGTAGTTCTTGAGCTTGATACCGCACTCGAAGCCTTCCTTGAC
>CBINPE010000231.1:0-3380 GCA_966252435.1 uncultured Burkholderiales bacterium | reverse complement strand
CCCGGCACTCTTCAGCCGGGAGGCGACAGTTGTTTGCTATCGTCTAATGCCCTGGCTGAAGTGCCGGTCGTCATTCAAGAAGCAGGTAGAGCGGAACATGACCCAAATTCGAGTTAATTCAACTCTAGAAGATTTCATATTCAAGGTCGATATCAAGAAGCCTGCCATGAAACATGGCATCTTTTCTGGCAAATCGCGCGTGGTGTGCAACTTACTAAGTAATTGCATGGGAGTACGGAAGATTGTCTGAAAGGTATCGACTCAATAGGGTTGACCATTTGTATCGACGGTCTTCCGTGGCAGTTCTTCGTCCCTTGACCGGGACGGCATGCTTTTGAATCCCCAGAGCGAGGAAGTTTTCAAGTGCGCGAACTCAGACGTCAGCTGTGGGGGTATTGGATTCGCTGGAACCAGGAGCGTCACCTTTTGACGCAGGCCGAGGTGGCCGACAGGATCGACGAGCCCGACACCCACAAGATCGGGCGATGGGCGCGCGGTGAACACATACCGGGCGTGCGGTCCAGGGCAGCGCTGGTGGCCCTCTGGGGCCTTCCGCCGTGGGAGCCGGAAGCCGGACTTGATTCATTGCCTGAATTTGCCGCGTGGATCGCCGAGCATGCCGCGCACGAGGCGCGGGACCATCTTCTGGCCGTGCTGAAGCCACCGGGCTTTGCCGCGCAAGAAGAGACGGCCATGGCGCAGCCCGCCGTTGGCGGTGGTGCTTTGATCCCTCGGCAGCTTCCCGGCGGCACCGCTCACTTCATCGGACGCACCGATGAACTGGCGAGGCTGTCTGCGGTGCTCGAGACGATCAGCGACGATCGCCCGTCCATGCTTCTGATCGTGGCGATCGACGGCATGGGAGGCATCGGAAAGACTGAACTGGCGATTCACTGGGCGCACCGGGTGCGTGAACATTTCCCCGATGGCGACCTGTATGTCAGCCTGGGCGGCGAGGACTTGAACCGGCCCGCGGTCGAGCCGGCGGACGCCTTGGCCGAGATGCTACTTGCCTTGCAGGTCCCCCGCGACCGTCTTCCCCTTGAGCTGTCAGGAAAGGTCGGTCTGTTCCGCTCGCTGCTGGCTGGCAAGCGATTGCTGATCGTGCTGGACAACGCGGCATCGGCCGCGCAGGTGCGGCCGTTGTTGCCGGGGGGCGGAACGTGCATGGTGCTGGTGACCAGCCGCAACCGCTTGTCTGCGCTGGCGGTGCGCGAGGGCGTGCACCGGGTCACCCTCGACCTGCTGTCGCCTGAGGAGGCGCTGGTCCTTTTGCGCCGTGTGGCGGGGGCAGGTCGTGTCGATGCCGAGCCCGCCTGCGCCCAAGCGATCGCCCGTCACTGCGCGCACCTGCCCTTGGCGCTGCGCATTGCGGCGGACTGGATGGCCCTCTACCCGCGCCGTCCCCTTTCCCTGCTGGCCGAGGAGCTGGCGGACAGCTCCCGGCGGCTTGGCGCGTTGACCGTCTGGGACGGGCGCCCGCCCCAGCTGCAGGTGCAAAAGGTGTTCTCCTGGTCCTACCTCGCCTTGTCCGAGGGCGCGAAGCGGGCCTTCCGGCTGCTGGGCCTGTCGACGGGCCCGGACATCAGCTTGCCCGCTGCCGCGGCCCTGGTGAACAGCGATGCTGCAACCACGGAACAATGGCTTGCCGAGTTGAGCAGCGTGCACTTGCTGGAGCCCACCGAGCCCGAGCGCTACCGGATGCATGACCTGCTGAGGGCCTACGCCAGGGAATGTGTGCAAGCTGAAGAAACCGCCGCGGCGAGAGCACAGGCTGTCACCCGCATGCTGCACTGGTACCTGCATTCGGCGGACGCCGCGGGCTTCACCCTGTTGCCACGCCGGCCGCGCTATCCGGTCGGTTCGGCCGTCACCGATCACCCGCCCCGGGGTTTCCTGGACGCCAAGGAAGCCTTCGCCTGGTTCGAGGCCGAGCACGAGAACCTGATCGCGGCCATCCACCAGGCAGAGGAAGGCCGCTTGTGGCGAATCGCCTGCGACCTGGCCGCCGTGCTGTGGGATCACCTCATCTTCCAGAACCGCCATTGGCGTCATCTGATCCTGATCGAGGACATCGGGCTGAACGCCGCCCGGCAGCTCGGGGACGAGGCGGGTGAAGCCTGGATGGTGGGCTTGCGGGGTGTGCGCCTGATGGACTTCAACGATGACGACCAGGAGACGGCTGGCGCCTGTTTCGACCGGCTGCGCGAATTCAGCCAGGCGGCCGGCCCCTGGCCCATTGCTTGTGGCCATCGATTGACGCTCGGGGAATTCGGCAAGCGATGGATGCTGGGCATCGCCCTGTGGGGATGGGGCGAAATCCATTGCCGGCGCGGCCAGTTCGTTGAAGCGCTGTCGCACTATGAGCAAGGCCTGGTGGTCTTGCGCAGCATCGGGGACAAGTGGATGCTCGGGAAGATCCTGGTGGGGCTGGCCAGGCTCCAGCTGAACCGGGGGGAAGACCAGGGCGTGCGCGAGCACCTGAGCGAGGCGCTGGCACTCAGCCGCGAAACGGGCAGCCGGGATGGCATGGTGTTCAGCCTGCAGACGCTGGGCAACCTCTACCACCGCCTGGGTCAACGGCACGTCGCCATCGACTGTTACGCGCAGGCCATCGGCGTTTGCCGGGACAGGAAGGACACGCTGTACCAAGCCAACCTCTTGCACAAGCTGGGGGAGTTGTACGAAGAGGCGGGCAACCCTGATTCAGCCAGTCAATATCGCCAGCAAGCGGCCTTGCTCTTCAACACGCTCGGCTAAGGGTTCGCTCCTTCCCCCGTTGGGGGAAGGTTGGGATGGGGGCGCGGCGGCGGCGCACCCCTCAACCTTTCAAAACCCTTGAGACGGGTACTGGGTCACAGCAGCCGCACCTTGACGCTGCGGCCCTTGACCTTGCCGGCGTTCAGGCCACGCAGCACCGCGGGGGCCACCTCGCGCGCCACGGCCACGTAGGTCGAGAACTCGTTGACGTTGATCTTGCCGATCTGGGCGGCCTCGAAACCCAGGTCCTTGGTGAGCGCACCCAGCACGTCACCGGGGCGGATCTTTTCCTTGCGTCCGCCCAGGATCTGCAAGGTGGCCATGGGCGGGCGCAGCGGCTCGCCGCTCGAGGCGGCGCCCGTCAACTCGCTCAGGGGGTGGAACTCGCAGGGGCGGCCCTGCATCTGCTCGATGCGCCCGACCCGGCCCATCTCCTCCATGCTGGCCAGGCTGAAGGCCCAGCCGGAATCGGTCCCTCGTCCCGTGCGCCCCACGCGGTGGGTGTGCACCTCCACGTCAGGGGTGATGTCGACGTTGATCACGGCCTCGAGCTGGGCGATGTCGAGCCCGCGCGCGGCGACGTCGGTGGCCACCAGCACGCTGCAGCTGCGGTTGGCGAA
>CBINPE010000230.1:0-3581 GCA_966252435.1 uncultured Burkholderiales bacterium | reverse complement strand
CTGCTGCGCCTGCTGGGCCTGGCGCGCTGGCCCATGCGCTACCTGATGCGCCACCCCGGGGTGATCGACGAGCTGGCCGACGACCGCCTGCTGCACAGCCGCTTCGATGCCGTCGAGTACCAGGCCGAGCTGACCCAGCGCCGCCAGGCCTGGGAGCGCTCGGGCGAGGCCAGCGAGGAGGCGCTGCTCGACACCCTGCGCCGCGCGCACCACGCCGAGGTCTTCCGCATCCTGGTGCGCGACGTGGAGGGCTACATCACGGTGGAGCAGGTGGCCGACGACCTGTCCGCCCTGGCCGACGCCACGCTGGCCTTCGTGCTGTACTGGAGCTGGCTGAACCTGAAGAACGCGCACCGCCAGGTTCCGCGCTTCGCCGTCATCGCCTACGGCAAGCTGGGCGGCAAGGAACTCGGCTACGGCAGCGACCTGGACCTGGTGTTCCTGGTCGACGACGCCGACGAGCCCGATCCCGACAAGGCGGCCGAGGTCTACAGCGCCTACGTGCGCAAGTTCATCCACTGGCTGACGCTGCGCACCAGCGCCGGCGAGCTGTTCGACATCGACACGGCGCTGCGGCCCAACGGCAGCTCGGGGCTGCTGGTGACCACCATGGCCAGCTACGAGAACTACCAGACCGGGCGCGGCAGCAACACCGCCTGGACCTGGGAGCACCAGGCCCTGAGCCGGGCGCGCATGTGCGTTGGCCCGCCCGACCTGGAGGCCCGCTTCGACGCCGTGCGCCGCACGGTGCTGAGCGCCCCGCGCGACCACGCCGCCCTGCGCGCCGAGATCCAGGCCATGCGCGAGAAGGTGCGCGCCGCGCACGCGGTGCCGGCCGGGCTGTTCGACGTCAAGCACAGCGCGGGCGGCATGATGGACGTGGAGTTCGCGGTGCAGTGCCTGGTGCTGGCCCACAGCGGGCAGCATCCGGCCCTGCTGGACAACGTGGGCAACATCGCCCTGCTGCAGCGTGCGGAGGAGGCGGGCCTGCTGCCCCCCGGCCTGGGCCATGCGGCCGGCGATGCCTACCGCGACCTGCGCCGCATGCAGCACCGCGCGCGCCTGGACGAGAAGCCCACCCAGGTGGACCCGGCCGAGGTGGCCACCCAGCGCGCGGTCGTCGAGGCCCTGTGCCGGGTGGTGTTCCAGGAGGAAGAGCCGGAAGAGCCGGCACCCCACCCTCTATGATGATAGAACCATGGTCGAAACAGATTCCGACATCCTCTCCACCTTCCCGCCGAGCGTCCATGCCCAACCGCGGACCCGCCGCGAGAAGGCCACGGGCGTGAACCGCTGGTCCTCCTTCCTGAACATCCTGCTGCTGGGCGCCTGCATCCTCCTGCTGGCCGTGTGCACGGTCAGCGTGCGCCGTGCCACCGATTACAGCCACCTGGTGGCGGTGAGCTGGGGCGACGGGGCCTTCCCGGCGCAGTACGGGGCCTATGTGTTCTACGAGCCGCGCGCCACGCAGCTCATGGTGCGTGCGGCGGTCCACATCGACCGGCCCGACTGGTGGTCGAGCGATGAACATGACACCGTCGACCTCGGCCTGGTGCGCGACGAGACTGCGGCCGTGCGGCAGTGGGGGCAGATCACCTGGCGGCCCGAGGGCGTCCAGTTCGGCCAGGGACCGCAGGCCGTCCTGATTCCCCGGGAGCGGCTCGAGCGCCACCGCTGAACCAATGGCCGGGCAGGCGGTCTACATGCCCCTTCCCTTTGTTTTGAATTGAAGAAAGACCCGTCATGAAACCTTGGCTCAAGAAGAACCGTGGCTTCCTGGTGTTCCTGTTCTGCCTGGGGGTGTTCCGCACCGCAGTGGCCGACTGGAACCCGATTCCTTCGGGCTCGATGCGGCCCAACCTCCTGGAAGGCGACGTGATCTTCGTCAACCGACTGGCCTACAACCTCAAGGTCCCGCTGACCGACATCGTGCTGGCCGAGCTGGGCGAACCACAGCGCGGCGACATCGTCACCTTCACCTCGCCGCAGGACGGCAAGCGGCTGGTCAAGCGCATCGTGGCCGTGCCGGGCGACCGCATCGAGCTGCGTGACGAGGTGCTGTGGATCAATGGCGAGCCGTCCCGCTACGAGGCCGCCGAGGATGTCGAGGAACCGGGCCTCGCCCCCTGGCAACCCAGCCTGCCGGCCCGCCGCGTCACCGAGGTCACGACCGGCCACGAACACCGCATCCAGTGGCTGGATGCAGCCACGGTGCCGGCCCGGCGCAGCTTCGCGCCGCGGGTGGTGTCCGAAGGTCATTACTGGATGCTGGGCGACAACCGCGACGACAGCGCCGACTCGCGCTACATCGGCGAGGTGCCGCGCCACCTCCTGGTGGGCCAGGCCCGGCGCGTGCTGGTGTCGGCGGACATCCTGGGTGCCTGGACCCCGCGGTGGGACCGCTTCGGCCTGGCCCTGCGCTGAGCCGGGACCTCGTTCCGGGAATGGTGCCAGGCCCTGTGGCGGCCTGGGCCTGGTGGGGTGGCCTGTGCGCCCTGCTGGCGGTGGCGGCCTGCCTCCTTCCCTTGACGCACCAGGGCCGCCTGGACGGTCCCTGGCGCGAGCTGCTGGACTGGCGGCCCGGCCTGGCTGGCGCCGAGCCCTGGCGCTGGTGGACCCCCGTGGCTGTGCACTACAGCCTCCTGCACTGGGGGGCCAACCTGGCGGGCCTGCTGCTGGTGGCCGGCCTGGGCCGCGCGGGGCAGCTGCCCTGGCGGGCCACCCTGGCCTGGGCCCTGGCCTGGCCGCTCACGCACCTGGGGCTGGCATTGCGGCCTGATCTGCCGGGCTATGGTGGCTTGTCGGGGGTATTGCACGCCGGCGTGGCGGTGGCCGCCGTCTGGCTGGCGGGGCTGCGCAGCGGCGCGCCGCGCTGGATCGGCTGGGCGCTCGGCATCGGGCTTGTGTCCAAGGTGCTGGGCGAGGCCCCCTGGGGGCCGGCGTTGCAGTACCGCGAAGGCTGGGACATCGCCATCGCGCCCTGGGCCCATGCCACCGGCACGCTGGCCGGGTTGCTGTGCGCCCTGCCCTGCGCCGTGCTGCAGCGGCTCAGCGCTTGGCGCAGGCCGACAGGAACTTCTTGCGCTCCTCACCCTTGAGACCTTGCGAGGCGGCTTCCTTGCTGCAGGCCCCCAGCTTCTGGCCCTGCGTCTGCGACGCGGCCGAGGCGGGAGGTTCGGCCGCCGCGGCCGCAGCCGGCTTGGCCTTCAGGCAGTCCGTGACGAAGGCCTGGCGTTCCTTGCCCTCGAGCTTCTTGTCACCGGCTTCTTTCTGGCAGGTGGTCATCTTATTCTGCTGGGCCGTGGGGGCTTTGTCGGCGGCGAGGGCGGGAACGGCCAGGCAGGTGGACAGCAGGGCGAGGGTGGACAGAGACATGCGCATGGAAACCTCCAGAGGAAAGTGAAAGCCGAAGCCTACGCCTGCGGAGCCACGTTCCAGCAGGTCGCAGGCCCGCGGGACCCGGCACACCCTCTCAACCAGTGAAGTGAAGTGAAGTGAAGCGAGGCGAGGCAAAGCCAGCCCTTTGAGGCGATGCGAAGCGAGCCGTGACGTCTTCCCCGTAGGCGAAGGTGAGGAGCGCA
>CBINPE010000229.1:0-3600 GCA_966252435.1 uncultured Burkholderiales bacterium | reverse complement strand
AACGGCGGTGGCCGACCCCACGCGCTGGCCCCATCCGATGAGCGATGAGCTTGGCACAAAGTCGAACATCTCGTCGCGTATCAACACGTCTCTTTGAGGCTCGGGTGCGAGGAACTCTCCCCAGTCCATCTCCAGCAGCTGCCGTCTGATCACGTTGCCACAAACAAACGCTCTTAACGCTGCCTCTTGGTTCTCTTGGCGCTTTCTGCTCATCGTGGCCTTTTCCGTTCAGTTTGCGGCCGACGCGGCTTCACGCAGTGCGTGCTCAACCCGATCAACGATCCGCTCGCTGTAATCGTGCAGGACGTCGTGGAGCTTCCGCTCTTCAGCATTCAAGCCTTCGAGTCCCAGTTCACTTAAGCGAGGTACGTATCGATCGAGGATTTCAAGGTGGACCGCGGCCATCGCCATCGCGGCGGCTTTGGTCGCTTCATGTATGTAGTTCGACATCTTTGTTCTCCGTTCAATGTTTGGTCGACTGCGCTGACGCGACCGCGCCCTTAAGGACCTTCGGCTCGGGCGCGTTTTCCGATCACTTTCCAGCGAGACCGGAATCGACGGCGATGAAGCGCATGCTCCCGCCATCAACTTCAACCGGCACGCCCGCGAGCGCCGCATGCCAGTCCTGGCTGTCCTTTTGAATAGCACAGGCCGTCAGAAACTCTTCCACGTCTTCTTGCCCGGCCAACCTGTCGCTTCGCTGGCCGGATCGTTCGACGATGTAGCGCGGGTTCGTGTTCGCATCCTCCCTTTTCCGGGTCAATCGATGGTTGTCTACGAGTGCGTCGAACTGCTCACCGATTTCTTGAAGTGCGCCGGCGACCCCGCTTTCAGAATGCCCTCTCCGTGGAAACCAAAACAGCAGAGTGGTTCGCCGGAGGGCCGCTGTGAGTGAGCGCAGCATGGGTCTTTTTCTTTTGCCGCTCATTGCTCCTGCCAGACGAACGACCGCCAAAAAGCGCGCGGCACGAAGTAAAAGAACCCAGGAAAACCGAAGACAGAAACTGCCAGTGCGATCCCGACTGCCGCGTCTCGCATGCAGACCGCTGCAATCCACATAGGCTGCCCACGCATCTTCACGATAAGTGCCGGCAGTAGCACCAATAAAAGATTTCCATACAAAATCAGGGAGAGGTGACTCTCAAAGAACATTCTTAAGCTGTCTACCATTGCATCTTCCTCTATTCCGTGGTTCCCGAAATCTAGTCGACGCTCTTGAACCGCAGGCCCTGGTGGCTTGGCACATAACGCTTCCAAGCTTCGATCCAGTTTGTCGCCATCGCTTGCTGGGCGTCTTTGAGGGAAATTTCGTTCGAGCAGACCATCTTGTATAGGACGAATTCCAGCTGGTCTTTCTTCTCCGCACTCCACTGCGATGTTCGCGGCTGCGGCCACAAATTTCTCTCGTCGTTTGGCGCCCCGCCAATCGACAAGGCGATCAGGTGGTCTTCCTCGTAGTCCTTCGGATTTGTGTCGGCATACCCATACTCACCGATTTGGCGCTTCTTCAACCTGTTCGTGAAATAGGCTGGTGGACGAATTGTCTTGGTGTAGCCCTTCACACAGACGGTCTGTTGAATGTTCGCCTGGGTGACATCTGGATTGATGGCACCAGGCGTCAGCTGAGCAAGCGGCAAATCGCCTGCTACTGCAGTTTGAGCCAGCATCGCAATGGCACCAACACTCAACACCGTTCTCAACGTTTGAACCATTCGTCCTCTTGCCCTCAAGTGCTTTCTCCAAGTGTGTTCATGTCTTGCGACCAATTTGCTGTTTTTCCGTGCTGGGTTCGATGGCTCAGCGTTCAACGATTGCTGTGCGCATTGGGTTGGATTCCCCCTCAAAGCGCTTGCGGGCCTCAAGACTTGGGAAAACCCATCTAGCAGTCCCGTAGTCCGCTTCTGCGACGTACTGGGCCCCCTGTTTCTTGGCAGCGGCTATCAGGGCCTCTTTTGTTGGCAAGGGCTCGGCTTGGTTTGAGGCATCCTTCTGGGACTTGGCGAGCAAGGCATCCAGAGCACGAACTGTGATGCTTGGGCAGTAATCCTGGACAAAGGACTTCAGGGAATTTCGGTCCGGATACCGCTCGCACACGTAGCTGATGGCTTTGGTGTTGTGCGCAGCGAGAGAGCCCTGCAGGGCTTCGTATGCAGCGGTTGCCCACTGAGCCTGCGACTCGCTTTCTCGGCTCAAGACCATGGCCCATGAGTTGGGGTCCATGTCGCCAGCCAAGGTGAGGTAACGCTGCCAGGGATCGCTTTGCTCTTGCGCTTTAGCAAGGCGCTTTCCTTCCTCTGTCGGTCCATATTTGATCACTGCGAGCACCAAGAGGCCCAAGGCGGAGAAAGCGATCCATACGATCATGAAGGCCTTCGCAAAACTGTTAAAAAATTTATCCATTTGTAGGCACTTTTTTGGTTGAGGTAAGTAGATCAGCTGTTCGGCGCATGATCAGTAGTCAGCGAGCCGTAGGGCTCGTGCCATGGCGCTTGCGCTGTTCATGCTGGCTCCGCTTTCCGATGTCACGAGAAGATGATGTGAACCGGATTGCCCGTTTCCGCCTTCAGGCGATCAACCTGGCCAAGCAGTGCTCTGCCCAGGGCATCAGGGCAAGGCAACTGGATGTGGATGGGTTCGCCAGCACGCACGCGTGCGGCCATTCCCTCGAAGAGTGAGAAGTCGGTAGTCGGTTGCGGTGTTTCAGTTTTCATGTCTTTTTCCGTTCAGAGCCGCCAGGCCAGGCCTGAGCCTGGGTCTGTGTAGTGGGTCGGCGCGTACCCGAGGCCTTGGGCAATGCGACACGCGTGCCAAGGGCCGACGGCACCGGGCAGAGGGATCCCTTGCACCGCTCCGCCCTCGGCGACGCGCAGCCAGTAGGCCGCCTCGGGATGCCGGTGTGCAAACTCCTGGTCCTGCGCGACGATCACCTGCTCTGGAAAATCAGCTGGTGGGGTTGCGTTGATGATGTTCATGGTTTTCCGTGGTCAGTTGATCCCACTGGATGCCTTCCTGATAGCGGCATCGGCAACGTGTTTGGCTTGTTCTGCCTCGATGTTTACCGTCTGGAGCTGCGAAATGTCTTGCACGACGTAAGGGACAGCTTCCGGGGACTCAACTGATTCACGGCGCCATTGAAACGCTCGGAAGGACATCACAAATAGCACAAGGCTCAAACCACCTAGGAACAGTGGAGTAGGAACTCCAAGAAGATCTCCCTGCGAAAATGCCTCAATGACAGACTGCCATGGCTTTGACTCGTCAGGAGTACTGTTCGCCCAAGTTAGACAGGCCAGACCAGCAGCCCCTATAGCGGGGAGAAGCAAGCCAAGCCGAAAGATTTCTTCTAGATCACGGAAGAAATCTCGCACCGTGTCATGAAGGAGCACCAGCGGCAGCAGGCAAACAGCCAAAAGGATTCCAATAATCTCAACCAACATCGCCATTTGAATCTTCCCCATTCTTGTAGTCTCCGGGATCGGCCGGACCCGTTACTTCAAATAGCCGCTTCCGGCCAAAATGCCTTGTGGATTTGACAGTGATCCCGACTGGTCAAGCATCCCCAAAAAGGGGGCTTTTCGCTCTCCCAGTGTCTGCATGGTG
>CBINPE010000228.1:0-3846 GCA_966252435.1 uncultured Burkholderiales bacterium | reverse complement strand
TGCGCAGCGAAGTCAAGGAGGAGGGCGCAGCCCGGGGGACATGAGCGGAGCAGGGCGCCCCAGGTCCGCGCTCGCGCGCCGGACTGCCGCACGCCGACCACAGCAGCAACCCGTCAAGTCAAGTCAAGTCGTCGACAACCCCATCGGCAGGCTGCGGCTGAACACTGGCCGCTCCTCACCACCCATGGCGATGACGGCCCGGCTGCGGCCCTGGCGCTTGGCCTCGTACAGGGCCTGATCGGCGCGTCGCAGGGCCTCGGTGATGGGCTCGTTCTGGTGCATCTGCACGACCCCGAAGCTCAGGCTCAGCCGGGCGATGCGCGGGGCCACCTGGCGGTGTTCCAGGCGCGAGACGATGCGCGCGGCCACCGTCATGGCTTCCTCGACCTTGGTGTCGGGCAGCAGCACCGCGAACTCGTCGCCGCCCAGCCGGCCCGCCACGTCCAGTTCGCGCAGGGTGTCGCGCGTGCAGTTGCCCACCTGCCGCAGGGCCTCATCGCCCACGGCATGGCCGAGCATGTCGTTGATGCGCTTGAAGTGGTCGATGTCGAACATCAGCAGGGCCGAGTCGCCGCCGGAAGCCGTGCTCAGCACGCGCGAGGACAGCTCGTGGAAGCGTCGCCGGTTGGGGACCTTGGTCAGGGTGTCGATGTCGGCCAGGTAGCGCAGGCGGCGCTTGGAGAAACGCAGGCGCAGTTCGGTGCGCTCATGCGTGAGGAACAGGCTCAGGTACAGCATGGCCAGCGCCACGAACACCGCCGAGATGGTGGCGGCGATCGCGTGCTGCGAGCTCCAGGCCAGCAGGCTGTGGTGGCTGACAAAATCCACCGCGCGCAGCACCTGCACCGCGCCGCCAGTGAGCATGGACAGCGCCAGCAGCTGCAGGGCCGAGTTCTGCCGGAACTCGCGCAGCCAGAGCGTCATGGCGGCCGCGTAGAAGTGCAGCACGGCTGCGGCCACGCCAAAGGTGGCGGACTGCGGGGCCTTGTCGCCGAACACCACCCAGGTACCGAACCAGACCAGGTAGGCCGCAGCGATCATCACGCCGTCCACCATCGGCGGCACCCGCAGCGGGTGGCGGGCATAGAAGCGGCGCAAGCCCAGCAGCACGACAATCGGCCACTGCAGCGTCAGCAGGCTGGCCAGCACCAGCAAGGGGGGATAGGTTTCGGTGAAGGCGCTGGCGAACACGCCGAGGGCCACCAGCCACTGCGCGCTCACCCAGGACCAGTAGCCCCGGTACACAGGCCGCGCGGAGCCGAACAGGGTCATGACCCCCGCGGACATCAGCAACATGGCACCGGAGACGAGCAGGAGGGTAGGGAAATACGGATACATGGTGAAGTGCCGGTCCAGGGCTTGTTAAGGTATCCAGCTTGCCAGTTATAGGTGAGACCCCTCGAAAGAGGGCATCCCACCGATAGGGTGTTCTTGTAACTAAATGTATCTCATGGTGTACCTGCCTGGAGATGCGCATTCGGAAAGGTGGGACATGGAGTTTGGGCTGATCATCGTCGGCGATGAAATTCTCTCGGGCAAGCGGGCGGACAAGCACCTCGGCAAGGTGATCGAACTGCTGGGGGCGCGGGGCCTGGGGCTGTCCTGGGTGCGTTACGTGGGCGATGATCCGCGGCGCCTCACGGCCGACCTGGCGCATGCGGCGACCTGCGGTGACGTCGTGTTCTCCTGCGGCGGCATCGGCGCCACGCCCGACGACCACACCCGGCAGTGCGCCGCGGCCGCCTGGGGTCAGCCCCTGGTCCTGCATCCCGAAGCCAAGGCCTTGATCACGGCCCGCATCCGCGAGCTGGCCCAGGAGCGGGGGGAGGTCTTCGAGCCGGACCGTCCCGACAACCTGCATCGCCTGAACATGGGCTGCTTCCCGGCTGGGGCGGCCATCATTCCCAACCCCTACAACAAGATCCCCGGGTTCTCGATGGCGGCGAAGGAGGGCGCGGGCGAGGTCTTCTTCGTGCCTGGCTTCCCTGTCATGGCCTGGCCGATGATCGAGTGGGTGCTGGACCACCGGCTCGCCCACTGCCACCGTGGCCTCGAGCGGCGGGAGCAGTCGGTGATCGTCTTCAGTGTGATGGAGTCCCTGCTGACGCCCCTCATGGAGGAGGTCGAGGCCAGCTTCCCAGGCATCAAGGTCTTCAGCCTGCCCAGCATGGACCATCCCGAATGGGGCCAGCACATCGAGCTCGGCGTGAAGGGGGCGGCGGACCTGCTGCCGGCGGCCTACCAGCGCCTGAGGTCCGGGCTGGAAAGCCTGGGTGCGGGCCTCGGACCTGAAATGGTGCGCTGATGAATTGATTGCGCATTGTTGGTGCGTTTGCGAAAGGGTTTGCACCGAAATGTGGCTTAACGCAGGTCTCAACCCCTGAGGGGCGTGCGGTGTCGGGGCCTCGCCGGCTGCTGGCGGTCCAGAGGGGAGAACTCATCGTCAGGCTTGGTGCGGGCCGGCCAGTGAGTGCACGGTACTGGGCATGGATTCTGCTACATTCGCGTGCACATCGACCGGGCCCTTCATCAGCCCTCTCGTGCCGTGCCCTAACTCTCATTTCCCCACCCAATCGCCCGCTAGGAGATTTTTGATGGCCAAGACAGTTGCCGACGTGATGAAGATGGTGCAAGAGAACGAAATCAAGTTCGTTGATTTCCGCTTCACAGACACCCGCGGCAAAGAGCAGCACGTGACGGTTCCCGTGTCGCATTTCGATGAAGACAAGTTCACCTCGGGCCACGCCTTCGACGGCTCCTCGATCGCCGGCTGGAAGGGCATCGAAGCTTCCGACATGCAACTGATGCCGGACCCCAACACGGCCAACATCGATCCCTTCTTCGAAGAACCCACCCTGATCCTGACCTGCGACGTGGTCGAGCCCAGCGACGGCAAGCCCTACGAGCGCGATCCCCGTTCCCTGGCCAAGCGCGCCGAGGCCTACATGAAGGCTTCCGGCCTCGGCGACACCGCCCTGTTCGGCCCCGAGCCCGAGTTCTTCGTGTTCGACAGCGTGCGCTGGCAGGTCGACATGTCCGGCTCGTTCGTCAAGATCGATTCCGAGGAAGCCTCCTGGAACACGGGCAAGGACTACGAGCACGGCAACTCCGGTTACCGTCCCGCGGTCAAGGGTGGCTACTTCCCCACCCCCCCGGTCGACTCCGGCCAGGACCTGCGCTCCGAGATGTGCCTGATCCTCGAATCCCTGGGCATCCCGGTGGAAGTCCACCACCACGAGGTCGCCAACGCCGGCCAGATGGAGATCGGCACCAAGTTCAGCACCCTGATCCAGCGCGCCGACTGGCTGCAGCTGTTCAAGTATGTGGTGCAGAACGTGGCCCACTCCTACGGCAAGACCGTGACCTTCATGCCCAAGCCCATCGTGGGCGACAACGGCTCCGGCATGCACGTGCACCAGTCGGTCTGGAAGGACGGCAAGAACCTGTTCGCCGGTGACGGCTACGCCGGCCTGAGCGAGTTCGCGCTGTACTACATCGGCGGCATCATCAAGCACGCCCGCGCGCTGAACGCCATCACCAACCCGACCACCAACAGCTACAAGCGCCTGGTGCCCGGCTTCGAAGCCCCGGTCAAGCTGGCATACAGCTCGCGCAACCGCTCGGCCTCGATCCGCATCCCCTACGTGGCCAACCCGAAGGGCCGCCGCATTGAAGCCCGCTTCCCGGACCCCATGGCCAATCCCTACCTGGCCTTCTCGGCCCTGCTGATGGCCGGCCTGGACGGTGTCGAGAACAAGATCCACCCGGGTGAGGCCGCCACCAAGGACCTCTACCACCTGCCGCCCGAGGAAGACGCGAAGATCCCGACCGTCTGCCACAGCCTCG
>CBINPE010000227.1:0-3848 GCA_966252435.1 uncultured Burkholderiales bacterium | reverse complement strand
ATGTACATGATGCCGATCTTCTTGTGGTCGATGCTGGTGATCCAGTCGCGCCACAGGGGGCCCCAGAGGCGGAAGCGCGTCAGTCCGGCCAGCACCAGCAGGCCGCCCAGCGCGACGGCGACGAAGGTTGCCAGCAGGATCGGCTCGTGGAAGGGGATCGCCTCCCAGCTGAGGCGGCCGAGGATCAGGTTGCTGTGGTCGGAGGACATCGTCGGTCTCGGAAACTAAAAGGGGGAAGGGCGGGGCCTGGGTGAGGCGCCGCCCGTGACATCAAGGTTGCAGTGAGGATTGCAGGACGCTGCCGGACGGCGTGCACAGCGCGGCGGCGACGACGGGCCGCTCCACGGTGCGGCCGTCGAAGGCGCGCCAGGATTGGTGGGTCAGGCCGTCGATGCCGGCGTGGCCCAGGCCACCCGCCGCGTCGATGGCGGCCATCTGGTGCAGGCACATCTTGCTGCTGTCGACACAGCGGTTGAGGATCGCGCCGAACAGCCCGTCTTCCACCTTGGCGAAGCGGCGCACCGGCTCGCGCTCGCTGGGTTGCTCGAGCTGCAGGTAGGCGGCGCGGTTCAGGGGCTCGCCCTTGGCGCGGTTGTCCTCGACCCAGCGGGTGAAGTCGGCGTCCGACAGGCCGTGGAACTTGAAGCGCATGCTGGAGAAACCCGCACCGCTGTAGTGAGCCGACAGGCCTTGGTACTCACCCGGCTGGTTGATGACCGCGTGGAGCTGGGTCTGCATCCCGGGCATGGTGTAGATCATCCCCGCCAGGGCCGGCACGTAGAAGGTGTTCATCACCGTGGAGGAGGTGAGCTGGAACTGGATCGGCCGGTCCACGGGCGCGGCCAGTTCGTTGACGGTGGCGATGCCTTGCTCGGGGTAGAGGAACAGCCATTTCCAGTCCAGCGAAACCACCTGGATCACCAGGGGCTTGACGGCCGGGTCCAGCGGACGCTGGGCGTCCACCCGATCCAGCGGCCGGTAGGGGTCGAGCTTGTGCGTGGTGATCCAGGTCACCGCCCCCAGGGCAATGATGATCAGCAGCGGCGCCCCCCAGATCACCAGCTCCAGCCGGGTGGAGTGGTCCCAGTCGGGCTGGTAGGCGGCCGAGGTGTTGGATTGGCGGTAGCGCCAGGCGAAGACCAGGGTGAGGATGATCACCGGCACGACGATCAGCAGCATCAGCAAGGTCGCGGTGACGATGAGCTGCGACTGCTGCCGGGCGATGTCCCCGAACGGGTTCATCACGATGGCGTTGTTGCAGCCGCTCAGGAGCAGGGCCAGCCCAGGCAGGCCCGACAGCGCCACGCGGCGCAGGACGGTGGAGGAGATAGGAAATGGGGACATCAGTACATCCGGGTTACCGAGCGCAGGGGAAACGCCAGTTGCGCGACGGCCAGGAATGTATCTTGATGGGGGCGTGTGAACGATTGGACATTTTGTCCTAGGGCCCGTCCGCACGACGGAGCTGCACTGCGCTCCAAGGTGTGGACAGGCATGGCCTTGATTCTTTCTTCGGTTCCCTTTCACCATGACTGCATCCGCCCATCCCCACCTGCAAGCCGTCCCTTCCTCCCCCTACCCCCGTTCCACGGTTCCGGCCGACGTGGCGCCCGGCGACATCGCCGTGGGCGTCGTGGTGGGGCGAGCGTCCGAGTATTTCGACTTCTTCGTCTACGGCATGGCGTCCGTCCTGGTGTTCCCTGCGGTATTTTTTCCCTTCGTGGACCGGGTGCAGGGCACCTTGTACGCCTTTGCCCTGTTCGCCGTGGCCTTCGTGGTGCGGCCGCTGGGCACGCTGATCGGCATGCAGATCCAGCGCCGCTTCGGGCGCAGTGCCAAGCTGACCATCGCGCTGTTCCTGCTGGGCAGCTCCACGGCCGGCATGGCCTTGTTGCCGGGCTACAACAGCCTGGGCGCCGCGGCCATTGGCCTGCTGACCTTGTGCCGCATCGGGCAGGGGCTGGCCCTGGGGGCGTCCTGGGACGGGCTGCCCTCGCTGCTGGCGCTGAACGCGCCAGAGAACCGGCGCGGCTGGTACGCGATGCTGTGCCAGCTGGGGGCCCCCCTGGGGTTCTTCATCGCCTGCAGCCTGTTCGCCTATGCCTGGAGCCAGCTGTCGCCCGAGGATTTCCTGAGCTGGGGCTGGCGCTATCCCTTCTTCGCCGCCTTCGCGATCAACGTCGTGGCCCTGTTCGCCCGGCTGCGGCTGGTGGTGACGCACGAGTACGAACGCCAGCTCGAGGCGCATGAGCTGGAGCCTTGCAACGCCCGCGAGCTGTTCGCCGCCCAGGGGCACAACGTCTTCATCGGCGCTTTCGCCGCGCTGGCCAGCTATGCTCTTTTCCACATTGTCACGGTCTTCCCGCTCTCCTGGGTGATGCTGTATTCAGAACATGGCATCCAGGAATTCCTGTCGATCGAGCTGATGGGGGCGGTGCTGGCGGCGGTGGCCATGCCCCTGTCGGGTCTGCTGGCGGACCGCATCGGCCGTCGCCGTACCCTGGGCACGCTGGCGGTGCTGATCGCGGTGTTCAGCGTCTTCGCCCCCTGGTTGCTGGGCGGCGGGGCGTATGGCGAAGATGCCTTCATCCTGATCGGCTTCGTGCTGTTGGGCCTGTCGTATGGGCAGGCGGCGGGGTCGGTGACCTCCAACTTCCTGCCCCGCTTCCGCTACACCGGGGCCGCCCTGACCGCGGACCTGGCCTGGCTCATCGGGGCGGCCTTCGCCCCCCTGGTGGCCCTGGGGCTGTCTGTGCGCTTCGGCCTGGGGGCGGTCAGCCTGTACCTGCTGTCCGGGGCGGTGTGCACCCTGCTGGCCTTGCGGGTGAACAAGGCGCTTTCGGCGGCCGTGCGCGATTGATCAGTTGCGCGGCAAACCCCGCCCTTCAGGGCGGGGAAGGATAGCGCGGAGAGCAAGGGCGTTCGCTGGGTGAACAGGACCTCTCTTGGAAATGGCCTGTTTGCAGGCCATTTTTAGAAGCACGGCGTCGAAGGGCCCAAACGCGTTCGACATGTGGGGATGAGTGTTGCATCATTCATGGATGCAGCGGCTGCAAGCCTTCCAATACGAACTCATGCCCAATGGCGAACAGCAACGCCAGATGCGTCGCTTTGCCGGGTCATGCCGTTTCGTGTTCAACAAGGCGCTGGCCTTGCAAAAGGCTAACCACGAGGCGGGTGGCAAGTTCATCGGATATGTGGCGATGGCCAAGCAACTGACGGTCTGGCGCAACAGCACCGAGACCGCCTGGTTGAAGGATGCACCGGTGCATCCACTGCAGCACGCCCTGAAGGACTTGGAGCGAGCCTACAAGAACTTCTTCGACAAGCGGGCCGACTTTCCTCGCTTCAAGCGCAAGGGGCAACGCGACAGCTTCCGCTATCCTGACCCGAAGCAGATCAAGCTCGACCAGGGCAGTGGGCGCATCTTTCTGCCCAAGCTCGGTTGGCTGCGCTACCGCAACAGCCGCCAAGCGCTGGGCGAGTTGCGCAACGTCACCGTCAGCCTGAAGGGGGGCAAATGGTTCGTCAGCATCCAGACGCGCCGTGAAGTCGAAGCCGAGGTGCCGCAAGGCAGTGCGGTGGGCATCGACATGGGGATCAAACGCTTCGCCACGCTGTCGGACGGCACGTTCTACGCGCCACTCAACAGTTTCAGGCGGCACGAAACCACCCTACGCAGAGCGCAGCAGGCCATGAGCCGCAAAACGAAGTTCAGCAACAACTGGAAGAAGGCCAAGGCCACAGTCCAGAAGATTCATTCCCGCATCGGCAACGCCCGTCGCGACTACCTGCACAAGACCTCAACCGCGATCAGCCAAAACCACGCGATGGTGTGTATCGAGGAT
>CBINPE010000226.1:0-3944 GCA_966252435.1 uncultured Burkholderiales bacterium | reverse complement strand
TCGGGCCGGTCAAGTTCTCCTACCTGCCGCAGCACCTGGGCGAGCGCGAGCTGACTGGCGGCAACGGCATGGTCGAGATGGGCACCTTCGTGTCGATCCTGCTGGGCAACATCGGCGGCGGGCTGCTGATGGCGATGCCCGGGACGGGTGTCCACCTGGTGGCGGGGGTGTGCCTGGGGCTGGCCGTGCTGGGCCGCCTGGCGGCGCAGTTCATCCCGCCCACGCCGGCCATCGACCCCGGGCTGCGCATCAACTGGAACCCCGTCACCGAAACCTGGCGCAACCTGTGCCTGGCGCATGACAACCTGGTGGTGTTTCGCTCGCTGCTGGGCATCTCGTGGATGTGGTTCTTCGGTGCGGTGTTCCTGTCGCTGTTCCCGGCCTTCGCCAAGGACGTGCTGCACGGCGACCCCAAGGTGGCCTCGCTGCTGCTGGCGGTGTTCTCGGTGGGCATCGGCGTGGGCTCGCTGCTGTGCGAGGTGCTGAGCCGCCGGCACGTGGAGATCGGCCTGGTGCCGCTGGGGGCGATCGGCATGAGCGTGTTCGCGGTCGACCTCTACTTCGCCTCGCGCGGGCTGGGTGGCGTGGCGGGCACCTTGTTCGACGTGGCCACCTTCCTGAGCCGCCCGGCGCACTGGCGCGTGATGGCCGACCTGGCGCTGCTGTCGGCGTTCGCGGGGCTGTACAGCGTGCCCATGTACGCGCTGATCCAGCTGCGCTCGCAGCCCAGCCACCGGGCGCGCATCATCGCCGCCAACAACATCCTGAACGCGCTGTTCATGATCGTCAGCGCCGGGCTGGTGACGCTGCTGCTGCACTGGCACCTCACGATCCCGCAGATCATCCTCGTGGTGGGCGTGCTGAACGCGCTGGTGGCCGGCTACATCTTCCTGCTGGTGCCCGAGTACCTGCTGCGCTTCCTGGCCTTCATCGCCACGCGCTGCATCTACCGCTTCCGGGTGGTGAACGAGGAGCACATCCCTGTGAAGGGCGCGGCGATCCTGGTATGCAACCACGCCAGCTTCATCGACCCGGTGGTGATGGCGGCGGCCAGCCCGCGCCCGATCCGCTTCATCATGGACCACCGTGTGTTCGCCACGCCGGTGCTGGGCTGGGTCTTCCGCCTGGCCAAGACCATCCCGATCGCCCCGCAGCGCGAGGACCCGGCCACCTATGAGCGGGCGTTCGCCACCGCGCGCCAGGTGCTGGAGGAGGGCGACCTGCTGTGCATCTTTCCGGAAGGTGCGATCACGCGCGACGGCAAGATGGCCGAGTTCAAGGGCGGCATCATGAAGATCCTGCAGAGCAATCCGGTGCCGGTGGTGCCGATGGCCCTCCAGAACCTGTGGGGCTCGTTCTTCTCGCGCATCGAGGGCTCGGCCATGCGCCGGCCGTTCCGGCGCGGCTGGTTCAGCCCCGTGACCCTGGTGGTGGCGCCGCCGCTGGCCCCGGAGGCGGTGAGCCCGGCCGGCCTGCAGGCGCAGGTGCAGGCCTTGCTCGACAAGCCGGTGGCTTGAGCGGGGCGGTTGGCATGCCCAGATTGGGCACGATCATGCCCAAATTGGGTATGATCGTGCCCAATCTGGGCATGGGGGCCAAGGGAATGCACATCAAGAAAACCAGTTTGAGCGATGCCTTGTTTTCAGGCGTGCAGCAGCGCGTGCTGGGCCTGCTGTTCGGGCAGCCGTCGCGCAGCTACTACGCCAATGAGCTGATCACCCTGGCAGGTGCAGGCTCGGGTGCGGTCCAGCGCGAGTTGGCCAAACTGGCGCAGGTGGGCTTGGTGAGAACGCAGCGGGTGGGCAACCAGAAGCACTATCAGGCGAACCCTGACTCGCCGATTTTTTCCGAGCTGTGCCTGATCGTCCAGAAGACGCACGGCCTGGCCGAGCCCCTGCGCGCCGCCCTGGCGCCCTTGGCCGACCGGATCCAGGCGGCCTTCGTGTTCGGCTCGGTGGCGAAGCACGAGGACACGGCCTTGAGTGACATCGATTTGATGGTGGTTAGCGACGATTTGTCGTATGGGGACCTTTTCGGCGTGCTGGAGAATGTCGGGATGGAACTCGGCCGTACCGTCAATCCCACCATCCTGACGGCGAAGGAGCTGAGCAAGCGGCGCACGCGGGGAGATGCCTTCATCAGCCGGGTGCTGGCACAACCCAAGATCTGGCTGTTGGGAAAGGAAGATGAGTTCAGCGTTTGAGAACCTGTGTGGCCCAGGCAAGCCGTTGAAAGCCGAGCCTCCGGACGTCAAGGAACTGGAGGGACTGCAACGTTCAGGCCTGGCACGCTTGGAAGACGCGAGCAAGGCGGGCCTTGCGCTGGAAAGCCGCTTCGATCTGGCTTACAACGCAGCCCATGCGCTTTGCCTGGCGGCCTTGCGCCGCCGGGGTTACCGCTCGGGAAACAGATACATCGTCTTCCAGCTTCTGCCACATACCCTGGGGTTGGGACCGGAGGTGTAGCGGGTTCTGTCCAAGGCTCACGACATTCGCAACCTGGGCGAGTATGAAGGCGATCTGTATGTGGATGAGCGCATCGTGCATGACCTGATCGCGGCTTGCCGACGCGTGGCAGAGAAGTGGGCTGCGCTGCCTCCTCTGTGACGAAGTGGCTTGCACCCTGGTGCGCAGCTACACCCCCCTGGCCCGGTCCGCCTTGAACTGCACCACGAAATCCGCGAAGCGTCCCTCGTCCAGCGCCTCGCGCATCTCGCGCATCAGGTTCAGGTAGTAGTGCAGGTTGTGGATGCTGGCCAGCATGGGGCCGAGCATCTCGCCGCAGCGGTCCAGGTGGTGCAGGTAGGCGCGCGAAAAGTTCTGGCAGGTGTGACAACTGCAGCTCATGTCCACCGGGCCTTCGTCGGTCTTGTGGCGCGCGTTGCGCAGCTTCAGGTCGCCGAAGCGCGTGAACAGGTGGCCGTTGCGGGCATTGCGGGTGGGCATCACGCAGTCGAACATGTCGATGCCCTGGGCCACGCTGTCCACCAGGTCTTCCGGGGTCCCCACGCCCATCAGGTAGCGCGGCTTGTGCGCCGGCAGCTGCGGCGCGGTGTGGCGCAGGATGCGTTGCATGTCCGCCTTGGGCTCGCCCACGCTCAGGCCCCCGATGGCATAGCCGGGCAGGTCCAGCTCGGCCAGCCCGGCCAGCGAGACGTCGCGCAGCGACTCGAACATCCCACCCTGCACGATGCCGAACAGGGCGTTGGTGTTGCCCAGCCGCGCCAGCTCGTCGCGGCAGCGGCGCGCCCAGCGCAGGCTCATCTCCATGCTCAGGCGCGCCTCGCGCTCGGTGGTCAGCCGGCCCTGGTGCTCGTAGGGCGTGCACTCGTCGAACTGCATCACGATGTCGGAGTTCAGCACGTGCTGGATCTGCATGCTGACCTCGGGCGTGAGGAACAGCTTGTCGCCGTTGACTGGGGAGGAGAAGCGCACGCCTTCCTCGCTGATCTTGCGCATCTCGCCCAGGCTCCAGACTTGGAAGCCGCCGCTGTCGGTGAGGATGGGCTTGCGCCAGCTCTCGAAGCGGTGCAGCCCGCCGAACTGGCGGATCACGTCCAGCCCCGGGCGCAGCCACAGGTGAAAGGTGTTGCCGAGGATGATCTGGGCCCCCATCTCCTCGAGCGATCGCGGCATCACGCCCTTGACGGTGCCGTAGGTGCCCACGGGCATGAAGATGGGGGTCTCGACGACCCCATGGGGCAGGGTGAGGCGGCCGCGGCGGGCCGGGCCTTCGGTGCGCAGCACCTGGAATTGGAGCGGGGAGGGGGCATTCGACATCCCCGGATTGTGCCCGCCCCGGTAGCGTCGCAGGCCTGCCGCGGCAGGCTGCGCCGCTGAACGCGGGTCTGGCGGGGTTGTTGGGCGGTGTGGAAAAAAGCCCCCCCAAAGCCCCCCATAAAGCCCACAACCCCCCCCAGCCCACCCCCCCCCCAGCCCAGCGGA
>CBINPE010000225.1:0-4004 GCA_966252435.1 uncultured Burkholderiales bacterium | reverse complement strand
CCGTATTCGAAGCGCAGCGTCTCCACACCCTCGACCAGCGCAGTCTCAACCAGCGTGCCATTGACCAGGTCCATGCGCTTCAGGGTCGGGATGGTGTCCGTGCCGCAGACATTGCAGCTGGCGACGAAATAGATGCGGGTGACGTAGGCACGCAGCGGATTGGTGCCGCTGCAGGCCCGGTTGCGCAGCGTGAAGGCCGAGGCGTCCTTGTCGAAGACGAGTTTGACGGCCGGGTCGCTCTCGCAATAGGAATACTGGACGTAGTACTGCTGGTTGCCACTCGCGACCGCCGACACCGGGGTGGTCGTGGTGGCCAGCCGGCGCACGACCAGGGCATCGGTGCCAGCCAACCGGTTCGACAGGCAGCTCAGCGTCTGGTTGGCGGCATAGCCCTCCACGGCCGCAGGCACCTTCAGCGGCTGGGCCGCGCTGCTGTCGTAGCTGAACGCGCCAGCGGGCGCCACGCTGCAAGGGTTGATGACCGTGTAGGGATCGGCCGTGCCGGGCACGTAGCTGACGCCCGTCAGCGGCAGCTCGCCCACGAAGCCGGCGACGCGCAGGTCCTCCTGCAACAGCTCGGAGGTGAAGCGGGCATCCTCGATCTGGACCGTGGCGCGGGCGAGGTCGCGCTCGCTGTTGGACGTATGAGCCACCAGGGTCAACAGCCCGCCCACCAGCAGCAGGCCCAGCGTCATGCCGACCATCAGCTCGACCAGGGTCAGGCCCGCCTGACGGTGGACGCACCGCGCAATGGCATGCTGCGACGAGGACAAGGCGAGCGCGCGCATGGCCGTCTCCTCAGCAGCGACCGTCGTCGGCGTCGCCCGTCAGCTGGGCGATGCACAGCGTCGAGGACGCGCTGCGCAGCAGGGTCGCCGTGGGGTAGGTGTCCGAGAGTCCGGTGCAGCTGCCTGCCGGGGCGCCGGTGGGCAGGATGCCTTCCCAGAACACGGCCACGATGTAGCGGTCGGTGGTGCCGGCCGCGAGGGAGATGCAGCCGCGCGCCGTCAGCATGGCACCAATTTTTCTGCCGTTGGCGCCACCGATCAACTGGGCACTGCCGCGCACCTGGTTGGTCCACTCGCACAGGTCGCGCGCCGCCACCGTGGCGGCGCTGGCGCAGCTGGCGGTGTCCCCCGAACCGACCAGCCCGTTGGTCAGGTAGCTGCCGGCGTTGGCGCGGTTGGCCTTGATGCGGTTGACCATGTCCTCCACCAGCAGCAGGGCCTGGCCGCGCTGGTGTGCCTCGAACGACATCTGCGCGGCGCGGGCCTGCATGCCCACGAAGCCCAGCAGGCCGAAGGCGCAGATCAGGACCGACACCAGCACCTCCATCAGCAAGGCACCCTGCTGCCGTCGGGCGAACCGGGTCCGCGGCAGGATGTGCGCCGGCATGTCAACAAGGCGGTTCGTTTTCACGAGCAGGCTCCCGTCAAGGTCTTCGCCCGGCCGGCGAGGTCCAGCTGCACGCAGCGGCTGGTGGCACCGGACAGGCTGGAGTCGAGGGTGATGCGCACGGCCGCGGTGGGCGAGGAGACGCGGCCGTTGACGTCGAAGGTGATCGATGCCGGTGCGTTGAGGAACTGAACGCTCACGTGCGGCGCGTTGCGTGCGCTGATGTCGTCGCCGTCGCTGGCCACGACCGTCCAGCCCTTGGCCCAGTCCCCGTCCTTGCGCGAGATCGTGACACTGGCATTGCGCTTGAGGGCTTCGTTGCGGGCCATCAGCAGGTCGCTGGTGAGGTCGAACGACACCGCCTTGATCTGCTGCGTGGAGATGAAGGGGCCCATGGTGGGCGCGGCCACCCCTACCACCACGACCAACACCGCCAGCACCACCATCAACTCGACCATGGTGAAGCCGCGCACCGGCCGGCGGGGAAAAGCGGGGACAAGGTGATGCATGGGCCCTCCTCACCAGCAGTTGGACTGGGCGGCCGTCTTGATCCCGGCCTGGTTGATGCTCAAGGTGCCGCAGGGCTCGGCCGACTGCGCCGCGTTGGGGGTGAGCGTGAGGGTGAACGTCGGGGGCGTCCCGGCGGGGTCAGGCATCGTGACCACGTAGGCGTTGGCCACATTGGTGGGGGCCGGGATGACCGCATCGAGCGTCGCCTTGGTGGCGTAAGCGCGGGTGTCGAGGAGGTACTGCTGTTGCCGCCCGGAGACCGACAACATGTAGGTCTGCGCTTCAGCCCGGATGGATTTGCGGACGTGCTGCCGGTAGGAGGGCCAGGCCACCGTGGCCAGGATTCCCACGATGGCCAGGACGGTCATCAACTCCACCAAGGTGAAGCCACGGGAGGTGAGGCGCTTGCACATGAGGGAGTCCTGCAACAGCTGTACGGCGAAGGGCAACAAGAAGTAACTGGTTGAAACTGTCGCACCGTTATCGTCCATTCATCAACCAGGGAAGAGCGCCGTTCATCCCCTTTCGTCGACCGCTCGTCGGCGCTCAGCAGGACGGCATGACGGATGTCACGGTCCGCCGCGCCCCTCATGCCGACTCAATCCAGGGATGCCAGGAACGGCTCCTTGCAGCCCGCCAGCCGGGCATGGGTCTTGGTGATTTCCTTGGGATACACCGTGCGGGTGGCCACCGCCGCCCCGATGAACAGCACCAGGGCCAGAGCGAACGCCAAGCCCGAACCCAGATCCTGCTGGTATTCCAGCAGGAGCCAGCCCGCGCCCAGGGCCAGGACCCCGCCCCCGAGCCACAGGCCGATCCGGCGTCGGCGTGCAGCGGCATGGGTTTCGCACAAGCCTGGCGACACTTGGAACGACCGTCGCGTGATCAGGCCCACGATCAGGTAGAGCAGGACGTTGAGCAGCAACAGCAGAAAAATCCAGGGGCTGTGCCAATAGACTTTCTTCTTCTTGACCGGCAGCACCGCGGGGGCGTTGCAATGGATGCACCGCGGCGGCAGGTCCGAGCCAGCAGGCACGATGACGAACTTGCCCTGGCGCGTGCAGTGCCCAGGCAGGCCATCGGCCACAGCCGACTTCGGGGGCGCATAGGGATTGGGGCTGGAGGGGGTCATGGCGCGGCTCCTTTCTCGTTCAGGCATCCCGCGGCGAATGTACCGTCCCCCCCGCCGGCCACATCGGTGGCGTGCACACGCAAGCGAAGGAATCCCCAAATCCTCCCGGACCCCGCGCCGTCACGCGTGCGTGGCGTCGCTCTCAGCCCACAGGCTCACTGGGTCAGCACGTCCGCCCCCGGGGGCACCGTGAACTGGAAGTGGCCGGCCGGCCAGTTCACCGGGGATGTCCACTGTGTGAAGGACATCAGCGAGCGCTGGCCGAAGCTGTCGACGATCTCCAGCGCCGCCAGCTCCTTGCCGCGGAACCCCACGTTCAGGAACTGGAAGTTGCCGTCCTTGACCTTCGGGGTGGCCTTGACCCATTCCAGCCCGTCCTTGGCAGGCTGGGCGGCCAGCTCGAAATCCTTCTCCAGGGCCTGACCCGCCAGCAAGGCCGCCGGGGTGGCGCCCAGGGCCTCGTCCATGGAGCGGGTGCTGACCTGGTTCAGGTCGGGATCGAACATCCAGACCTTCTTGCCGTCGGCCACCAGCACCTGCTCGAAGGGCTTGCTGTAGACGAAGCGGAAGCGGTTCGGCCGTGCGAACTCGAAATAACCGCTCGAGGTCTTCTTCTTGCCCCCGTCGCTGGAGGTGACCGTCTGCGTGAACTGCGCCTTGCCGGTCTGCGCCTCACCGACGAAGCTGCGCAGGCTGTCCATCCCGTCGGCGGCCTGGGCCGGACTGGCCAGCGCCCCAGCCAGGACCGCTGCCGCCACCACCGCCACCACCGTTCCCACCACGGCACCCGGCCACCGGCTGGGTGCCTTCATCCTCACCAACCAACCCCAATCAAATTTCATTCTGCGCGCGCCGGGACCATGATGTCCCGGTTTCCGTTGGAAGACATGCTCGATACGACACCCGACTTCTCCATTTGTTCCAGCAGCCGGGCCGCGCGGTTGTAGCCGATGCGCAGGTGGCGCTG
>CBINPE010000224.1:0-4025 GCA_966252435.1 uncultured Burkholderiales bacterium | reverse complement strand
TGCCACCGCCGCGCCCCCATCCCAACCTTCCCCCAGCGGGGGAAGGAGCGGCCCCCCTCCCCCGCTGGGGGAGGACTGGGGTGGGGGCGCTCCCAGCACCAACCCTTCAAATTCCCTGAGACGAGGTACTAGGCCGCGCCGTTGTGTCACGGGTGGGCTTGCTCGAAAGCCTCGCGATGCGCGGCATCGCAGAACATGCCCCCCCGGCCCGGCAGGGCTTCGCCCCGGGGCAGGTGCAGGCCGCATTGGGCACAGCACACCATCTCCACCGGCCGGCGCGGGGGTGCCGCGGCCGGGGGCGGCTGTTCGACGCGGCGGCGCGCCGCGCCCAGGTACCAGATGACGGTCACCAGGAGCGCCAGCAAAAGCAGGTATTTCATGAGGAAGATGTGTCAGCGGCATGGTCGGCTTCAATGGTGGAGCAGAACCTCCAGCACAAAACGCGAGCCCACATAGGCCAGGAACAGCAGGACCGCCCCGGCGTAGAGCCAGCGCGTGGCCTGCAGGCCGCGCCAGCCAAAGGCATGGCGACCCACCAGCAGCGCCGCGAAGACGGCCCAGCCGAGCAAGGAGAACACCGTCTTGTGGTCCCAGCGCCAGGGCGAGGCCACGCCCCAGCCGAGCAGCAAGGCGGCCGTCAGGACCACGAAACCCGCCTCGACGAAGCGGAAGGTCAGGCGCTCGAGTTGCAGCAGGGGCAGGCCCGGCGACCCCAGGGCCACGGCCTTGCGGCGCAACTGGCGCTCGGTGCGGTTGAGCAGCACCGCGTGCAGCACCGCCGCACCAAACAAGCCATAGGAGGCGATGCCCAGCACCCAGTGCAGGGGCGCCCAGCGCGCCACGTGGGGCAGCGGCTCGCCAGGGAAGATGCCGGCCAGCACCACACAGCCCAGCGCGCACAGGGCCAGGGCGCGGCGCGCGCCGGTGAGCGGCAGGAAACGGCTTTCCACTCCGTAGACGCCCAGCACGAGCCACGCCGTCACCGACAACGCGGGGGCGAAGCCGAAGCGCGCCATGTGCAGCCCGGCACTGAGGGCGTCCATCAGGATGACCACGGCGTGCAGCACCCACCCCGTCCACAGGCTGATGCGCGCCAGCCCCACCCCGGCCGTCATGTCGAGGGCCACGGCCTTGTCGGCGGCCGTGCGGTCGAAGGCATCGTCCAGCCAGCCGGCCACGCCGTAGCACAGGACGGCCAGCAGCGTGGCTGTCAGCAGCCAGGGGGCCAGGCCGGGCGGATGATCCCAGGCATCGAAAGTTAGAATCATGGCCACAGTGTACTGATTGAGCGCTGACTGAGCGCCGGCCCGCAGCCCGTCCGGGCCGGCCTTTTGCTTGTCACCTGGGCCCCTTCCGTCCCTTTTCTATTCCCTATGGCATCCACACTCACTGAACGGCTCGGCCGCCTGGTCAAGACCATGCGCGGCCAGGCCCGCATCACCGAAAGCAATGTCCAGGACATGCTGCGCGAGGTGCGCATGGCCCTGCTGGAGGCCGACGTGGCCCTGCCGGTGGTGCGCGACTTCATCAGCCGCGTCAAGGACAAGGCCCTGGGCGCCGAGGTGGTGGGCTCGCTGTCGCCCGGGCAGGCCCTGGTCGGCGTGGTGCACCGCGAGCTGGCCGCCACCATGGCGGGCAACGAGATCGGCGGCATCGCCGACATCAACCTGGCCGCCCAGCCGCCCGCCGTGATCCTGATGGCCGGCCTGCAGGGTGCCGGCAAGACCACCACCACCGCCAAGCTGGCCAAGCACCTGATCGAGAAGCGCCGCAAGAAGGTGCTCACCGTCTCGGCCGACGTCTACCGGCCGGCGGCCATCGAGCAGCTCAAGACCGTGACCCGGCAGGCCGGGGCCGAGTGGTTCCCTTCCGACGCCGGCAGCCAGCCCCTGGACATCGTGCGCGCCGCGCTCGACCATGCCCGCAAGCACTACTTCGAGGTGTTGCTGGTGGACACTGCCGGCCGGCTGGCAATCGACGAAGCCCTGATGGCCGAGATCAAGGCCCTGCATGCGGCGCTGCAGCCGGTGGAGACCCTGTTCGTGGTCGACGCCATGCAGGGCCAGGACGCCGTCAACACCGCCAAGGCTTTCAAGGAGGCCCTGCCCCTGACCGGCATCGTGCTGACCAAGATGGACGGCGACTCGCGCGGCGGCGCGGCCCTGTCGGTGCGGCAGGTGACCGGTGCGCCGATCAAGTTCGCGGGGGTCAGCGAAAAGATCGACGGCCTCGAGGTGTTCGACGCCGAGCGCCACGCCGGGCGCGTGCTGGGCATGGGCGACATCGTCGCCCTGGTGGAAGAGGTGACGAAGAACGTCGACCTGGCGGCGGCCCAGAAGCTGGCCCTGAAGGTCAAGTCGGGCGACACCTTCGACCTGAACGACTTCCTGGCCCAGATCTCCCAGATGAAGAGCATGGGCGGCCTGGCGGGCCTGATGGACAAGCTGCCCACCCAGCTGATGGGCAAGGCGGGCAACCTGGGGGCCGAGGACATGGAACGCGCCGAACGCGACGTGCGCCGCATGGAAGGCATCATCTGCTCCATGACGCCCCTGGAGCGGCGCAAGCCTGAATTGATCAAGGCCACCCGCAAGCGCCGCATCGCCGCCGGAGCCGGCGTTCAGGTGCAGGAGGTCAACCGCATGCTGAAGCAGTACGAGCAGATGCGGGAGATGATGAAGAAGATGAAGGGCGGCGGCATGATGAAGATGCTCAAGCGCATGGGTGGCATGAAGAACCTGGGCGGCATGCTCGGCGGATGACGATGCCTGCTGCGCCCACCACCACCCCCCTGTTCAGGGTTGTAGCAGTTTGTACAAGCCGATTGACCCCAACCCCCGTGCCCGGTATTGTCCGGGCTCGTCACTCGTCGCAGCGTCAGCAGCGCCATTGCCATGATTGATCAACTCATTGTCGTGTCGGTCGTATCGGTTCTGCTGCTGGTGATTGCCGCTGCAGTGCGTGTCCACAAGCATCGCGTGGTGCCGGCCGAGCGGCGGGGCACCATCGACAACGTCGACACGGTGGCCGGATGGCCGCCCCAGGCCACGCGGGTGCTGAGCGTGCCTGAACGCAATGCCTACGACCTGCTCAGCCGCGCCCTGCCCGGCTACATGGTGTTCGGCCAGCTGCCGCTGTCGCGCTTCATCAAGGTTCCCACCCGTTATTCCTATGCCCAGTGGCTGCGCCGCGTGGGCAGCCACTGCGTGGACCTGGTGGTGGCCGATCCCTTGTCGCGGGTGGTGGCGGTGATCGAGATCCGCAGCCACCATGCGGCCGACAAGTCCCTGCGCCGGCACGAGCGGGTCTCGCGCGTGCTGGAAACGGTGGGCATCCCCCTGTACGAGTGGTTCGAGGGCGAACTGCCCACTGTGGCGCAGGTGCGCGACCTGTTCAAGGTCCCTGAGCCCGAAGCCCCGCGCCAGGCCGCCCCGGTGCACGCGCATCCGGCACCCCTGGCCCTGCCCCCGGTCGATCCGGCCACGGTCACGTTCTACATTGCCAACGAGGCCTTGTCCGAGCCACCGCACCAGGCCCAGCCGGCCATGGCTGGCAAGACCGGGGCGCATGCGCCAGAGGCAGAGCCAGCCTCGGCGATGGCGGCCGCGATGCTCGAGGGCGTGCCCTCCCGCGACACGCCGCCCACCACCTGGTACGACGAATTCGACACCCACCTGCCCTCCCCGCTTGTGACGGAAGAGGCGACGGCAGCCGCAGTGGCGGAGAAAGCGGATCCGAGCAGCCCCTTGCTGCTGCAGTACCACCCGCATTGAGCGATACCGCTTGAGCGCGGGGCGTTGCCTCCTGAGTGAAGCGAGGTGAGGCAAAGCCCTCAAAAAAAACAGTGCCCAGCACGACGGGATTGGCCCGCGGTACGCACCAGCCCCCACCCCAACCCTCCCCCAGCGGGGGAGGGGGTCCGCTCCTTCCCCCGCTGGATCCCCCGCGGGCGGAAAATTGGGATGGGGCGCAGCCTTCGCAGCTCGCCTCGCATCAGCCACGCTGAGCGAGACGCAGACCCTCCC
>CBINPE010000223.1:0-4125 GCA_966252435.1 uncultured Burkholderiales bacterium | reverse complement strand
GCAGTGCTTGAGCTGCTCTTCCATGTTGGCCTGGATCATGTGCATGGGCACGTGGCCAGGGCCTTCGATCATGGTCTGCACGTCGTGCTTCCAGGCCAGCTGCGTCAGCTCGCCCAGGGTGCGCAGCTCGGCGAACTGGGCCTCGTCGTTGGCGTCGGCGGCGCAGCCAGGGCGCAGGCCGTCGCCCAGAGAGAAGCTCACGTCATAGGCCTTCATGATTTCGCAGATCTCTTCGAAGTGCGTGTACAGGAAGTTTTCCTTGTGGTGGGTGATGCACCACTTGGCCATGATCGAGCCGCCGCGCGAGACGATGCCGGTGCGCCGGTCGGCGGTGAGGTGGATGAAGGGCAGGCGCACGCCGGCGTGGATGGTGAAGTAGTCCACCCCCTGCTCGGCCTGCTCGATCAGCGTGTCGCGGAAGATCGGCCAGCTGAGCTCCTCGGCGATGCCGCCCACCTTCTCCAGCGCCTGGTAGATCGGCACGGTGCCGATGGGCACGGGGCTGTTGCGCAGGATCCAGTCGCGGGTGGTGTGGATGTGGCGGCCGGTGGACAGGTCCATCACGGTGTCGGCGCCCCAGCGGATCGACCACACGAGCTTTTCCACCTCTTCCTCGATCGACGAGGTGACGGCCGAGTTGCCGATGTTGGCGTTGATCTTGACCGCGAAGTTGCGGCCGATGGCCATCGGCTCGATCTCGGGGTGGTTGATGTTGGCGGGGATGATGGCGCGCCCGCGGGCCACCTCGTCGCGCACGAACTCGGGCGTGAACTCGGGCGGCAGCTGCGCCCCCAGGCCGTTGCCCCGGCGGCGGTTCTCGCGCTCGGTGCTGGCGAGGTACTCGCGCATCCACTCGCGCTTGCCGTTCTCGCGCAGGGCGACGTACTCCATCTCGGGCGTGATGATGCCGCGGCGCGCGTAGTGCATCTGGCTGACGTTGGCGCCGGCCTTGGCGCGGCGCGGGGTGCGCTGCAGGCCGGCGGCCTCGGCGCGCAGGCGGGCCAGGTTGTCGGCATCGCGCAGGCCGTCGTCGACGGCGGCGTGCAGGCGGCCGGTGTAGGGCTCGGTGTCGCCGCGCGCCGCGATCCAGGGGCCGCGCAGGTCGGGCAGGCCGCGGCGCACGTCGATCTCGGCCTGCGGGTCGGTGTAGGGGCCGGAGGTGTCGTAGAGGGTGACGGCCTCGCCGTTGCTGAGGCTGACCTCGCGCATCGGCACGCGGACGTGGTCATGGAGCTGGCCGGGCACATGCACCTTGCGCGAGGCCGGCAGGGGGCTGCGCAGCGACGCCAGCCGGTTTTTGATGTCGACAACAGCCAGTGGGTCGGGGGCGTTCATGGGGGCTCCTTCGTGGATGGGTGGTACGGCAACTGCTCCGAAGGTCGCCCCAGGGCTGGCGGAGGTCCGCAGGCAGCAACAGGGTGTGACGGCTCTTCTTACGCCGGTACGAACCGGTTCAAGTTCACGGGTTTGGCGCTGTAGCCTGCCACCATCTCAGCACGCGTGCGTGCACCCCGGAGCAGCCGGTATTGTGGCAGGAGATCGGACGCCTGTCTCGCCAGCTCCGCGGCTCAGGGCTCGAAGGGGTCCCCCACGCGCAGGGGCTCGACGTACTCCAGCCCCTGGAAGCGCCGGGCGAACATCGTCTTGAGCGCAGCGCGCAGGGTGTCCGCCTTCTCGCGGCCTGAGCGGCCGAGGAACAGGCCGTCCGGGTAGGCGACGATGTCGAACGCCACCACCTGGGGCATGGTGAACTCGCAGCGCAGCGACAGGCCTTCGCTCCGGTAGAGCGTGGGCACGCCGGGCCCGGCGTGGTCGGCGCCGCCGGGGCAGTTGCTGCAGGCCAGGCCGTGCTGCAGGGCCACTGCGGCGATCGCGTCCATGACCCGGTCCTGGCGCAGCTCGTCGGCGGTGGGCAGCGCGCTGCGTCGCACTTCATAGTGCTGGCGCGTCGGCAGGGACGAGGTGGCGACCAGCGCGAACAGGGTGGCCGCCACGCTGGGCACGAGCAGCAGCCGCTGCAGCGTCGGCCAGGGCAGGGACCACCGGGCCGGCCGCCGGACGGCCCAGGCGCAGACGGGCAGCACGGCCAGCGCCACGAGGTCGGTGTAGTCGACCACGCGCCCGAAGCGCAGCGGTGCCGCCAGGGCGTTGACGCCATCGATCAGCGGCCCCGACAGGGGGCTCTTCCAGGCCGCGAACAGCGCGGCCAGCACGCCGCCGACGAACCAGCGCCGGGCGGGCCACGCCGCCATCAGCGGCAGGCCCACCACGGCCAGGCCGGCGATGTCGGAGAGTTTGCCGCTCACCCATCCCGGGAAGGCCGCCTTGAGCCAGGCGTCGTTGACGATCAGCAGCGCCAGGCTGAGCAGGAAGGGCGGGGACGTGAGGACGGCGCGCAAGCGCTGGCGGCTGGAGTCGTTCGCGTTCATGGGCGGGGACGGCTGGGAAGGGGGCGAACCTGCAGCATAGTGCGCGGAACGAACCCGGCCATGGGACATTCCCGTGTGGGTGCTGGCGTGCACGGCCATAATGCCCCGGCCCAGTTTCAAACACCAAAGGATGACGCGATGAACACCCAAAGCCTCCCCAAGACCGCCACGATGAGCAAGCACCTGTGCCGGGCCTTGTTGGGCATGACCGCGCTGTGCGCCGCCTGGTCGGCGCAGGCGCAGAGCACCTACGTGAGCGCCATGGGGTTCCGCAGCGTGGTGCCCGCCGGCTGGACCTCCCTGACGCGGGACGAGGTGCGCAAGAACGCCAAGCTGTTCGACAGCGGCCTGGCCTCGATGAGGCAGGCCAACCCCGACCTGGTCAAGCAGATCGAGACCGAGATCCGTGAAGGCCGCATCGAGCTGCTGTTCGCGCCCCAGACCAACCCGGCCTTCCGCGACAACATCAACGTGCGTAGCACGCCGATGAACATTCCTGCCAGCACCAAGGCCATGGAGTCCGATTGCGCGCAACTGCCCAACCAGATGTCGCAGATGTTCGGCCGTCCGGTCCAGGTGTACGCCTGCCGCGTCGAGAACCTGCCGGTGGGCAAGGCGGTCTACCTGGACTTCGACGGTGCCTCGGACGGCATCCGCAGCCTCCAGTACAACATCGCCACCAAGACGCCGGGCACGGCGATCCAGATCACCGGCACCTTCACCAACGGCTCGCTCGAGCAGCAGCGGCCCGTGTTCGAAGGCTTCATCCGCGCGATGAAGATGGAGCGCTGAGCCGCGCCCCTCGCGCTCAAGGTTTCGCGCCACTCCCCGCGCGCAGGGTGGCCAGCTCCCCGGTCAGCCATTGGCGGCTGGGCAGTGGCGCCGCGCTGCTGCATTTGACGAGATAGGGCGTGCCGGTGGCACTGCTCGCCGAGGCGGCCAGCTCGATGAACTGCTCCGTGCTGTGGACCGCGTCGCGGCCTTCGAGGTAGTCGAGCTTCTTCAGCAGATGCGCCTTGGCCTGCTCGCCGGTGTGCCAGCTGCCATTGCGGTTGAACTCGCAGCCGGAGCGCTGCAGCCGGTTCAGCAGCGCGTCGATCTCCGTGCGCACCGCCGGTGCCACCGGCGCGGCGCGGACGGCCCCCCCGCCAAGGCCCAGTCCTGCCAGGACGGGCAGAAGAAGGAGGAAGCAGCGGCGGGCAGGGGCGGGGCGTGAGAGCATGGTGGAGAAGCGGATTCGTATTCGTGGTGCGGCGATTCTCCCGCAGTCCAGCGATCGGCATCCAGGCCGTGAGGCCACACGAAAAAAGCCCCGGCCATGGGCGGTCCGGGGCGCAAGGGAAATGAGCAGGCAGGGCGCTCAGGGCTTGGACGGTGCGGCCTCTTCCAGCATGCCGCGCATCGGGTCGTCGTCCTTGTCGGCGTTCTGTTGCATCTGCTCGAAGGCCTTGTCGGCGTCGATCTTCACGGCATCGTCGCCGCCGCGCGAGACCAGGCCGGGGAAGGCGATCAGCAGGCCCACCATCGCGATCTGGATGAGCACGAAGGGGATGGCGCCGTTGTAGATCTGGCCCGTGGTCACCTTGGCCACGTTGCGGTTGGTGATCTTGTCGATGTAGTCGCTGACGGGCGCCACGCTGCGCAGGTAGAACAGGGCGAAGCCGAAGGGCGGGTGCATGAACGAGGTCTGCATGTT
>CBINPE010000222.1:0-4226 GCA_966252435.1 uncultured Burkholderiales bacterium | reverse complement strand
ACGCTCTGCCGCCAGGGCTGCCTGCTCGGCCTGCTGGCGCTCGGCTTCCAGCCGCGCCTGCTCGGCGCGCCGGCGCTCAGCCTCCAGCTGGGCGGCATGCTCTGCCGCCAGGGCCGCCTGCGCGGCCTGCTGGCGCTCAGTTTCCAGTCGGGCCCGCTCGACCTGCAGACGCTCGGCTTCCTCCTGCGCTTGCGCCGCCACCTCGTCGACCTCGGCCGCTTTTTCTTCTGCAGGCGTGGCAGCGGCGCTTGGCTGTGTCAGACCACGGGTGACCTCCTGCGCGCGCCGGGCACGCCAGCGCAGGAGGGCGCGGCGCGCCAGCGGCACGCCGATCCAGCCCAGCAAGGCCACCAGGATGACCCAGGGCATGTATTCATTCATGACGATAAAGCCTTAAAAGCGAGTGGCTGTTGCCAGGTTGTACGCAGGTGCGCCCGGACCGGGCCCAGCCGATGGCGGCCAGCCTCTAGCCTAATGGGGCAAGGGCGGCGCGATGCGGTGACATGTGTGATATCTGTTGGCTAATTGCGCGGATCAGGAGCGTCGGAGCAACGCCGCGCAGGCTCGAGAGGGGTCAGTGCCTTTCAGCACGGGTGTGGTGGATGTACAGGTAGACCAGGCCCAGGGGCGCGATGAAGATGGCAAAGCCCCAGCACAACGCCATGGTGATGAACTTGACGACCAGCATGAGGATGGCGTTCACGAAGAACACGTTCTGACCCAGGATGAAGCCCACGATGCTTTCGTACACGAAGCGCGCATACGGATAGAGCAGCGTGTTGACGGTCAGCATGAGCATCGCGGCGATGGGGACGGGATGCGGGGTGCGGCTCATCATGAAATACATGAAGGCCGGGAAGATGAGGCCGAACACGAACTGACGGAAGTAGTAGGGTGCCGACAGGCCGCCAAAGGTCTTGGCGATGAGGGGATGCATGGGAGGGGGTCCTCAGGTTTTGGATGTTGGATGCGCGGCAGCTGTGAAAGCCGGGGCCGCAAGTCTAGAGCGTTGCTCCAGGCGTCCGGCCGGCCAGGCGCAGCCCCAGGCGCCGCCGGACCAGGTACAGCCCCGCCATCGCCAGCGCCACGAGCGCCAGCGCCGCGGCAAAGGAGCGGCTGTAGAGGTCGGCCAGGTGGCCCCTCTCCATCTCGAGGCCCAGCACGAAGCCGCCCGCGAAGGCCCCCAGGCCCCCGCCCATGATGACCAGCGTGGACACGCGTGCGGCCAGGTGGAGCCGGTTCTCCAGCGTGAAGGCCATGATGTTGGGCAGCAGGGCACCCAGGCCTAGTCCGAACAGCGCGTTGCCCAGCACGCTGGGCACCATGCCCTGCGCGCCCGAGTACAAGGCGAAGGCCAGGGCGATGGCCCCCAGGTTGAGGCCGATGAGCACCGGCAGCCGCAGGCGTCGCGACAGGAAGATGTTGAGGAAGCGCGAGAGAACGATGCCGCCCAGGAACACCGAGAACACCACCCGGGCCGTGTCGCCGTCGACCCCGAGGGCGCGCATGGTGTAGACGGTGTTCCAGGTGTTCTGGCCCCACTCGATGTAGTGGATGCCGATCGATCCCAGCATCAGCAGCGCCAGGAAGCCGTACAGCCAGCCGCGGGGCAGGGGCGCTTCAGCCGCCGCGCGGTCGTCCACGGCCGGTGGCTCGGCCCGGAAGTCGATGCCCAGCCGCGCCTGCAGCCCCATCATGGCCGCCGGCAGCAGGCACAGCAGCCAAAGACCGTGCTCCCAGCCATGGCCGAGCTGCGACAGCGTCGCAAAGAACAGGGGCGCCGACAGGTAGCCCAGGCCGACCGCCAGCTCGATCACGCTCAGGCCCGAGGCCAGGCCGTCCGGGTTGTGGCAGGCCGCCACCGTGTGGCCGAGCGTGATCATCGTGCCGCAAGCCACCGCCAGCACGACATAGGCCCCCAGGTACACGCCGTAGTGGCTGGTCCCTCCCATGACGGCGAGGGCGAGGATGGCGCACAGGCACTGCAGCCGCAGCAGCACCGGGCCTTCGATGCGCCGCACGAGGCCGTTGGTGGCCGCGCTGCCCAGGGTGACGCCCCCGCTCCAGAGGGCGACGAAGACCGAGACGCCGGTCCCGGTCACCGCGAACTTGCGCATGATTTCAGGCAGCAGGGCGCCCGTCGTGGTGCCCAGCAGGCCCACCAGGAAGAACATCAGGGCGTTGAGGCGGTTGACGTGCCGGTGCGGGGAGGGCGGGGAAAGCGCACCTGGGCCGGAGGGGGCCGGGCAGGGGAGGCGGTGAGGCATGGAAGGACACTGCGGGTGACACGGCTTTTCGGGGGCAACCCCGGCCAGCTCGGACCCGGGGCGACCGCTATTCAAACCGGTCGCCGGCGACCGAGGATTTCCTTTGTTTCATTTCCAGGCGAATGGCCGCGGCGGGTGCGCGGACCGGGCGTGGCGGGACCCCTCAAGGCCCGATCAGGTGGCGGACGAAGAAGGCCGTGATCCGGCGGTTCACTTCGGGCACCTCGCTGCCGCGGTCGAAGCCGGGCGGGTCGTTCAGCACCTCGGCCGCCACGCCGCCCAGCCCGGGTGGCAGGGGCGACAGCAAGGCGCCGTGGCCGCCGTTCGGCAGCTCGGCCAGCACCTCACAGGCGTCCCCGCAGGCCCGGCGCACGCGATCGCTGTGGAAGCGCGGCACCAGCCAGCGGTCCTGCCGCGCAATGACCAGGCCCAGCGGCGCCACCGGGTGGGCCAGCGAGTCCATCTCGAAGTCCGCCGCGGACGGCACGCCCGCCACGACCGCGGCAATGCGCGGGTCGGTGCGCGCGTGCAGTTCGTCGTCCTCGTAGCGCTGGTGGATCACGGAGCGGGCCACCCGCAGCTTCACGCCGTCGAGCAGGCCACCCGTCAGGCGGGTCGTCAAGCCGACGCAGGACTGGAAGTCTTCCTCGAGGTTCGCCTCGCAGTGGCGCCGGTAGTTGCCCGGCGACCAGCGCCCGCCCGCCAGCGTCAACGCCGTGTGCCCACCCGCCGACATGCCGTAGACGCCGACCTTGTCCAGGGCCAGCAGGGAGGCGAAGCGCGGATCGCGCCCGAGCGTGTCGATCGCGCGCGAGACCTCGAGGGGCCGCCGTGCCCAGCTGTCCGGCCCCGGGTGGCTGGGGTCGCGCGGGTTGTCGCCCTGGTGCTCGGGCAGCGCCACGACGAAGCCGGCCTCCACCAGGCTGCGCGCCAGGTCGGCCTGCACCCAGGGTGGGCTGCCCGAGCCATGCGAGATCACCACCAGGCGGCCATTGCCGCGCACCGGCGCGCTGTCCGGCGCCAGGGTCAATGTGAAAGGACCGCGCTGCAGGGGATGGGCCGGCGCCTCGGTGGGATAGAACAAGGTCATCGGGGCGTCCGAGGCGAGGCGCTCTTCCAGGCCGACCGAGGCGGTCGTCTGTGCCTGAGACGGGACCGCCTGCAGGCACAGGCTCAGGCCCAGGAGAGCCAGCCGCGTTGCGCAGGAGCGTGCCAGGCGGCGGACCCACAAGGTGGCCGCGGGCGTGGCGTCATGGAGGATGGGGCGTGGCGCGGGTTCGCTCATGGACGAGAAGCAGACGGGGCGAGTGCACGGCAGGGAGGCGGGGCACGATAGCAGACACGCCTCCCTGCGGCGGTGAAGTGCCCCGGGTGGGACGGCCCCCATGGCCAGCGTCCCGTTCGTGAAATCCGTCACCGATGGCGCCCCAGTGCCCCGTTTTCCCAGGGCGCCGGCGACCTCCCGTGGATAGGGGGGCGGGGGGATTTCCGCCCGGGAGGGCGCGGTATAGTCCGCCGCTTCCAGAGGTTTCAATCTGCCGCCCAAGGGGATTTCTATGCGCGCGAGTTTTGGTGTGCCGAAGATCATCGGCCGCTGCCCGGTCCGCTTTTCGCTGGTGTGCGAAGCGGTTGCCCTCCTCGCCCTGGCAGCCTGCGGCGGCGGTGATGTGAACGACAGCACCGCAGCTGCCACGCCGTCGGCACAGAGCACCGAACAAGCCCTCGCCGTTGGCGACGGCACCTGGGTGCAGATCGCGACCGAACACCAGGACTTCTCCTTCGCCGGGACGCAGAGCGTCCGCTACGGCACCGGCTCGACCTGGGTCGAAACCATCCTCACGGGGGGAGGTTCCTGCAACAACGGCTTCTTCGGCAGCGATCCGGCGCCCGGCTCGGTCAAGGTGTGCCAGGTGTTCACTCCCTCGGCGCCGGCACCTGCTCCTGCTCCTGCTCCTGCTC
>CBINPE010000221.1:0-4387 GCA_966252435.1 uncultured Burkholderiales bacterium | reverse complement strand
CGAAGAAACCTGACCAGGCCATCTTCGCTCAACAGTCGACGGTCAATCTGTGCACGAGGAACCCTGAGCGGTGCCAAGCCTTCGCCGTAGGCGGTCAAGAGCGGAAGCGCTCCAGGAACAAAGAACTTGTTGGCTTCCTCCGCCCAGTTCTCCAGCAACGACACTGGCGCCACGACGAGCATCGGCGACATGCCAGGGTCCTGCTCCAGCAACCAAGCCATCAGTGCCAAAAGTTGAAACGTTTTTCCAAGACCC
Source organism: uncultured Burkholderiales bacterium (assembly GCA_966252435.1). Taxonomy (GTDB): domain Bacteria; phylum Pseudomonadota; class Gammaproteobacteria; order Burkholderiales; family Burkholderiaceae_C; genus CANHBY01. The sequence goes on along the minus strand of CBINPE010000221.1, from coordinate 4,132 downwards.
ATGTCGTCGGCCAGCACAGCACCACGCACGTGGTAGTCCGACTGAAGACTGAACAGGTGCTGCATCCACGCCAAGCCTTCACGCTGGTGTAGCAGGAGCGAGTACTCCGGTCGGATGCTGCTTGGCAGCTTCGGCTTCGCGGGGAATGCTTGGAGCGCCTCTCGCCGCATCTCCTCATATTCAAGCGACTGAATATTGGCCCTGAGAACCAGTTGCTTCTTTGGCGGAAGCGAGCTCTTGGCCGGACGCCGGCATTCGCTCGGATCGATGTTCTTACCTGCCTGCAGATCGTGGAACACCTCATTGAACGTCGCAATGACCTGCTCAGCTTCGTCAATCGATATGGGGACCGGAAGCCAGGAAGCGGCAACGTCCGCCTTCCCCGCGGACTTCGACGCTTGAATTTCGGTCTTCAGCCTCTCGATGGCGGACCTGCTCGTCGGAACGGCAACCGGCTCGCTACCGTCTTGTGGAAGATAGACAACCACTGGGAGCACATTCTCTGGAAACCAGCCTTCGTCCTCTTTCTTTTTTGCGATGTATGCCGAGTAGCACGGCTTCTCGACGCCAATGCCCTCAATGCGTGCCGAGTATCCACTGAGGTCATGCACTTGGGTGTACGAGACCAGCATAGGCGAAGCTGTCCTGCGCTGGATCGCATCCTTCAGGTCTTTGAGGTTCTGCTCCGCATCCCCGTCCATGACCAAGTCGTAACCCTCCCAGGCCACGAGCTGATAGTTGAGCGCAACAGCCCGGGAGAGCGCCTGTGTGAACGCTGAGAGTTGGTCGTCGTCGAGCCAGTGCATTTCCGACGATGTAGGGCCGCTTGAAACCGCCGTTTCGATGAGAAGGCCCACGCGCCTCGGATAGCCTGATGCGTCGCGCTCGAAAACAGGCGTGAAGCGTTCGTGGTCAAGCCCTGCGTCCTCGCGTGCCCTTTCAAACTGGGTCTCTTCAATGACATCGACCGCATCAGCTCCCAGGGTCGCATAGGGGTTGAGCAGGAACGCCTGTGCGCGCGAGCCGGCGACACGCCGGCCCGGAAGGCGCTTTACCTCCTGCAGGACTGTCCGGACCTTCGGCGTCACCAGCACTTGGACAATGCCCTCGGGGGTGACGATGTCGTACCGGTCGCGGACCTCGCGCGCCCGATCAAATGCCTCCAACCACCCGACGGGAGCGCTCTCAAAGCCCGGCTCGATTTCGATGACACGGTCATCTGCGACGGCATCGGATCGACGTAACCCGATTTGCAGCTTTTCGGGTGTAAGCACCACCGAGCGATAGAGAAAGTCGTCGAGATGAGCTCCCGCATCGAGAGCAAGCTTTCGAATACGCCCCCAGGCCTGGCGATGGATCAGGTCATTCCTCTCGGCCTCCGGACGGCGAGCAAACGCGACAATCTCCTTGAACAGCGCCCATTGCCGCGAATGCATCAGCGTTTGCTTGCCCTCATGCGCCAGCAGGGGGCCCATCGACTCACCATCAAGTTGGGACCCATCCGCCAGGTGCCAACCAGAAATCGCGATGGAGAAATCACGGTCCGTGAGCGAATGGCTGCTCCTCAGCGCAGGGCGTGCCTCCGTGAATGGCGGCAGCTGAAGGAACTCCCCCAAAGACGCGTACGCCGGTTGACCGAAGGCGGCGTACAGCGAGTCCCAGCCAAGCAGGAAACCATCTTCAGCCTCGACCGCAAGCCCATCGTCCACCAGTTGCGTCAAATAGCCGCCCAGCAGAGGACTCTCCATCTCGGCACCGACGATCTTGGTAGACGCTGGAGCCACCAGCACACCGGCAGAGGACCATTGGCGCAGCCACATCGTGGTTTGAGATGCACCGGCTTTTCTGAACAGTTTGAACATCGCGGCTCCTTACTTCCACCAGCCCTTGCCGGGCTTGTTGCGAAATCCCCAGTGCGTCAACACCTCGTGGATGTGCTCGTTGCCCTCATCCGTTCTCACCCAAAGACTGCCGCCGACGGAGGTCTTGTCATCGATCTCAAGGCTGTACTTGCGAGCAAACCTCTGCAGCGCAGAGCGCGAGTAGGGCCTGGGGGAAGCGTTCTTCTGGTGCGGGATTGGAGCTGGCGGTGCGGGTGGTCGCGCTGCAGAGCCCCCCACCTGCGGAACAGGAGCCGAGGGCTTGACACCAAATTCCTTGCGCAGCGTGGCGGCAAACATTTCCTCCCACTTGTCCCAGTTGTGAATGCCATCCGTATGGCTCATCCGCAAAATGTGGCCCCTGTGCTTCAGCGAGTTTCGTCCGTCCACCTCCAGACGAAGCGTCTTCGTCGTGTCGAACGGCACAGCGCGGCGTGCGTCATACCCGTAGAACGCGTTCCCAAGCCCACTGAACTCGACCGCAACCAACGGCCCCATCCGCATGATGAACGCGTTGTTGGCACCTGAGGCATCGAGGGTCCGCAGCAGTCCGGTCATCCTTTCCCGCAGAACGACCATGTCGCGCCCTTTTGAATCGCGAGCTGCCGTGCCCAACGCAAACTCGATGTGGTCAATTGCTTTGACATATCGCTTCCAGAAGTTCATCCGGCGCGGATCGCCCAGCCCGTCTTCGGCAAGCTGGGTGAAGAACGTCTCGATGAACTCCAACTTCAGCCAGTCCGCCACCATCGTGCGGGCACCCGGCGTGACACCGCCCCATCGTGTCTCGTTCGACGGCAGCCACGGGTTGCCCCACCAAGCCACCGACTTATCGCGCAAGCCCTGATGCAGCCCCGAGCCCGGTCCCTTGGCGTCGCGGTCGAGAACCAGAATCATTCCTTGATCGCGCAGCACTTCGTTGGCTGCCAACAAGTCCAGCAGGCGCGGCAGGAGCGCCTGGAACTGTGCATTTCCCAATTGCGTGGCGCCTTTGACTTGCGCCAATATGAGTTCACGCAGGAACCATGAGGCCTTGTTGATCCCCAGCTGCGTGCAGAGGTGATCGATTGCACTGCTGTCACCGCGCAGCAGCGCATCGACGTAAGGCTCGCATGGCTGCTCGCCAAACACCGGTCGGTTGCCCAGTGCCGTGTCCACCCACTCGGGGTTGACACTGCTTGCCTTGATGAGTGGATTCCGGTCATGCAGATAGCCCCGAAGAAGTCGCCAATTGCTGCGCCCGACGCTTGGCGTGCTGTCGGCAAATGCGTCATACGTGAAATAGCTCTTGACCAGCCCCTGGTAGCAGCGCCGATATGCCGGTGGTTTCTCTATCCATTCGTCGACCCCATCAAGCACTCTTTGTAGACGTGGGAGGTCCTCGAGCACGCATGCGCCCTGAGGCCGATGCGGTAAGCACAGACCCCACGAGAGCATGTATGCCTCACGGAAGGACTTCACCTCTTGGCTCTGCCAAAAACGTTTCACCGCCTCCAGAAGACGGTCCTCGGACAAGTAGGCCCCGGTACGCGCCTTGGACTTCGCCGTCATCTCGGCGATGACTGCATCAATGTCCGTGCTCGGCGGCATCTCCCGCGCACCTTCTTGCATCGCCGAATGAAGCAATGACGCGAGGCGGTTCAGGGCGATCATCTCAACGCGCACTCCCCGAAGTTCACGGCATGAACAGGCGAAGGCGCCCTCACCTCGTCCAGACCGAGGAACTCGATGCGCATCTCGACACGACGGCTCTCGTCGTCCGTTTCCTTGGTGGCGTTGTACGAATAGCCGCCTACGAGGAAAAGACTGCGCACGTTCTCCTTCTGTTCATCCGAGAGCAAGTTCTGCCCCACAGTCGAGAACATCGCGCACAGCACCCGCTGGCTTCGCTGAAGGCTCAAATTCAGGTTGCTGAGGTACGTGCCCGTCTTGTCTGTATACCCTTCCACCACAACCCGTTTGAGCACACGCCTGCCAAGCTCATCATTCGCAAGCGTCAGGACTTCAGGCACGAATTGCCGCAGCACGACTTCCTGCTCGGGAGCAAGGTTGAATCTGGCGAGTGCGAAACGGGCGCGGTCGCCGAAGTCGATGACACTGCGGTGGCGGTCGACCTTGATTCCGTCGTACTTCCTGGCTGCCTGCTCAAAGCGGTCGAAGATGAGCTCGACATCCTTGCGATGCTGCTCTTCCTTCTTTTCACGTTCGGTCACGCTCTTGGTAACCGCCAGCAACGCAACGCCCATGACGAC
>CBINPE010000220.1:0-4491 GCA_966252435.1 uncultured Burkholderiales bacterium | reverse complement strand
CTGGCGGTGCTGCACAGGCACGCCGGCATCGCCTGCCTGGACCAGGACGTCTTCGTCAACGCGGTCGGCGGCGTGCGCATCAGCGAGCCGGCGGCCGACCTGGCGGTGATGCTGGCGATCCGCAGCAGCCTGGCCGGCCGGCCGCTGCCGCGCGGCTTCGTCGCCTTCGGCGAAGTGGGCCTGGCCGGCGAGGTCCGACCCGCGCCGCGTGGCCAGGAGAGGCTGAAAGAGGCCGCCAAGCTCGGTTTCTCGGTCGCGTTGGTGCCCAAGGCCAATGCGCCGAGGAAGCCTATCGAAGGCCTCGCCATCCACCCGGTCGAGCGCATCGATCAGGCGATCGACCTGCTGCGCGAGCTAAGCTGACGGCCATGCGCTGGGCCATCCTGTCCGACATCCACGGCAACCTGCCGGCCCTGGAAGCCGTGCTCGGTGTGATCGCCGCCGAAGGCATCGAGCAGGTCGTGCAGCTCGGAGACGCGCTCTCCGGCCCGCTGTGGCCGGCCGAGACGGCGGACCGGCTGATGACCCTGGGGTGGCCGGCGATCGCCGGCAACCATGAGCGCCAGGTGCTGGGCCTGCCGCTTGAGCGCATGGGGGCTTCCGACCGCCACGCGGCCGAGCGGCTGAGCGACGCCCAGCGCGCCTGGATGCGCGCCTGTCCCGCCGCGCTGTGGCTGGACGACGACATCTTCTGCTGCCATGGCACGCCGGACAGCGACCTCGTCTACCTGATGGAAACCGTGACACCGGACTTCGGCTTGCACGGCTCGGCCGGGATCCGGGCGGCCACCGCCGTTGAACTGGGCGAGCGGCTGGGCGCCACGCGCGCGCCGGTCGTCCTCTGCGGCCATTCGCACGTGCCCAGGGTGGCGCAGGTGGGCGCCAGCCTCGTCGTCAACCCGGGCAGCGTCGGCCTGCCCGCCTACGACGACGACCACCTGCACCGGCATCACGTCGAGAACGGCAGCCCGCACGCCCGCTGGGCGGTGCTCGAACGCGGTCCGGGTGGCTTTGCCGTGGCCCTCAGGGCCACGCCCTACGATCAGGAGATGGCGGCGCGCCAGGCCGAGGCGAACCTTCGGGGCGATTGGGCCGATGCGCTGCGTACCGGCCGGGTCGGCCGCACGGAGGCGGACGTGAAAGCCGCCCTGGGAGTCATGAAGTGAACAAGCAGGAACTGCTCGGCTGGGGCCTCGGATCGCTGGCCGTGGCCGTTGGCTACGTGCAGTGGGGCTGGCAGGGCGTGGTGCTGGCCATCACCCTCGTGGTCTTCTGGCTGCTGCTGCAGTTCAGCCGCTCGCTGCGCAGCCTGCGCGAGGCCGCGGGCGCGCCCGTCGGCTCGGTGTCCAGCGCGGTGATGCTGCACACGAAGCTGAAGGCCGGCATGAACCTGCCGGCCGTCATGCGGCTGGCCGGCAGCCTGGGGCGCAAGGTCGTCGACGACCCCGAGACCTTCGAGTGGTCCGACGAGGGCGGCGTGAAGGTCCGGGCGGAAATGAAAGCGGGCCGCCTGGCCCGCTGGGAATTGCTGCGCGAGGAAGAGACCGACCCGGTCGATGCCGGGCCGCCTGCGCAGGCTTGACGCGCCCTGGGGCGCTCAGCCGCCGAGCCGGCGGCGCCGGACGGCGGAGACGCCGAGCACGGCCAGGCCGCTGAGGAACATCGCGTAGGCGCCCGGCTCGGGGACGGCCACCGCCTGGTACCAGGCGCTCGTCGTGCCGCCGTAGTCGATGCCCTGGATGTGGGCCGCGAAGTCCGAGAAGTGGCCCGCGCCGCCATCCCAGGTCCAGCTGACGGTCTCGTCGTCGAGCAGCCGGTCCTTCTTCTTGCCCGTGAGGTCGAAGCGGAACTCCCAGCCACCGCCGGGGCCGCCGCCGTTCTGCATGTTGACCTTCGAGCCGCCATGAACGTCGGTCACGTTGCCGACCATGTCGCCATCCACCGCCAGCGCGCCCAGGAAGGGCTGATTGCCGGTGAACTGGTCGAGGCCGTAGGCATCGAGGGTGAAGAGGACGTCGTCGCCCGAGACGGTGGCCGTCAGGGTGGCGAACGAGAGTTGTTCCGGAGCCCCGTCGCCCGAGATCAGCTGACCGAACTCATAGACGGTGGTCTGCGCGCTGGCGCCCATCGGGGAGAGCAGCAGGGCCGCACAGGCGGCCATCGGAACGCAAAGGTGCTTTTGCAGGTTCATGTCAAACCCTCCACCAGGGCTGGACCTCGTCAGGGGAGCGTGGGTGCCACATTGCCCCCAAGGCTCAGCGATGGTTAGAAGTGTAAGTTGATGTGGCTTGGCTGGATGTCCAGAGGTTCATCAAGTCTCAACGTTTTGTGCACTGCAATCGCGCTGCTCGTGGCACCGCTTCAGCGAGGGCGGCGACGGCGCGCCATGACGCCAATCACCCCCAGGCCGGCCAACATCAAGGCGTAGGAATTCGGTTCGGGCACGGGCAGGGCGCCGGCGTACCAGGCGTTGTTGGTGTCGCCGTACGAGATGCCCTTGACGTGGAGCGCGAAGTCGTCGAAATGACCCGCGCCACCGACCCAGGTCCACGACACCGTCTCGTTGTCGACGAGCTTGCCGGTGGTGTCGCTGAAGTCGAACTTGAACTCGAAGCTGCCGTCGGGGCCGTCGCCCTTGCCCATGCTGACGTTCGCGTCGCCGTCGACGTCGGCGATCGTCCCGGTCTTCAGGCCGTCCACCGACATCGCGCCGATCCAGGGCTCGGTGCCGTCGAACTGGTCGAGCCCGTAGGCGTCCAGCGTGAAGAGCACGTCGTCGCCGACGACGTTGGCGCTCAGGGTGGCGAAGCTGGCGGTCAACGGTGCGCCGTCTCCCAGGATCAGCGAGCCGAAATCGTAGGTTTCGGCCGACGCCGGCGCCGGGGCCAGCGCTGCGGCCACCAGGGCCAGGGCGCCGGTCACGCGGTGCAGAAACGGACGCATCGATACCTCCATGAATGATTTGTCTGGTCGACTCGCTGCCCGTCGAACGGGGCTTGGCGAGGGGTCTGGAACCGAGTGTGCGGAAAAGCCTGTACTGTTAGAAGGTGTAAGGGCGGTTCGAGTTAGGGGGAGCACACGGGCTGTGGCGAACATGCCGACAGGTGGTGTGAACAAGTGCACAAACCCGTGGATCCGACACGACAAAGGCTTGACCGCCCGCCTCGGTCCGAACCCTCCGGACCCCATCGGAGCGCCACCTAGAATCAGACCTTCGCCCGTCGCTCGAACGGGCCTGGAATCACGAGAGGAAGAGCGCCATGGGCATGGACGACCGCGACGGCAAGATCTGGATGGACGGGCAGATGGTGGACTGGCGGGACGCCAAGATCCACGTGCTGACCCACACACTGCACTATGGCTGTGGGGCGTTCGAGGGCGTGCGTGCCTACGACGCGGTCGGCGGCACCGCGATCTTCCGCCTGCGCGAGCACACCGAGCGGCTGTTCAACTCGGCCAAGATCCTGCGCATGAAGATCCCCTTCTCGCTGCAGGAGGTGATGGACGCCCAGTGCGCGGTGGTGCGCGAGAACGGCCTGAAGAGCGGCTACCTGCGCCCGCTGACCTGGATCGGCTCCGAGAAGCTCGGCGTGAGTCCCAAGGGCAACACCATCCACCTGATGATTGCCGCCTGGCCCTGGGGCGCCTACCTGGGCGAAGAGGGCATGAAGCGCGGCATCCGCGTGAAGACCTCGAGCTACACGCGGCACCACGTGAACATCACGATGACGCAGGCCAAGACGGTGTCCAACTACACCAACTCGATACTGGCCAACATGGAGGCCACCGACGACGGCTACGACGAGGCCATGCTGCTGGACGCCTCGGGCTTCGTCTCCGAAGGCGCCGGCGAGAACCTGTTCATCATCAAGAACGGCGTGGTCTACACGCCCGATCTCTCCGCCGGCGCGCTCAACGGCATCACGCGCAACACCATCTTCTCGATCTGCCAGGACCTGGGCCTGAAGCTGGTCGAGAAGCGCATCACCCGCGACGAGGTCTACATCTGCGACGAGGCCTTCTTCACCGGCACCGCCGCCGAAGTCACCCCGATCCGCGAGCTCGACCGAGTCGAGCTGGGCGCCGGCATGCGCGGGCCGATCACCGAGAAGATCCAGTCGGCCTTCTTCGACATCGTCAACGGCCGCAACCCCAAGTACGCCGAGTGGCTCACCCGCGTCTGATTCAACCAGCCCCATCGATCATGAGTGTCGTGTCCCCGTCCGCCGCCGCCGTGGTGGAAGTCAGCGCCAAGGACCTGCAGGGTCCGGGCGTCGTCTTCTGCCCCAACCCCAAGATGACGCTGTGGAGCAACCACCCGCGCGTCTTCATCGACCTGGCCCAGGAAGGTGAAGGCAAGTGCCCGTACTGCGGCACCGTCTACCGCCTGAAGGCCGGCGAGACCCTCGGCCACGGCCACTGAGGAAGAAAGGGCTCCTACGCCGCCTTCGGCGTCGGTCCCCCGAGGGGATCAGTCGTCTAGGGGCGGCC
>CBINPE010000219.1:0-4535 GCA_966252435.1 uncultured Burkholderiales bacterium | reverse complement strand
CTGCATGCGCGGCACGCGCCGGGCGCGCAGCGGGATGCAGGGCAGCACGGGGGGCTTCGGGGTCCACTTGCCGGGATGCTGGGGACGGCCGCAGCGGGGGACCTGCTCCTGCGCCGCATGGATGATCGCGGCGCGCAGGGCTTCATCGGTCAGGACAGTGGGCATGGCGGGACTGCTCCTATCGGCTACAACTGACAACGTCGACAGTCGAACCCATCGTAAGGCCCCCCCCGGGCGCCTCCCCATCCGTGCCGACCCTGATGTGCGCCAGCGCAACTGGCCCGCCTGAACAAGGGGTGGTCAACCCGCCGCAAGCGCAGTAGGGCGTTCATGGCGCGTCCGCGGCTGAGGCCGTGCGCAGCGTGCCGATCGACTCGGCCAGACGGCGTGCCTGCCGCTTGAGCGACTCGGCCGCGGCGGCGGCCTGCTCCACCATGGCGGCGTTCTGCTGGGTGTGGCGGTCCATCTCGGACACCGCGGTGTTGACCTCGCTGATGCCGTTGGCCTGCTCGGCCGTGGCGCGCGAGATCTCGTCCACCGTCGTGCTCACGCTGCGGATGGAGGTGACGATGCGCTGCATGGTTTCGCCCGCCGCCTGCACCTTGTGCGCGCCGAGCTCGACCTGCTCCACCGAGGCCACGATCAGGCTGCGGATCTCCTTGGCCGCGTCGCCGCTGCGCTGCGCCAGGGTGCGCACTTCCTGAGCCACCACCGCGAAGCCGCGGCCCTGCTCACCGGCGCGGGCAGCTTCCACCGCGGCATTGAGCGCCAGGATGTTGGTCTGGAAGGCGATGCCGTCGATCACGCCGATGATCTCGCTGATCTTCTTGGCCTGGGCGTCAATGCGCTGCATGGTCTCGACCACGTCCGACACGGCCCGCCCACCCTCGTCGGCCACCTGGCTGGCCTGGCGCGCCAGGGCGTTGGCCTGCGAGGCGTTGTCGGCGCTGGCGCGCAGCGTCATCGTGAGCTGCTCCAGCGAGGTCGCCGTCTTCTCCAGGGCCACCGCCGTGTTCTCGGTGCGGTGCGACAGGTCGGCGTTGCCCGAGGCGATCTCGGTGCTCGAGGCATCGACCTGGTTGGCCGCCTCGCGGATGTCGCTGACGATGCGGCTGAGCTGCGAGGCCACCTCGCTCATCGCACGCAGCACCTGGCCGGTGGCGTCGGTGGAGGGCGAGCGGGGCTGCACGGTGAAGTCGCCGGTGGCCATGGCGTGGGCCAGGTGGGCGGCCTCCTTGAGCGGGGTGACGATCAGGCGCGAGCCCAGCCAGGCCAGGACCGCCGCCAGCGCCGCCGAGAGCACGCAGCCGGTGGTGATCAGCACGAAGTTGCGCGAGGACAGCGCCTTGGCCTGGGCCACCACGTGGGCCGAGGCCAAGGCGTCGTTCTGGATGAGCTTGTCGAACGAGACGGTGAGCTTGTCGTAGCTGCCGTCGATCACGGTCATGAAGGAGGCCGCGTTGGACAGCATGCCGGACTTGATGTCCAGCGCGTCCAGGGTCGACTGGCGGTACTTCTTGAAGTCCTCCGCCACCGCGGTCAGAAGTTCCTTCTCCCGGGGCGTGGTCTTGGGGGACTTCAGCAGCGCGTCGATGTCGTTGGCGTAGGTGGCCAGGTCGGCGGTGATGCGCTTGTCCAGGGTGGCGATGCGGTCGGCCTTGAAGCCCGCACCTTCCCAGGCCAGGCTCTGGTTCACCGCGGTGTTCAGCCCGCTCAGGCGCTGGCCAAGCTGGTTCACGTGGGCCATGCTGGGGATGCGCTCTTCGCTGAGCTCGGACAGTGAATGGCTCAGGGTCTGATTCGCATAGAGGCCGATCGCCCCCACGAGCACCAGGAACACCACGCCCAGCGCCGGGGCGAAGGCGACCTTGAAGCCGACCGAGGTGTTCTTGAGCCAATTCATCATGTCCGTCTCCTGTGTCCCCGTCACCCCCAAGCTGCCTGGCCAGGAGGTGCCGGAGATTGGATTGCCTGGTGTTATCGGTAGACGCCGACGCCGAGAAAGCCCTCGTAGTTGGCAAATTTCCGCACATACGAGGCTTTGCTTTCGTTTTTCTTGGTCTCGGGATGCGGCCACTCATAGTCGACCCAGCCGCCACCCTTGGCGGCGGTGTCGCGCAGTTCGCGGATCAGCGGCTTGCCCGTGGGGTCCTTCATCTCGAGCAGGTTCTTGCCAATCAGCTTCTCGTTGGCGCCGTGCGCCACGTTCACGCCTTCCATCGTGTAGGCGAAGACGTACAGGTCTTTCTTGTGCCAGTCCTTGTTGTTCTTGTCGGTGAAGTCCTTGAAGGCCTGCTCGGGGCCGACCTGCTTGGCATGCTCCACCGCGGCGTCCACCATGGCCTTGGCCTCTTCCTTCGTGCCGCGTTCCTGGGCCAGCGCCCCGCCCGCGAAACTCACGCAAGTCAGGCCCGCAAACACCACGCTCCAAAGCGTCTTCTGCATATCGTTCTCCATGGAAAGGGATGAGGAATGACGATGACGACGGGCGAACCATACGCCCGCGGCATCGGCCGTGCAGCACGGTTAGGCCATTATCGGCATTTATTGTCTTTATCTTGAAGGCTTGGGGCGGATCCCAAACGCGGGAACAAGGGCGGGAAGGGGGCCTTGTTGCCGGCTCAGCGGGGCGTCGCGGCGCCGCCGCCGCCGCGGGGCAGCAGGTCCACGAACTGCCAGAACTGGCGGCTGAAGAGCGGGCGGCGGTAGCCCACCAGCCAGGGGTGGTTGAGGTCGGTGATGATGCGGTGGACGTGGATCTTGTAGGGCATGTAGGCCACGGCGATCTGCTGGGTCTGGCGCAGCAGGGCGAGCCGCTCGGGGCCGTCGGGCAGGTCCTGCATGCGTTGCACCAGCGCGTCGTAGGGCGCGTACCTGAAGCGCGCCAGGTTGCCGGTGCCGGCCGCCGGTCCGTAGAGCAGCTCCAGCCCGCCCTGCGGGTCGGGCGAGGTGCTGCTCGAGACCAGCGACCAGATCATCAGCTGCCCGGCATGGGCGGCCTTGAGCTGCTCGGGCCACTGGCCGACCTTGATGCGCAGCTGCACGCCCAGGGCGTCCATGTCCTTCTTCCAGCTGGCGTCGAAGGCGCGTGACAGCGGGTCCGGCTGGCTGGCCACCTCGAGCACCAGGGGCTGGCCGTCGGGCTGGTCGCGCCAGCCGTCGCCGTCGCGGTCGACGTAGCCGTACAGGTCGAGCAGGGCCTTGGCGCGGGCCAGGTCGTACTCGCCCATCTCGGAGCGCAGGTCCGGGTCGTAGCCCCAGCTGCCGGGCGAGATCGTGCTCTGCGCCGCGATGGCCTGGCCACGGCGCACGGTGGCGATCTCCCGCTCGACGTCGGTGGCCAAGCTGAGGGCGCGCCGCAAGGCCACCTTGTCCGGCGTGTAGCCGCCCACCACGGGGTTCTCCATGTTGAAGTACTGGAGGGTGCGGTCCGGGTTCAGCATGCGCTGCATCCGGATGCCGCGCCTGGCCAGGTTGGGCGCCAACTCGCCCTGCGGGGCGACCAGAGGGGCGAACTCCAGCGGCACCCGGGTCAGCAGGTCGAACTGCTCGTTCATGAACGCCAGCCAGCGCGGCTGGCTCTCGTTGATGATGCTCACCTCGACGGCGTCGATCATGGGCAGGCGGCGGCCGCGGAAGCGTTCCAGCAGCGCCTGGCCCTCGGCGTCGTCCTCGTTCGGCTCGGCCTCGTAGAAGGCCTCGCGGAAGTCCGGGTTGCGCTCCAGGCGGATCAGCGAGCTGCGCCGCCAGGCGGCCAGCTTGAACGGGCCGGTGCCCACGGGATGTTCGGAGATCTTGTCGCCGTAGTGGGTGACGACCTCGCGCGCCAGCGCACCCAGGCCGTCGCCGCCCACCAGGGCGTAGAGGAAGCGCGGCCGCGGCGCCTTCAGCTTGAACTGCAGGGTGTGGCGGTCCAGCGCGCGCACGCCGGGCACCTCGCGGTCGTAGTCGAAGGGCTTGCGCTGCTTGAGGGCCTGCTCGCGCACCTCGTCCATGCCGATCACGCCGAGATCGGCCACGCTGCTGTAGGCCGGGCTGTTGAGGGCCGGGTCGAAGAAGCGCTTGAAGGAGAACACGTAGTCCTGCGCCACCAGCTCACGGCGGCGGCCCTCGAAGGCAGGGTCGTCGGCGAAGTAGATGCTGGGACGGATGCGGATGGTCCAGGTCTTGAAGTCGGGGGATGCCTCGGGCATGCCGAGCGCCACGTTGGGCCGGATCTTGAACGGCCGGGCGAGGTAGTCGTACTCGTACAGGCCGTCGAAGATGTGGGCCACGACGGTGCTGGAGTAGAGGTCGCTGATCTGCGCCGGGTCGAAGCCCGACTCGGCCGCCTCGAAGGCGTAATGCAGCACCTTGGGGGCCGCCGGGGCCGCGCCTTCGGCGGCGCTGGCAGGCAGGGACGCCGCCAGCCCCAGCCCCACACACCAGCCAATCCAGAGACGTCGTTTCATCGCAGGCAGTCGGTACGGTCGATGGGACGACATTCGCAGGCCGTGAGTGTCGCACCGGCCGGTCACAGGCGGTGGATCAGGCCG
>CBINPE010000218.1:0-4657 GCA_966252435.1 uncultured Burkholderiales bacterium | reverse complement strand
GATGTAGGCTCATCATTGCCTCCGCCACATCCGCCGACCAGCAGCGTGAGGGCGGTGGCACAGAGGGTGGACCAGCAGGCGAGTTTCTTGTTCATGGGCAGGCTTGTTCCGGTAGAGAGTGAAGGGCGGGGTGGGGACTGCAGGGCAATGACACGGTGGACGGTGGACGCAGGGGTTACGCCGATCCCTTGCAAGGAAGGGCGCGTGCAGTCGGATGGGCCCGCCCATCCGATGGTCAAGAGGCGACGTGAAGCGCCGCCTGCCTGTTGGGGGACTCAGTGACGCGTCCGCTCAACGATTTTCCGTGTCGCTCGCGACCCCCAGGAGCCGCTGCAGCTTGGGGCTGGATGTGGTGTAGAGCAGGGGACCGGGCGCTTGCCCCGGCCGCAGGAACTCGGCGGCCCGGTGGGCCGCGAGGGTGGCTTCGTGGAAGCCGCACAGGATCAGCTTCTTCTTGCCCGGGTAGCTGTTGACGTCGCCCACTGCAAAGATGCCGGGCACGCTGGTTTCGAAGTGGGCTGGGTCGACCACCAACTGCTTGCGTGAGAGGGCCAGCCCCCATTGCGCCAGCACACCCAGCTGCGGAGCCAGCCCCAGGCACGCGAGCAAGGTGCCGACCTGGACGGTCTGCGTCGTGCCGCCCTGGGTGGCCACCTTCACGTGGGTGAGGCGGCGGGGTGTGGACTGCGTCTCCGCGGCCGCTTCTTCCCAGCCGATCACCTGGCCGGCGATGAACTGCAGACGACCTTGTGATCTGGCCACCTGCACCGCCGCCTGCAACTCGTCCGCAGCCAGGAAATGGTCGCGGCGATGGATCAGGGTGACCGCATGGCCCCGGGTCACGCCTTCCAAGGCGCAGGCCAGCGCACTGTCATCCTGACCCGTGACGACCCAGGGCCCCGGCAGTGTGGCAGCGGGGTGGATCAACGGATCCGGCAGCCCGCCCTCGAACAGCTGGGTACCCCGGAAGGCTTCGAGGCCCGGCACCGGCAGCCCGCGCGGCAGGAACGCACCCACGCCGGCCGCGATGAAGACCGTGCGGGCGCGGAACACGGTGCCTGCGCTGGTGTGCAACTCGAAACGCCCGTCCGGCAAGGGCTGGAGCGTGGTGACCTGTTGGCCGAAGTGGAATCCCGCGCTGAAAGGCCTGATCTGGGTCAGCAGGCGCTCGGTCAACTCCTGGCCGCTGCACACGGGCAGCCCGGGAATGTCGTAGATGGGCTTGTCCCCATACAGCGCCACGCACTGCCCGCCGGGATGCGGAAGCACATCGACCACTTCAGCATGCAGCTCCAGCAGGCCCAGCTGGAAGACCTGGAACAAGCCCACCGGGCCCGCACCGATGACCAGGGCGTCCGTGTCGATGGGGATGTCGTGTGTCGTGGTGCCGGGCATGGCGCCTTGCACGGGCGGCCGCTCAGGCCTGGCGGATCAGGTGGACCAGCTTGCCGGTCTTGTCCTTCCACTCCTCGGCTTCGGGCAGCGCGGACTTGCGCTTGGTGATGGGCGGCCAGCCGCTCTTGGACAGCTCGGCATTGAGCGCGATCATGTGCTGCTGGTCGCCGGGGACGTCTTCCTCCGGCAGGATGGCATTCACCGGGCACTCGGGAATGCACACCGCGCAATCGATGCACTCGTCGGGATCGATGGCCAGGAAGTTCGGGCCTTCACGAAAGCAGTCGACCGGGCAGACGTCCACACAGTCGGTGTATTTGCATTGGATGCAGGCTTCAGTGACAACATGGGTCATGGCATGAGCTCTTGGTCGGATTGAGTGGCAATGTGCCGCTCAATGAAAGGGTGGGTGGGAGGGCTGAAAACTATCGATTTTAGTGCGCGCACAAGGTAGAGGCATTCATGCTGCACGGATTAGGTGCACGAGTTTGCCGGTCTTGTTCTTCCACGCGTCGGCATCGGGAAGGATCACGGGCGCAGGCGAGCGCTGGCAAGCAGCGGCTCGGCGTCCTCGGCGGACGTTCTACATCGGCCTTGGTCCAGGGTGCGTTCGCACGACAGCGGCTGGGCCCCCGCCCCCACGGTCACGACCGTTGGCCGGCCGGCATGCAGCACGCTGGCCTGCGCCAGGCCGCCGACCTGGTGGTCACTGTGCAACTGGTCGGGGCAGCCGGCGCGCGAGACCACGCTGACGGGGGTGTCGGCCGGCCAGCCCGCCAGCACGAGGTGGCGGGACAGCGCGGCCAGCTGCTTGCCGGCCATGTAGAACACCTCCGTGTCGGCGCTGCGCGTGGCCTGCAGCTCACCCTGGCGCGTCATGGCGGTGGTCAGGCTGACGCTGCGGCCGCGGCCGCGCCGCGTCAGGGGGCGCTGGGTGGCGGCTGCCGCCGCGATGGCGGCCGTCACGCCCGGCACCACCTCGCAGTCGATGCCGGCCGAGCGCAGCGCGATCAGCTCTTCCTCCAGCCGGCCGAACACGCCCGAGTCGCCGCCCTTGAGCCGCACGACGACGCCGGCCTGCGTGGCCTTCTTGACGAGCAGCGCGTTGATCGCGGTCTGCGCCATGCTGTCGCAGAAGCCCCGCTTGCCCACGTGGATCCACTCGGCCTGGGGCGCGAGGGCATGGAAACCAGGGTCGGTGAGCGCGTCGTACAGCACGACGTCGGCCTGCGCCAGGCGCTGTGCGCCCCGCACGGTGATGAGGTCGGCCGCGCCGGGGCCTGCGCCGATGAAGATCACCTGTCCCATGGTTCCTTTTCCTGTGGTGGGTCTTTCCGTCAGTGGGCGGCCTTGACCA
Source organism: uncultured Burkholderiales bacterium (assembly GCA_966252435.1). Taxonomy (GTDB): domain Bacteria; phylum Pseudomonadota; class Gammaproteobacteria; order Burkholderiales; family Burkholderiaceae_C; genus CANHBY01. Next base: position 1,905 of record CBINPE010000218.1, on the reverse strand, counting down.
GCAGGGCACCGCTGGTGCGGTTGCTGGCCGGGTCGACGATGATGAGCGAGCCGCCGACGCGGTTGTCCAGGTAGGGCTCCACCGGCAGGGCCTGCTGTGTTTCGATCTGCACCTGCCCGATCTCGTTGGCCGCCAGTTCGTGGGCCGGCGAGACCTGCAGGCTGTGGATGTCCAGGCAGTGGTCGATCTGCGTGATGCGGCCCTGCACCCAACGGTTGCCATGGCGCACCCAGTACTTGCGGCCGACCACGGCCGGCTCGGTGTCGAGCCAGGCCAGGGTGGCGGTGAAGCGCTGCGTGTCCTGCACCGTGCCGGGCGTGGCGATCCAGTCGCCCCGCGAGACGTCCAGCTGGCGGTCGAGCACCAGGCCGGCCGACTGGCCCGCCTGCGCGCTGTCGACCACCTCGCCGGCCCGCCGCACCTGGGCGACCACGGCTTTCTCGCCGCTGGGGAACAGCTGCACCGCGTCCCCCGCCTTGACCTGGCCATGGGCGATGCGGCCCCACAGGGTGCGCGGCTGGTTGCCCGTGCCCTCGCCCTCGCGCGCCACGTACTGCACGGGCAGCAGGAGGGCGCCGTCGGTGCGTTCCTGCGATGCGGGCAGGCGCTCGAGCAACTGCAGCAGCGAGGGGCCCTGGTACCAGTCGGCGTCCAGCGGTTGGGTCACGTTGTCGCCCCGCAGAGCCGACACCGGGATGATGCCCGCCACCTCGATGCCTGCCTGCGCGGCGAAATCAACCAGCGCGCGGCTGACCGCGGCAAAGGCGGGGCCGGGTTGTTCCACAGCGTCGAGTTTGTTGATGGCGAACACGATGCTGGGGACACGCAACAAATGGGCCAGCAGGGCATGCCGGCGGGTTTGCGGCAGCAGGGTGAGCGGCTGCTGGGTGACGTCGAGCTTGGTGATGTCGACCAGCACCACGGCGGCGTCGCTGCCAGCGGCCGCGGTGACCATGTTGCGGGTGTACTGCTCGTGCCCAGGTGCGTCGGCGATGATGAACTTGCGCTGCTTGGTGGCGAAGTAGCGGTAGGCCACGTCGATGGTGATGCCCTGTTCGCGCTCGGCCTCCAGGCCGTCGGTCAGCAGGGACAGGTCGATCGGGGCGCCGGCGGCCTTCTTCTCGAGCGTGTCGAGCTGGTCGGCCAGGATGGCGCGGCTGTCGAACAGCAGGCGGCCGATCAGCGTGCTCTTGCCGTCGTCCACGGAACCCGCGGTCAGGAAGCGCAGGGCGCGGTGGTCTTTCAGGGGTTGGGGCGCGTTCGCGTTCACAAAAAACTCGTCGTCAAAAAAGGCGTTGCTGGCGGATCGGGACCGCGGCGGCCGCCGCGGCACCGGTCGGGGAACTGGCGGAGGAAGCGCTCAGAAGTAGCCTTCCTTCTTGCGCCGCTCCATCGAGGCGTCGGAGGTGCGGTCGTCCATGCGCGTGGCGCCGCGCTCGCTGACCGTCACCTTCAGGGTCTCGGCCACGATGTCGGTGGCGTTGGCGGCGTCGCTTTCCACCGGGCAGGTGCAGGTCATGTCCCCCACCGTGCGGAAGCGCACCTGGGCGGTCTCGACCGTCTCGCCGGCTTCGGCCGGTGTCACCTCGGTCAGCGGCACCAGCAGGCCCTTGCGGCGGATGATCTGGCGCGGATGCGTGTAGTACAGGCTGGGCAGCGGGATGTTCTCGCGCGCGATGTAGAGCCACACGTCCAGCTCGGTCCAGTTGCTGATGGGGAAGGCGCGCATGTGCTCGCCCGGCTTGATGCGGGTGTTGAACAGCGTCCAGAGTTCGGGGCGCTGCTCCTTGGGCTGCCACTGGCCGAAGCTGTCGCGGTGGCTGAAGATGCGTTCCTTGGCGCGGGCTTTTTCCTCGTCGCGGCGCGCACCGCCCATCAGCACGTCGAAGCGGTGCTCCTCGATGG
>CBINPE010000217.1:0-4686 GCA_966252435.1 uncultured Burkholderiales bacterium | reverse complement strand
GTGGCCTGGTTGTGCCATCCGGCCACTTCGTCCTCCAGCAGCATGACGACCATCCGCTCGCCTGCTTCACCAGGGGCAGGGCCTCGAATGTGAAACCGCTGATCGACGGGCTCGCCCTCGTCGGTGCAGGGATGTCGCAACGTGATCTTGTGGCCTGAGCGTGTGCGCTCGATTTGCGTGATGTGGCCGCCGATGTAGTCCAGCATGTGGGTCTCCTCAAAATGGGAGAACCAAGTTCTCATCGAACCTCTCGGCGTCAAGTGCGCCAGTTCAGTCCGTTCTCGCTCGGGCCTGAGTACCGACTCCGACCGGACCATGAAATCCTGCATCGTCGCTCCATAGGACCTGGGTCGGGTCTGAGACCCGAGTGCGTCTCGCGTTGCATGACCAGATTTCGCCTGCCTTCACCCGAAAAGTCAGCACGTCGAAACCTGAGGCCGCAAAAACGCGCGTCAAGCCCGCATGGCGCTTGGGTTGCAGAGATCGTGAATCGATCAATGCCGATTGAGAGAACTTTTCGAGGCGGCCAAATCTGCCTGGCCCGAAGTTCGATGGCGCTGCTGTTCTTGCCTTCTCATTACAACGCAGGACCCGGCGCCACGCTTTGCCGGCATACAGGGGGCACTTCAAGTTCCAGTAAAGAGCCACCCTCAATCTGGGTCTCATCTTGCTGGCGCTTGCATATTTGCCGTTGACTCCCCTTGTGGCGTGCGCTCTACTGAATGTTCTCCCGAGGCACGCCCACTTGCCGGTTCAAAGTCTGAACGAATGGGACGTCGCAGTCGTTACCTGCATACCTGAGCCAGGGCTTGACCCTGCACATGGCCCTCTTTGAAGGGCCCACCAGTTCGATGTTCTACGGGGCATCGATGTTTGCGGTCGGCACTCATTGAATGGATGCCCGCTGCTGAGATGAGCAAGGCCTTGCGCCTTGCTCTGGTAGTCATGGTCGTGTCGCCCAGGCGGGCCGCCTTCGTGCATCTGCCGGCCGCCGTCTCTTGAAGACGGCCCCGTCAGCCTCAACCGCCAACTCGCTACCGCCCCGCTGGTCAGGGGTGGGCCCCCACGAGGGGTGACACATCAATCAAGAAGGATCCCTCACGGTGTCGGGACTTGATCCCGATGGCCTGCCCTGGAGGCAGGCACAAACCCCACCCCGTGCAGAAATGTGCGCGGCGGGCCGGATCCACCCTCTCTTCCGCTTTAAAGCGCGACCGCGTCGGCTGGCCGACGAAACCCAAGGGGACTCGCTCTTTGTTCTTCATCCGTTCAGCCCGTGCTGGGAGATGCGCCTTCCTTCGCGCAGTGAAGGCGCATCGCTCCAGCGCATCCTCAAAAGGAAATGTTCGCCATGCCTCCTCCTCTTCATCATCAGCGACGCAGTGCGCGTCCTCCCCCGCGCCACGAGCGGGGCCATCTGACGCCCCAGCAGGTCCTCGCCAAGCTTGTGCCCGGGCGAGCGGATCCGCTCAAGGTGCTGGAGGTGTTGATCAAGCTGTTCAACGCCGAGCACACGGCCATCGACAAGACCGTGTCCTTCAAGACGCGCGAGCAACGGGCGCTGTTCCTACGCCGGTTCTTCCGTGACCTGCGATCGGTCGGAGGCTTCAAGACGCTTCCCGACCCTCGCAACATCGGCGAACGGCACATCCAGGTCATGGTGCTCCACTGGCAGGAGCGGGGCTTGAGCATCGGCACGGTGCAGACCTACATGAGCTATCTGCGTGGTTTGTGCAACTGGGTGGGCAAGCCCGGGATGGTTCGTCATCCCCATGACTATGGCTTCAGCAAGGAGGCCCGCCGCGTGGAAGTCGCCCAGCACGACAAGAGCTGGTCAGGGCAGGGCGTCGATGTCGATAAGAAGATCGAGGCCGTCGAGAAGGAGGACCTCCGGGTCGGGACGATGCTGCGGTTGATGTTCGCCTTCGCCCTGCGCGCCAAGGAAGCCGTGATGTTCCGTCCTCACGTCAACGTGTGCACCTTGGAGGATGGCCGGCACTGCATCCACATCCGGCAAGGCAGCAAGGGCGGGCGGCCCCGCAAGGTCTTGATCACTACACCCGCGCAGGAGACCGTGTTGTCGGCGGCGCGGCAACTGGCGGCGGCTGAGGATGACCCGATCGGCGATCCGGCCCGGTCGCTGAAAAGCAGCTATCGGCGCTTCTACTACGTGGTCGGCAAGATGGGCATCACGATGAAGGAGATGAACACGACCTCGCACGGGCTGAGGCACGAGGGGCTCAACGATGTGTATGAGGTGATCACCGGCCACCGATCGCCTGTGCGTGGCGGTCACTGCCCGGATCCCGAGCTGGACCGGGAAGCGCGGTCGGTCGTGGCGCGCATGGCCGGGCATTCGCGTGTGAAGGCCTCATCGGCGTACCTCGGTGCCATCATGGGCAAGCGCAAGCGGCCGGCGCCATTGCCACCTCCCTCGTCAGGGGATGAGCATGATCCGGATCCACCCGAGAAGGAATGAAGGATCGTCGTCTAATCGGTAGACCAGGCGGGCGATGTCATCGAGCGGGCGGGCCATCCATGCGTCCGCCACCATGCGAACGGCGCGCCCCAGCCCCACGCCTGCACGTAGGAGCTCAATCACCGCATGGGCGAACTGCTCGCCCATGCGGCTGTCCAGGAAGATGCGGATGGATTCGAGCGGCTCCCCCGTGACCTCCACCAGCATCAGCAAAGCCACCGGCCAGGCCATCGCCGGCTCGACGCCGGCCTTGCGCATCGCGTTCCAGTAGCCGCGCGCCGGATGCCGAGGGGAGGGCAGGGGAAGGTGGGAGGATTTCGTGGCATTGGCCTCTGCGTGCACCTGCTGCAGCAACGCCATGGCCTTGGGATCGAAGGAGAGGGCGAACTTGAGGTGGCGGATGACGTCCTGCAACGGGACATCCGACCGGCGGTTCTCGATCAGCCAGCGGATGGCTTGGGTCTTGTCCATGGGGTGAGCCTTTCTGTGAACGCCTGGCACATCGCCAGGGCTGGGCTCATTTCCCCATGGCATCGCCACAAATCAAGTGCAAGTGCGTGCTGCCGTACCATCGCACCCTGCGCGGAGCCATGGCACCGCAGTCAGGCGCGATCGTCAGCGACCGACGAAGCTCAAACCGAGTGCGCTCATGACTTACATCCCCCGTTTCCCCGCTGCGCTGCAGCCCATTGCGTCGGCGTTGCTGCGCGCGCTTCCCGTTGAATCAACCCAGTTGGCAGCGAACGAGTTCACTGTTCTTGTTCAAGGGGAGCAGTTGTCTGTTCCATACCGGATCTACCACGCGCCGGATTCCCTTCGATCGGTCATCTCATCATCAAGCGGTGAAACACAAGTCCTGGCGCTTTGCTTCGGAACCCGGCACTGGGACGGGTATTTTCGCGAGGAGTGCGTGCGGCAGCTGGTTGCCATCGACCGTCCCTGGGTTGTGCCATTCATCGTCCAGCTCGTTGGTGAATATGTCATCGAGATCGTGGAAGTGATTGCCACGGCTCTCCCCCAGGTGAACCCTTTACAGTTCTCCGAGTTCGTGCGCGAGAACCCTCGATTCATGGCGACCACGAAGCGAAGAGTGACGAGCTACTGGGACTGTTATCACCGGCGCCGTTTTCCGACGCTGCAGAGCTACCCGGCCTTCAAGGTTCTCGAAGCGATCGAACGCATGGGGCGAGCGGCGTAGCCCGACGGAACCTCCCCTCGGACGCCTACACTTGGCTGCCTCTTCGACTGGTAACTACAAACCTGCTCCAAATCAATGATGAAGCATTTTCTTTGCACCTTGAGCCTCGCATTCACTGCAGCATGTGTGAGTGCTCAATCTTTTCCTGCCCCTCCCGCTTCTGAGGCCGCGGCGCCTACGGTGAACTTTCACTACGTGCCCGGCAAAACCACTGAGCAGGAAGCCATCGAGTATTGGCAGCAAAGTGGAGCGCAAGTGCTAAGCAAAGGGCACTTGGCTTTGGGCACCGGAAAGGGGGTGGACAACATGAGCGAGGCCTATCACAAGGATGTGGATCTGATGGATGTCCAGGGCGTGGACTTTGAAGGTTTGCCGAAGGCGCGCTTCGTGTTTTACAAGGGCACGTTGTATTCCATTCAGGTTCCACTGCGCATTTCGCTGCGCAAGGGTGAAACCCAACCGTACACCGACGAACAAATCGCGCAATTGCGCCGACGTTTGGAGGTCAGCCATGGCCAACCGCGCGAACGCCAGAAGACCATCTTTGCGGATGGCAAAGAACCTGACCTTCTGATTTGGCACTTGGGCGGCCCAACCTTGCGGCTGCAGACATCGTCGATCACCGCCATCCTGGTGTATGCCGATCCCAAGATCGAGCAGCAGGTGAAGAAGTCGATCCCCGCGGTATGCAAGGAGTTCAACACCAAGGAACGGATCATCTGCTGGTAAACGGGTGAGGTGGTTTGGTGCTCAACCAGGGCAGACTTTGAATGGGTGCGTCTGCAGGCAGGAAAGAGGCGCTCGATGCCGCGCACGAAACTTTCACCTTCGCCAGCCAAGCTGGAAGTGGTGAGCCATGAACGGCTTGCGAACCTGACCAAGTCGACTTCCGACTTGCAACCTCGAACGTGTGCATCACAATCAGGCCGACATCCATCTGACTCACAGGGCCCCCTATGCCGTATCCCTCGCCCGACCCGATGCCGCCCAGCGATGGGAGCGTCCCCTC
>CBINPE010000216.1:0-4703 GCA_966252435.1 uncultured Burkholderiales bacterium | reverse complement strand
TGTTCCTGTGGGAGCGCGAGTGCTCGATCCAGCGCCGCCACCAGAAGGTGATCGAAGAGGCCCCCAGCCCCTTCCTCGACGACGCCACCCGCCAGGCCATGGGGGCGCAGGCCGTGGCGCTGGCGAAGGCGGTCGGGTACCAGTCCGCGGGCACGGTCGAGTTCGTGGTGGGGCAGGACAAGCAGTTCTACTTCCTGGAGATGAACACGCGGCTGCAGGTGGAGCACCCGGTCACGGAATGCATCACCGGGCTCGACCTGGTGGAGCAGATGATCCGCGTGGCGGCGGGCCAGCCGCTGGGCTTGCAGCAGGGCGACATCGCACGGCGTGGCTGGGCCATCGAGTGCCGCATCAACGCCGAGGACCCGGCGCGCAACTTCCTGCCCAGCACCGGGCGGCTGGTGCGCTACGAGCCGCCCCGCGAGGAAGCAGGGGTGCGCGTCGACAGCGGGGTGGTGGAGGGCGGGGAGATCTCGGTGTACTACGACGCCATGATCGCCAAGCTCATCACGCACGGCGCCGACCGTCAGGAGGCCATCCGCAAGATGCGCGCGGCGCTGAACGCTTTCGTGATCCGCGGCATCCGCAGCAACCTGCCGTTCCAGTCGGCACTGCTGGCGCACCCGGACTTCGTGTCGGGCCAGTTCCACACCGGCTTCATCGCCGAGCACTTCCCGCAGGGCTTCGACAGCGAACAGGTGGCCCACCCACGGCCCGGCTTCCTGCTGGCGCTGGCGGCGGCAGTGCACCGGCGGCTGCTGGAGCGCGTCACCGGCATCAGCGGCCAGCTGCCGGGCCATGAGCTGCAGATCGGCCGCGACTTCGTCGTGGTGGTGCTGGACCCGCGCGCCGGCGAGCACCAGCACACCCCGGTGAGCGTGACCGCCGAGGGTGGGGACGACATCCACGTCACCCTCGGCCAGGGCGGCGAGCGCCACATCGTGACGCTGCGGCAGGGCTCGCTGCGCCGGGTGGCGCTGCATGGCGAGTTCGATGGCGAGCCGTTCTGCGCGCAGGTGCAGCGCGAGGGGCTGAACCTGCGCATCACGCACGACGGCGTCTCGATCGAGACCCGCGTGCTGCTGCCGCGCGCTGCGGCGTTGAGCCGGCTCATGCCGTTCAAGCCGCCGCAGGACTGGTCACTGTTCCTGCGCTCGCCCATGCCGGGGCTGCTGGTGCAGGTGCCGGTGCAGCCGGGGCAGAAGGTCCTGCCCGGTGAGCGACTGGCGGTGATCGAGGCCATGAAAATGGAGAACGTGCTGCTGGCCGACGGCGAGAAGGTGGTCGAAGAGGTGCTGGCCGCACCGGGCGAGATCCTGGCGGTGGACCAGCCGATCCTGAAATTCAAGGAGTGACGAAGATGACGACAACGACGACGGCCCCCCGTCCTTTCCGCGTGCTCGGCCTGCAGCAGGTGGCCATCGGCGGCCCCAGCAAGAGCCGGCTGCGCACGCTGTGGGTGGACCTGCTGGGGTTGCAGCCGACCGGGACCTTCGTGTCCGAGCGAGAGAACGTCGACGAGGACATCTGCACCCTGGGGCGCGCGCCCTGGCAGGTGGAGGTGGACCTGATGCAGCCGCTGGACCCGGACAAGAAGCCGGCCGTCCACACCACGCCGCTGAACCACATCGGGCTATGGGTCGATGACCTGCGCGCCGCGGTGCAGTGGCTCGGGGAGCAAGGTGTGCGTTTCGCGCCGGGCGGCATCCGGGCGGGAGCCTCGGGGCATGACATCTGCTTCATCCACCCCAAGAGCAGCGAGGAGTTTCCCTGGGGCGGCGAAGGGGTGCTGATCGAGCTGGTGCAGGCGCCGGCCGAGCTGATCGAGGCCTGCGGGTTCACGAGCTCGGCGGGCTGACCCTGAAGCAGGTCAAGGACTTGGTGGAGAACCCGCCTCAGGCGGTGCAGGAGGCCTTGCCCCGTGCCAAGGCCGAGGCCGAGGCCGCGAAGAAGAAGCTGGAGGCGGCGGGGCGGTGGTCGAGTTGAAGTGACCGGGTAGGGCCCCTGCCTGCGCCTTTGGCTTACAGGGCCAGGGCGGGCATGGCCGCCTGCCGGGTGCGCCGGCGTGCCGTCCAGCCGACGAAGCCCAGGCCGGCCAGCATCAGCGCGTAGGTCTCGGGTTCGGGCACCGGGGACACGGCGGGGCCGCTGCTGGCGCTGACGCCGATGTTGTCGACGTAGTGGGCCCCACTGCTCCAGGTGAGCTGGGACAGGTTGGAGAAGCCGTCGCCGAAGTTGATGGTCGTCACGCCGTTCGAGTCCGGGTTCACCTGTATCTCGCGGCCTGGGGTCACCTGGGCGCCTGGCGGCGTGATCACGAACCAGCTCGTGTTGGTCGTGCCGTCGGCATGGGTGCCCGTGAAGGAGATGAAGTCGTAGCTGGCGGCCCCCACGTACATGGACAGCACGTCGACCTGGCTGAAGTCGAACAGGCTGCCGTCTGCAGCGCTCAGGCGCCCGCTGCTCGCCCAGCCCGAGCCGGTCGCGTTCGGGATGGCGTAAGTCCCCCCGCCGCCGGACACCTGGAATCCGGCTTCGGCGTAGACGCTATCAGTGAAGCTGCCTTGCTCGAAGGTGACAGCGGCCTGGGCGCCCAGGGCCATCGACGCGATCGACAGTGCAAGAGCGGTTTTGAGAAGGGGAGCGTGGTGGGCCATGGCAAGGATCCTGACTGACTGCTGAGTCGTGTGGGTTGAGGAAGGGAAGACCATGGCCATGCTAGGCATCCCCCTGGTGCGCGCCAAGGACAGGCAGCGCCATTTGGTGGCAGATCGCGCCAATCTGCTTTGGCGCCCCTTGCTTCTTCTTCAACGCGCCAGCCAGACCTCCAGCCCCTGGGCGTTCAACTCGATGTCCACCGCCAGGCAATCGGCGATCGCGTCGGCCCGCAGGGTGCTGCCCAGTGCCGCCAGCTGGTCGACGTAGAGTGCCGTCAGGGACTGGCACAGGGCGGCATGCCGGGCCGCTCCGGCTGGCTCCCGCGCCGCCACCTCCCGGGCGCAGGCCACCATGGCGTCGACCTGCCGCAGCAGCAGCTCGCCCAGGCGCGGCACGCCCTCGAGCCGGCCGTAGTGGGTGAGGTAGACGCTGTCGGGTTGCAGGGCCAGCAGGCGCCGCACCGAGGCCTTCAGGGCCTCAGGGTCGAACTGCACCGGCGTGCTGCTGGGCAGCACGTAGGGGCCCTGGGGCGTGTCCAGCTCGCGGTACGACAGGCCGAAGGTGTCGCCGGTGAACACGCCCCGGCTGCGGGCGTCCCACACGCAGTGGTGGTGCCGGGCGTGGCCGGGTGTGTCCAGCAGTTGCAGGGGGCGTGATCCCAGCTGCACTGTCATGCCGTCCGCGCTGGGGCACACGCGCTCGGCCGGCACGCCGACCAGCGTGCCATAGGTGCGTGCCACGGCGTCGATGCCGTAGACGGCCTCGGCGCCCTGGACCAGCCGCGCCGGATCGATCAGGTGCGGGGCGCCGCGCGGATGCACCAGCAGACGGGCCTGCGGCAGCTGCTGCATCAGCAGGCCCACGCCGCCGGCGTGGTCGAGGTGCACGTGGGTGGCGATCACCCAGTCGACCGCCTCGACCCCCAGGCCGCGTGCGGCCAGGGCCTCCAGCAGGCGCGGCACGCTGGCATTGGTGCCGGTGTCGACGAAGGCGGCGCGGCCGTCTTCCACGATCAGGTAGCTGGCGTCGAAACGGGGCCGATGGAAGCCGGTGTCGATCACGTCGATGCCGTGGGGAAGGGCCTCGACCCAGGGGGGCAGGGCACGCGAGGGAGTGGATGCGGAACCGTTCATGGGATCAGGCACGGCGCGACGGGGCGCCTGGCAGTGTTGATGGAGAACACCCGGGGTAGAGTGGGCGATGGCGTCAGTACGCCATTCAATCAGAACAGCAGGCGCGTTGCTTGCATGGCGGTCTTTTTCGGACCCCTGCCGCACCGCCATGGTGTTGTCGACTCGTGTTTCGGAGGCTTGATGAAAAACCCCTCGTTTTCCCCTTGCAGGCCGTGGGCCTGGGCCGGCGTGACGGCGCTGGCCCTGCTATCGGCCTGCGCCGGCTATGCCCCCGGCGACTGGCCGCCGGGCACACCGCGCAGCGAGGTCGTGCAGGCCATCGGCCAGCCGACGGCCGAGCGCGGGCCGGCAAGCGATTCCCCGCCAGGAACGGTCCAGCGCCTGGAGTACGCCCGCGGCCCCATGGGGCGGCACACCTTCATGCTCGACTTCGACGCGCAGCAGCGGCTGCTGGCCATCACCCAGGTGCTCACGCCCACCCACTTCGACCGCGTGCGGCCGGGCATGACGCAGCAGGAATTGCTCGACCTGCTGGGCCGGCCGTCCGACGTGCGCCGCCTGCCGCGCCAGCACCAGAAGGTCTGGTCCTACCGCTATGCCAATGCGTTCTGCCTGTGGTACGAGGTCAGCCTGTCGGAGGACAGCGCCAAGGTGGTCGAGACGGGGGAGGGCAGTGATCCGGCTTGTGAGAAGCGCCTGGATTGAGGTGGGGCCATGCTCATGCACGCAAGAAGTTCGTGATACCACGCTCCGTTCGGGCTGAACCTTTGCCAAGCTCAGGGCAGGTACGGCAGGTACGCCTGACGGCGTATCGAAGGGCGCGAAGTCAGCGCGCATTTCTTCCCCACCTTGCCCCGCCCACCACTCCCCGTTCGGGCTGAGGTATCGAAGCCTGCGCCGTCAGTGAGCATG
>CBINPE010000215.1:0-4812 GCA_966252435.1 uncultured Burkholderiales bacterium | reverse complement strand
CATTTGGCGGTCCGCTTGACCGATGGGTTGGGCCCATGAGCGCCACATGCACTGCAGCCTGGGTGAACCCTTGCCTGCACCACTCTACCTGCTGAGGCGGCTGCCCTCACCCCGCGCAAACACTCACCGCCACGAGCTGCACCAACCTTCCAGAACAGCCTCAGGAAGACAAGCTTCCGCTCGCAATCGCCGGAGCCTGTGCTGCGAACGACTGCGACCACCTCTGCGCTTCAAGCAGCCTGAGCATTCGCTTTGCACGAGCCCGCATGCCTCGCCGCTTCGCTGCCCGCCAACGGACGGGCAGCACGCTCGCGCCTTGGCATGAACGACTTGGCAGACAGCTTTTGCCGAACGCAGCCTCCGCGGCCTTGCCCTTTCAACTTCCCCTGCTGGCCACCGCCACCCGCTCTTCACGGTCTGCATGCCGCCCATGACTGCTTCAGCCTGAGCCTGACCTCCGCGCCTGCTGCCTTGCCGGCCAACGCACGCACGTTAGCGATTGAGCTTTGGCATGAAGTGGAAGGCCCAACGTTAAATAGGCAGAATAAAAATTCTGTTACTTGTCGACCTAATGCCCCTTTTCACCCCCTCAGCAGAGGAAGGAGGCAGGGCAACAGGCCGATTAAATTCTTGCAGATTGTGGAGCTTCTCCCCAGGCCTACTCAAGTGCAGCCCAACGTTTGGGGTGTACTCGCCGCTGCAGACCTGCAGGGCCACCGGCATCGATGGCTTCCAGGCCCGGCGGGCGAGATGCTGGTGCGCTGCGGGGTCCTGACCGACCGCGAGCTTGCCAATGCGCTTGCCACCCAGGCGTCCGTGCCGCGGCCCCGCGGCGTTATGCAAGGCAGACATCAGGGATTGATTTCGCAGGCGGGCGGCGATGCTGGCCTCGACACTGATGTCAAGGACGTTTGAACGGCAGGACAAAGACACTGGATCTCTACCGTAAGACGCCGCGCGTACTCCTTGAGGCTGAGTTCGCTGCCACGAGAGAAAAAGTTGAACATGCCACCATCACTGTCAGACCACAACCGAGGTTGAGGTGGTCAGCATACCTGCAGCCCGTGCACATCAGGACGGCTCGAGCTGGGCAATGGGCGACCCCGATGAAGCTGAGTTCACGTCGTTCCAGGCAGTCTCATCCAATCCTTCTGCCGTCTGTTCCCAAGCGGCCCAGAAACAAGAAAGGGTTAGCAGCCGCTAAGCTGCTAACCCTCATGTTTACTGGTCGGGACGGCGGGATTCGAACTCGCGACCCCTTGCACCCCATGCAAGTGCGCTACCAGGCTGCGCTACGCCCCGACTAAGCCTCGCATTGTAGCGTAGTTTTCAGCAATGTCACGCAAGCAAGGCACGAATCGCCAACAACTCTTCGCGCAACTGGGGCAAGCTCAGCGGTCCGGGCGTCTGCGGCAGCGCGGTTGCAGGGGGTTCCACCGCTGCAGAAGCGGCTGCAGCCGCCGATGAAAACGCCGAGGAAGCCACCGCCGAGACCATTTCGCTGACAGCCATGGCCAAGCTTGCGTCGTCGATCTCATGCACCTCCAGCCCCGCTGCCGACGCCGCTGAATGGGCTGCGGCGGCCTCCCGCCCGCCCGACTCGGACAAACGGTTGCGCGCACCGCTGATGGTGAAGCCTTCGTCATACAGCAACTCGCGGATGCGGCGGATCAGCAGCACCTCGTGATGCTGGTAATAGCGCCGGTTGCCCCGCCGCTTCATGGGCTTGAGTTGAGAAAACTCTTGCTCCCAGTAGCGCAGCACATAAGGCTTCACACCGCACAGGTCGCTCACCTCACCAATGGTGAAGTAGCGCTTCACAGGAATGGCCGGAAGTAGCTTCTCCATGGAAATCAAACCTTTACCGTGAGGAATCTAGACTTTACTCGAAGTCATCTTCGACCGACTTCTCGCCCTGGACAACCGCCTTGAGTTTATGGCTCGCGTGGAAGGTCACCACGCTGCGGGCCTCGATGGGAATGATCTCGCCCGTGCGCGGATTGCGCCCAGGACGCGCCGCCTTGCGACGGATGGTGAAGTTCCCGAACCCCGACAGCTTGACGTCGTCCCCTGCCACCAATGCCGCATGGATGCGGTCGAAGAACGCTTCGACCATGTCCTTCGACTCGCGCTTGTTCAATCCCAGGCGCTCGAACAGCAGGTCCGCCAGTTCGGCCTTGGTCAAGGTGGGTGTCTCGATCGACGGCAGCACCACCCTTCCGCGACGCATCGCCAGCGTGTCATCGGCCTCCGGATCAGGCTTGTCATCACTCATCATCATCCACTTCTCCTCGTCATCAACCCCGCAGGCGACCGCCCAGCTGCGCAAGCGGCGCAACGATCTGTGCCATGGCATCGTCGATGCGTTCGTCGGTCAGCGCCGCGGCCTCGTCGTTCAACTCGACCCGCACCGCCAGACTGCGCTCGCCTGCCCCGGCATCCTGCCCGACCGGCTTGTAGACGTCGAACAAGACCGCCGACCGCACCAGGGGATGGGCCGCCCGCACGGTGCTGATCAACTGCTCGTGCGTGACGGCCGCGGGCATCAGCACGGCGATGTCACGCCAGACGGGTTGCTGGCGTGGCAAGCCGCCGAAGGCGGGCACCGCGCGCGCGGCCAGCGCCTCCAGGGACAGCTCGAACAGCACCGGCGCCAGCGGCAGCTCGTAGGCCTGACGCCAGCGCGGGTGCAATTCACCGATGAAACCCACGTGCTCGCCGTCCAGCTCAATGGCGGCGCTGCGCCCCGGGTGCAATGCCGGGTGGGTGGCTGCCTTGAACTGCAGGACACGCGGCGCGAACAAGGCCTCCACATCGCCCTTCACATCGAAGAAATCGACCTGACGCTCCTTGCTGCCCCATTGCGTGGGCAGCAGCGGCCCGTAGGCCAGACCGCCGACATGCATGGGCTGGCGCAGCCCCGCCACCGACAAGGGGCCGTCCAGTGCTTCGGCATCGCGGCGGAACACCCGGCCCACCTCGAAGACCCGCACCCGGGAGACCTTGCGCGACAGGTTGTGCCGCAGCACATTCACCAGTCCACCCACCAGGCTGGAGCGCATCACCGACAAGGGCGCCGCGATCGGGTTGAGCAGGCGCACAGGCTGCTCGTTGCCCGCCAGCTCGGTCTCCCAGCGCGCCTCGACGAAGCTGAAATTGATGGTCTCGAGATAGTCACGGCCCGCCAGCAGATGACGCACAGCGAAAGCGCCCCGCGACGTCTCCGAACGCACCCGCGCCACCACCGGCGCCAGAGGCGGCTCGTCAGGCAACTGCGGATAGCCGAGAACGCGGATGACTTCCTCGATCAGGTCTTCCTCGATCTGGAGATCGAAGCGCCAGCTGGGCGGGCTCACCTGGAGCCGGCCTTCCTCTGCGGTGAACTTCAGGCCCAACCGCTGCATCACCTCGGCACACTGCGCCTGCGTCACCGGCATGCCGATCACCTTGGCTGCGCGCGCCACGCGCAGGGTGACGGGTGTGCGCTCTGGCACATGCACCGTCTGGTCCGAGGCCGGCCCGGCGCGACCGCCGCAGATCTGCTGCACGAGCTGCGTCACCCGCTCGACGCGGGCCAGGGTCTGCGCCGGATCCACGCCGCGTTCATAGCGGTAGCCTGCATCGGTGCTGAAGTTGTAGCGGCGCGAGCGCCCGGCCACCGACTCCGGCCACCAGAAAGCGGCCTCGATGAAGATGTTGCGCGTGTCGTCCGAGACCGCCGTGGCATCACCGCCCATGATGCCGGCGAGCGACTCGACAGCCTGCGTGTCGGCAATCACGCCGACCTGGCCGTCCAACGCCACGGTCTGGCCATTGAGCAGCTTGAGGCTTTCTCCCTCGCGGGCCCAACGCACCGTCAGGCCCCCGTGGATCTTGTCGAGGTCGAAGATGTGCGAAGGCTGGCCCGACTCGAACATCACGTAGTTCGAGATGTCAACCAGCGCGGAGACCGAGCGCTGGCCGCAGCGCGCCAGGCGGTCCACCATCCAGCGGGGTGTGGGTGCCTGCGGATTCACTCCGCGCACGATGCGGCCTGAAAAGCGCCCGCACAGCTCGGGCGCCTCGATCGTCACGGGCAAGGTATCGGCCAGGTCCACCGCCACGCGGGGAGTCGGCGGCGGGTTAAAGGGGGCGCCTGTGAGCGCCGACACCTCGCGGGCCACACCGAAGACGCTCAGCACATGGCCCAGGTTGGGCGTGAGCTTGAGGGTGAACAGGGTGTCGTCGAGGGCCAGGTGCTGGCGGATGTCCTGTCCCACGGGCGCGTCCTCGGCCAAAGGCAGCAAGCCATCTTCCTCCGTGGGCGGCAGGTGGAGCTCGTCGGCCGAGCAGAGCATGCCGTGACTGTCGACGCCGCGCAGCTTGCCGAGCCGGATGCGGAAAGGCTCGGCATCCTTGGCGCCCGCAGCGGGCGGCAGCTCAGCCCCGACCAGGGCACAAGGCACCTTCATGCCCGCGCGCACGTTCGGCGCGCCGCAAACGATCTGCAAGGGGCTCGCGGCGCCAGCATTCACCATGCACACGCGCAGCTTGTCTGCATTGGGATGTGGCTCCACGCTCAGCACTTCGGCCACCACCACGCCCTTGAAGGGTGGCGCCACCGGGCGCAACTCCTCCACTTCCATGCCGGACATGGTGAGCAGTTCGGCCAGCTCGGCCGTGTTCAGGGGCGGATTGCAAAACTCACGCAACCAGGATTCAGGAAATTGCATCGTGGGGTTCTCACTTGAACTGCGCCAGGAAGCGCAGGTCACCTTCAAAGAAAAGCCGCAGGTCATTCACACCGTAGCGCAGCATCGTCAGGCGGTCAGG
>CBINPE010000214.1:0-4842 GCA_966252435.1 uncultured Burkholderiales bacterium | reverse complement strand
GCGTTCAGCGCCAGGATGTTGGTCTGGAAGGCGATGCCGTCGATCACGCTGATGATGTCGGCGATCTTCTTGGAGCTGGCATTGATGTCCTCCATCGTCACCACCACCTGCGACACCACCGAGCCGCCACGCGCCGCCACCTCGGCCGCGGAGGCCGCCAGCTGATTGGCCTGGCGGGCCGCATCGGCGCTCTGGCGCACCGTGCTGGTCAGCTCGTGCATGGCGGACGCAGCGTGCTGGAGGTTGCTGGCGGTCTGCTCGGTGCGCTGGCTCAGGTCCTGGTTGCCCTGCGCCACCTCCGTGCTGGCCACCTGGATCGACACCGAGGTCTGGCGGATGTCCCCGACCAGGCCGCGCAGGCGCTGCTGCATCCCGCCAATGGCTTCCAGCAGGCGGCCGGTCTCGTCCTGCGACTTCACCTCGACGTTCGAGGTCAGGTCACCCTCGGCGATGCGCTCGGCCACCACCACGGCGCTGCGGATCGGCTGCGTCACGCTGCGGGTGATGCGCCAGGCGATCAGGCTGCCCATGGCCAGCGAGACGATGACCAGCACGGCCTGCACCAGCAGCGCGCGCTGCTGGCTCGTGGCGGATGCCTCGGCGGCCTCGGCGGCCCGCCGCTTCTGCATCACGATGAAGTCGGCCACGTGCTTGCGCCAGACGGCCTCGGCCGGTGCCACGTCCTTCGTGAGGGTGTTCACCGACGACAGGTTGTCGCCCTCGTTGCCCTGGCGCGCGGCCTGCGTGATCAGGGGCCGGGTCTTCTGGCCAGCGGCCACGATCTGCTCGAACAGCGCCAGCTCCTGGGCCACCGCGCCATGTGCCTCGAGGTTCTTCTTGAGCGCCACTTCCTGGCCGGCGTACTTCAGGTCCAGGTCCTTGAGCGCGGCCACTTCGTGTTCAACGGCCTTCACGTCCGGCAGCATGGTGATGCTGCGCACCACGGTGGCCATGTCGCCGATGCTGATCATCAGCCCATTGGCCAGCTCGGAACGGGTGCCGTTGACATCCACGACCTGCTTCATCTGGGCCTGCACCTGACGCAGCGTCAAGGTGCTGACCACAGCGATGCACAGCATCAGGAGCAACACGCCCGCAAACCCCAGGCCCAGGCGATGAGCGAGCGATGAACCCAGGCTCAGACGGTTGGTTTTCTGCATCTTCCTCTCCATCCGCACAAGGCGGCAAGACAGCCCTGGGCCATCCGGCCAGGGTGATGCGGAAGGTATCGGCAGAAAGCCAGAGACACTTTAACGCCCGGCTGCCAACCTTTCGATGCCTCCCCAAGGAGAACGCAGTGGAGGCGGGGATTGCCCAAACGGGCTTTTTCAGGCCTGGGAGGCCCTACGTCGACGAGGCCAGCAGCGGCGCGTTCGCTGGCGCTGCCGTCTGCCGTGCCCCCGGCAGACGCACGCGCGTGGCCGGAAACACGAGCTTGAACGTCGAGCCCTTGCCCAGCTCACTGCGCACCTCCAGCTCGCCGTGGTGGCGCTGCAGCACGTGCTTGACGATCGACAGCCCCAGTCCCGTGCCGCCCGTCTCGCGGGAACGGCTGCCGTCGACCCGGTAGAAGCGTTCGGTCAGGCGCGGGATGTGGTCCTTCTCGATCCCCACACCGGAATCCTGGACCTCCAGCTCCGCCGCCCCATCGGCGCGCACGCCACAGCGCACGGACACGCTGCCGCCAGGCGGCGTGTAGCGCACGGCGTTGCTCACCAGGTTGGTGAGGGCGCTCTGCAACTCCGACTCCGCCCCCGCCAGTTCGAAGTTCGGCTCTCCGGTGAAGCTGAGCTGGTGCTTGCCGCCCGACAGCGCCAGCGCGTCGGCCTGCGCCTGCTGCATCAGGCTGGCCACGCTGACCCAGCGTCCGGGCGGCGGCGGGGGGCTGCCCTCGAGCTGCGCGAGCGTGAGCAGGTCGGCCACCAGGGTCTGCATGCGCTGGGTCTGCTGGGACATCAGCTCGATGACACGCCGACGCTCGTCCTCGGACAGCGGCACGCTGCCCATCGTCTCGATGAAACCGGCCAGCACGGTCAGGGGCGTGCGGATCTCGTGCGAGACATTGGCCACGAAATCGCGCCGCATGGCCTCGTTGCGCTCGCGCTCGGTCACGTCCTGGGACAGCACCAGCTTCATGCCCTCGCCATAGGGCCGCACCAGCACCATCAGCCGCTGCCGCGCGCCTGGCCCGCCGAGCAGGATCGGCGCGTCGAACACCTTGCTCTGCATGTAGGCCACGAACACGGGCGAGCGGATCAGGTTGGTGACGCTCTGGCGCCGGTCGTTGTCGCGCTGCAGCCCGAAATGCGCCGCGGACACCGAGTTGCACCACTCGATCTGGTCATTCGGGTCCAGCAGCATGACGCCGTTCGGCGAGGCCTCGATGCCGGAGAGGAAATGCGCACGCTGCAGCCGCTCGTGCACGATGGTGCGCTCCATCGCGCGCACCGTGCGCTCGACCCGGTAGCCGACCTCGCCCCACAGGCCCGCATTGCGGGGGGCCGCCGGCGAGGTGTCGCGCAGCCAGCGCAGGAAGCGCTGCGCCCGCAGCGACTGCAGGCTGGCGTACAGCAATGTGCCGGACACCGCGCCCAGCATCGTCCCCAGCGTCGGGAGGTTCCACATGGCCCCCACGGACAAACCCAGGACGCTGCCGACCAGGCAGGTCGAAGTGCTGTAGAGGATGCCCCGGAATACGCTCATGGCCTCGCCACCCTTCCCAGCCACCGCAAAGGCGGATCGACTTTCAGATTCACAGTGCCGAAACCTGGGCCTGCTGCGTCAGCCGGTAGCCGGCGCCCCGCACGGTCTCGATCAGGCGCGCGCAGCCCACCGGCTCCAGGGCCTCGCGCAGCCGCTTCACATGCACGTCCACGGTGCGCTCCTCGATGAAGACGTGGTCGCCCCACACCCGGTCGAGCACGTGGGCCCGGCTGTGCACCCGTTCGGGATGGGTCATGAAGAAATGCAGCAGCCGGAACTCGGTGGGGCCCAGCTTCACTTCCACGCCCTGCCGATGGGCCCGGCGGGTCGAAGGATCCAAGGTCAGGCCGGCCACCTCCACGGCGGTGCCCAGCGTCTCGGGGGCCTTGCGCCGCAGCACCGCCCGGATGCGCGCCATCAGCTCGTTCGGCGAGAAGGGCTTGGTGAGGTAATCATCCGCACCCGCGTCCAGGCCGTTGATCTTGTCGCTCTCCTGGGCACGCGCGGTCAGCATGATGATGGGCAGCTCGCGGGTGCGTGACTGGGCACGCCAGCTGCGCGCCAGCATCACACCCGGCTGCCCCGGCAGCATCCAGTCGAGCAGGACCAGGTCGGGCAGCACACGATCGACCTCGGCCTGCGCCTGGTGGGCATCACCCACCACGGTCACCTCGTGGCCCGCGTGACGCAGGTTGATGGCAATCAACTCGGCAATGGCGGACTCGTCTTCAACCACCAGGACGCGGCTCATGGATCGTTCCCCTCACAACTCGCTGCTGAATGAAATCAAGGAATGAATGGACAAGCAAACCAACCAACGGCAGGAAACAGACGCAGGCGGGCCCGACGGCGCGCAATAGCAGCCGGCGACCGTCTCCGTCCGTGCCCTCGTGCGCTGCCTGTGTCAGCGCACCATGGTCTCGACCTGGGCCACCGAGTTGTGGCGCACGTCGGTGCCCTTGACCACGTAGATGATGGCCTCGGCCAGGTTCTTGGCATGGTCGCCCACGCGCTCCACGGCCTTGGCCACGAAGATCAGGTCGATGCTGGCCGAGATGGTGCGCGGATCCTCCATCATGAAGGTGATGAGCTTGCGCATCAGGCCTTCGAATTCCTGGTCGATCTGGTCGTCCTGCTTGAGCACCTCGAGCGCGCGCTCGACGTCCAGGCGGGCGAAGGCGTCCAGGGCCTTGCGCAGCTGGGCGATCGCCAGCTCGGACTCGTACGCCAGCCCGTTGACCGGCAGGCGCATGCGCGTGCTGACGCCGGAGTTGATCAGGCGCTGCACCGTGCGGGCGATGCGGGCGGCCTCGTCACCCACGCGCTCCAGGTTGGCGATGGTCTTGCTGACCGCGATCAGCAGCCGCAGGTCGCGTGCGGTGGGCTGGCGGCGGGCGATGATGCTGGAGAGGTCGCGGTCGATCTCGACCTCCATGGCATTCACGTGCTCCTCCTGGGCCAGCACCTGGGAGGCGGTCTCCCCGCTGAAATTGGTCATGGCGTAGATGGCCTGCGCCACCTGCGCCTCCACCAGCCCGCCCATCTCCAGCACACGGGTGGAGATGCCGCTGAGTTCGGTGTCGAATTGGGTCGAGAGATGTTTTTCGGTCATGACGGCCTCTGCATGGCTGGGAAAGAGGGAAAAGGGGACGGCATCATCGTCATCCGGACCATTCAGCCGAACCTGCCTGTAATGTAGTCCTCTGTCTCTTTCCTGCGGGGTTTCATGAACAGGTCCGAGGTCGGGCCGAACTCGATGAGGTCGCCCAGGTACATGTAGGCCGTGTAGTCCGAGCTGCGGGCCGCCTGTTGCATGTTGTGGGTCACGATGACGACGGTGTAGTCGTCCTTCAGCTCGTGGATCAGTTCCTCGATCTTGCCGGTGGAGATAGGGTCCAGGGCCGAGCAGGGTTCGTCCAGCAGCAGCACCTCGGGCTTGATGGCGATGCCGCGCGCGATGCACAGCCGCTGCTGCTGCCCGCCCGACAGGCCGGAGCCGCTCTGCCCGAGCTTGTCCTTCACCTCGTTCCACAGCGCGGCCTTCTTGAGGGCCCACTCCACCCGCTCGTCCATCTCGACGCGCGGCAGCGTCTCGAACAGGCGCACGCCGAAGGCGATGTTGTCGTAGATCGACATCGG
>CBINPE010000213.1:0-4919 GCA_966252435.1 uncultured Burkholderiales bacterium | reverse complement strand
GCCGACGTGCACCGCATCCTGACGCGCGGCGGCGTGTTCATGTACCCCTGGGACCGCCGCGAACCCGAGAAGCCCGGCAAGCTGCGCCTCATGTACGAGGCCAACCCCATGGCCTTCCTGGTCGAACAGGCGGGCGGCGCGGCCACCAACGGCCACCAGCGCATCATGGAACTCACGCCCAAGAAGCTGCACGAGCGCGTCAGCGTCATCCTGGGCTCGAAGAATGAGGTGCAACGCGTGACGGACTACCACCGTGAATAAACCCTGGCTATAATGCGCAGCTTCGCCGGTGTAGCTCAGTTGGTAGAGCAGCGCATTCGTAATGCGAAGGTCGGGAGTTCGACTCTCTTCACCGGCACCATCTTGAGCAAAGGGGCAGTCTTCACGGGCTGCCCCTTTTTGCTTTCCAGGTGGCAGCCCCTGCGTTTGAGACATCTCAAGGCCATCCTGGCCCCGGTGACTAAACTGCCGCCCGTTCTACCCTCTTCCCAATGAACGAGCCAAGGAAGCCTTGCCAGCCCTCATGACCCCACCAGCACGCGCAGCATCCCTCCCCCTGGCCGGCAGGAAAGGCCTGGTCGTCGGCATCGCCAACACCGACAGCATCGCCCACGGTTGCGCCCGGGCTTTTCACGCGGCTGGCGCAGACTTGGCCATCACCTACCTCAACGCCAAGGCCGAGCCCTACGTCCGGCCCTTGGCGGAGGCGCTCTCCAGCGAACTCGTCCTGCCTTGTGACGTGCGCGAACCCGGGGCGCTGGAAGCCGTCTTCGAGGCCATCACCCGCCAATGGGGATGCCTCGACTTCGTGCTCCACGCCATTGCCTACGCGCCGAAGGAAGACCTTCACGCCCGGGTCACCGATTGCTCGCAGGCCGGCTTCGCGATGGCCATGGACGTGTCATGCCATTCCTTCATCCGCATGGCCCACCTGGCCGAACCCCTGATGAAACGCGGGGGCTGCCTGCTCACGGTGACCTTCTACGGCGCCGAGAAGGTGGTCGACGAATACAACCTGATGGGGCCGGTGAAGGCAGCGCTCGAGAGCACCGTACGCTACATGGCGGCCGAGCTGGCACCCCAGAGGATCCGGGTGCATGCCTTGTCAGCCGGGCCGCTGAAGACGCGCGCCGCCTCGGGCATCGATCGCTTCGACGAACTGCTGGAGCGCTCGCGCCAGCGCGCACCGCAGCACCAGCTCGTCAGTGTTGACGACGTCGGGCAGTTGGCTGCCTTCCTTGTCAGCGACAACGCCCGGGCGCTGACCGGAAACACGGAATATGTTGACGCCGGGCTCCACATCGTGGCGTGACCTCATGAACCGCATAGAGAACCGGACCTTCGACGAAATCAGCGTGGGCGAGACCGCCACCCTGGTTCACACCCTCACCTACCAGGACATCGAGTTGTTCGCCGTCGTCTCGGGCGACGTCAACCCGGCGCACGTGGACCAGGAATACGCCAGCAGCGATGTGTTCCACAAGGTGATCGCGCACGGCATGTGGGGTGGCGCGCTCATCTCGACCGTGCTGGGCACGCAATTGCCCGGGCCCGGCACGATCTACCTCGACCAGAGCCTCAGCTTCCGCCAGCCGATTGGCGTTGGGGACACCGTCACGGTGCGGGTCCAGGTGCTCGAGAAGCAGGTGGACAGGCACCGCGTGGTGCTTGACTGCTCGATCAGCAACCAGCGGGGCGAGACGGTCGTCAGCGGCCGGGCCCTGGTCATCGCGCCCACCGAGAAGATCTCGCGCGAACGCGTCGAACTGCAGCCGGTCGAGGTCCACGAGAAAGGCCGCGGGCAGCGCCAGCTGATGGCCATGGCCCGCGGCCTGCCGCCCTTGCGGACCGCGGTGGTGCATCCGGTGGATGCGGCGTCCCTCGTCGGCGCTGTCGAAGCAGCGAAAGCCGGCCTCATCACGCCCGTGCTGGTGGGCCCCGCCGCCCGCATCCGGGCCGCCGCGGAACAGGCCGGCATCGACCTCTCGGCCTACGAGATCGTCGCCACCGAGCACAGCACCGCCGCCGCCGCGCAGGCCGTGGCCCTGGTGCGCGAGGGCCGCGCGCAAGCGCTGATGAAAGGCGCCATCCACACCGACGAGCTGATGCACGCCGTGGTCGAGCGCGACACCGGGCTGCGCACCGCGCGGCGCATGAGCCATGTCTTCGCCATCGATGCGCCACGCTATCCACGGCCCTTGCTGCTCACCGATGCGGCGATCAACATCGCGCCCACGCTGGAGCACAAGCGCGACATCGTGCAAAACGCCATCGACCTGGCGCACGCCCTGGGCATCACGCAGCCCCGGGTGGCCCTGCTGTCGGCGGTGGAGACGGTCTCGTCCACCCTGCCCTCCACACTCGACGCGGCCGCCTTGTGCAAGATGGCCGACCGCGGCCAGATCAGCGGCGCCCTGCTTGACGGGCCGCTGGCGTTCGACAATGCCGTGTCGCCGCAGGCCGCCCTCAGCAAGGGCATTGCCTCGCCCGTCGCCGGCCAGGCCGACATCCTCGTGGTGCCCGACCTGGAGGTCGGCAACATGCTGGCCAAGCAGCTGGAGTACCTGGCCGACGCCGAGGTCGCCGGCATTGTGCTCGGCGCGCGCGTGCCCATCATGCTCACCAGCCGCGCCGACAACACGCTGGCACGGCTCAGCTCCTGTGCCCTGGCGCTGTTGCTTGCGCGACACGCGGCCGCAGCACGGCCCAGCGCGGCATGACGCCCAAGCCCGGGGGGCTGCTGGTGCTCAACGCCGGCTCATCTGGCTTGAAGTTCTCGCTCTTCGAGGCCGTGCCGGCACCGGACCGCGACCACCTGCTGTATGAAGGTGAAGTCTCCGGACTCGGCGACAAGCTGCGGCTGCGCGCGGGCGATGGCCGCGCCCGCTTCCCCGAGGAACAGCGCGCGGAAGGCCCCGCCGACCATGCGGCCGCACTGGACTGGGTGCTGGACTGGACGGATGCCCGCTCAGGCGGCCTGCCGCTGGTGGCGGCCGGCCACCGCGTGGTGCATGGCGGCGCCGGCAACACCCGCCCGGTCAGGCTCGACGAGCAGGTCATCGCCGAGCTGGCGCAACTCGTTCCCCTGGCGCCGCTGCACCAACCCCCGGCCCTGGCTGCCATGGCCGCCCTGTCACGGCGCCACCCTGGCCTGCCCCAGGTGGCCTGCTTTGACACCACCTTCCACACCAGCCAGCCCGCCGTGGCCACCGCCTTTGCCCTGCCCCGTGCGCTGACCTCGCAAGGCCTGCGCCGCTACGGCTTCCATGGCCTGTCCTGCGAGTACATCGTGGGAAGGCTGCCCGGCGTGCTGGGCGATGCGGCCGCGGACGGCCGCATCGTGATCGCGCACCTGGGCAGCGGCGCCAGCCTCACGGCGGTCCGGCAGCGACACAGCGTGGCCAGCACCATGGGCTTCACAGCGCTGGACGGCCTGCCGATGAGCCAGCGCTGCGGCAGCCTGGATCCGGGCGTGGTGCTGTACCTGCTGCAGCATGAAGGTATGACGGGCGCGCAGATTTCGGACCTGCTCTACCAGCGCTCGGGCTTGCTCGGCGTGTCGGGCCTGAGCGGCCACATGCACACGCTGCTGGGCAGCCCGGATCCCCGGGCGGAGGAAGCGATCGCCCTGTTCGTCTACCGCATCGGCCGTGAACTCGGCTCGCTTGCTGCGGCGCTGGGCGGGCTCGACGCACTGGTCTTCACGGCCGGCATCGGCGAGAACGCAGCGCCGATCCGGGCCCGGGTGTGCGAACAAGCCCGCTGGCTGGGCCTGCACCTGGATGAAGCCGCCAATGAAACCCATGGCCCCTGCATCACCCGCCCCGACAGTCCCGCCTCAGCCTGGGTGATCGCGACCGACGAAGACCTCGTCATCGCCCGGCACACCGCCGTGCTATGCGGGGCGGGCGGCTGAGCGGATCGGCGCCGACCCGGGCTGCTCTGCCAGCGGCGCCACCACCCAGCTCCGGCCGCGCGTTGCGCCGTCACGGTGCGATTTTCGACCCAAGGGCTCGACACCTGCTCAAGCCCAGGCCAGCACGGCCACCCCGCTGGCCATCACCAGCGTGCCCACCAGGCGCCAGCGCCATTGCGACTCGCCCAGCACCCAGGCGCCGAGCCAGACTCCGATCACCATCGACACCTCGCGCAGCGGTGCCACGTAACTCAGCGGGGCGCTTTGCATGGCCACGAGGATCAGCACGTAAGCCAGGGGCGACAGCACCCCCACCGTCCAGATGGCTTTCTGGTTGAGCTGCCACTGCGCCCGCCAGCGGTGGCGTTCGCGCCAAGCCATGGGAAACAGAAAGGCGGCACGGCAGACCAGCCCCAGGGCGTAGTAGAGGACGGGGGGACAGCCCAGCCGCTTGACTGCCCAGCCGTCGACCAAGGTGTAGGCGGCGATACACAGCCCCGTCAGGGCTCCCCAACCCAGGCCCCGCCAGCACCGCGGATCACCGCTTCGCCATCCTTGCAGCAAGCCAGTGCTCAGCCCCATCCCGCCCAGCACGAGGCCCACTCCTGCCCAGCCTTGCGCGCTGGGCCATTCGCCCATCCAGCCCACGGCCCCGGCCACCGCCAGCACGGGGCCTGTGCCACGCGCCACGGGGTACACCAGGGAGAAGTCACCCGCCTGGTAGCCACGCTGCAGCACCAGGGAATAGACCACGTGGAGCACCCCTGTGGCCAGCACCGCGCCAATCCACGACACCTGCCAGGCAGGGGGTTGCCACAACGTCAGACACAGCGCCACCGGCAGGGCCAGCCCCAAGCTGACCAGCCCGAACAGCCAGACGAAGACGGCCCCGCACGCAGCCTTCTTGGCTGCCAGGTTCCACAAGGCCTGCAGTATGGCGCCCGACACCACCAGCGCCCAGGTCGCAAGGCTCATGCGCCCGCCTCCCCTGCGGATCGGCAGG
>CBINPE010000212.1:0-4973 GCA_966252435.1 uncultured Burkholderiales bacterium | reverse complement strand
CCCGACAGCTCGGCCCCTGCGTGGTAGGCCATGCTGTAGCCGTCGCCTGCGTTGGTCGGGTTCTCGTAGGTGCCGAAGAGGTAGCCGCTGGCTGGCAGCCCGAGCCGGCCGGCGGCGCCGCAGGCCAGCACCACCGCCTTGGCGCGGATGACGTGGAACTCGGCGCTGCGGCAGTCGAAGGCCATGGCCCCGGCCACCCGGCCCTCGGCGGTGAGCAGCCGCGTGGCCACCAGCCGGTTGGTGATCTCGACCCGCGCGCGCTTGAGCTGGCGGTACAGCACCTTCTTGATGTCGTGGCCTTCCGGCATGGGCAGCACGTAGCTGCCCATGTGGTGCACCTTGCGCACCGCGTAGTCGCCGGTCTCGTCCTTCTCGAACTTGACGCCCCAGCGGTCGAGCTCCTCGACCATCGCGAAGCTGTTGGCGGCGTAGGCCATCACCGCCTTCTGGTTGACGATGCCGTCGTTGGCGATGGTGATCTCGCGCACGTACTGCTCGGGCGTCGCGTGGCCGGGGATGACGGCGTTGTTCAGGCCGTCCATGCCCATGCTGATGGCGCCGCTGCGCTTGACGTTGGCTTTCTCGAGCAGCAGCACGCGCAGGGCGGGGTTGGCCTGCTTGGCCTTGACGGCGGCCATCGGCCCGGCGGTGCCGCCGCCGATGACGAGCACGTCGACTTCGGTGTGGAAGGTGGGTATCTGGGTCATGGCAGGGCGGCGGGTGAGCGTTGAAGGCGCAGCCGGTACTGGAAGTTGTCGGCGCGGCAGTAGAGGTGCTCGTAGTCGAGCGGCTGGCCGTCGCGGCCACAGGTGAGCCGCTCGATGTGCAGCAGCGGCACGCCGGGCGCCAGGCCGAGCAGCGCGGCCTGCGCCGCGTCGGCCAGCGTGGCGTCGATGACAAGGTCGGCGTGGCCCAGCAGGACGCCGCATTCCGCCTCCAGGACGGCGAAGATGTCGCGCACCGCGAGGTCTTCCCGGACCACCCGCCGGCCCAGCGCGCAGGGCAGCCAGGTGAGGTCCAGCGACACCGGCGCGAGCCCCAGGTGGCGCACCCGGCGGATCTCGACCACGGTCTCGCCCGGCGCCAGCCGCAGCCGCTGCGCCACCGCCTCGCCGGCCGCGACCTCGCGCACCGACAGCACCCGGTTGTGGGTGTCGTGCCCCAGCGCCTCCATGGCTTCGGCGAAGCCCTGCAGGCGGCCGAGTTCCTGGAACGGCTTGGCCGGCGCGACGAACGAGCCCTTGCCGGGCACCCGGAAGATGAGGCGCTCCTTTTCCAGGTGGCCCAGCGCCTGGCGCACGGTGATGCGGCTCACACCGTACTGCTTCATCAGTGCGCTCTCCGAGGGCACGCGGTCGCGCGGCTGCCAGGCGCCGCTGGCGATGCGGGCACGCAAGTCCTCGCGGATCCGGCTGTGCAGCGTGACCCCGGCCAGGCCCGCTGGCGGCCAGGCGTCGCCGCCGGGGGCGTCAGGCAAGGAGGAAGGCGTTTCGAAGTTCATGAAAGGGTGAGAAGAGGAAGGAACGGGTGAAATGGCACTGACCTGTCATGTCAGCCCTTCCGCAAGGCGCATGCCAAGGCCTTTCCCAGGCGCAGCCCACACAGCGGCTGTCGCCGCGCCAGCAGACTGTTGATTTCTCGACACCCGGCTGCTGCGAATCGAACACCCCGTCCCGCAGGCCCTGCCTCGGGACCTGCCTGCAGGAGCTCCTATGGATATGAGGAAAGCTTTGTTCCCCCACGCGGCCAGAGTGCCTACGCTGCCGCCCTTGCTCATTTCCACTTCCGCGGTTTCGCAGTTCACACCGACAGGCTTTCCTTCACCATGTTCCATCGACTCAAGCTCGCCGCCCACCTGCTGCTGTGCAGCGCCCTCCCGCTGGCCCTCCCCGCCCATGCCGACCAGCTTGCCGACATCCGCCAGAAGGGCGAACTCGTGGTCGGCGTGCTCGGCACCGACGAGCCGAACAGCTTCATCGACCCGGCCACCCGGGAGTTCGTCGGCTACGAGGTCGACCTGGCCCGCGCCATCGCCGGCAAGCTCGGCGTCAAGCTGAGCATCAAGCAGCTGGCGGTGGCCGCCCGCATCCCTGAGCTGCAGCAGGGCCGCGTCGACCTGCTGGCCGCCTCGCTCACGCACAACAAGGAGCGCGAGCAGGTCATCGACTTCTCGTTGACCACCTTCGTGACCGGCCAGAAGGTGCTCGTGCGCAAGGACTCGGGCCTGACGCAGGTGGCCCAGCTGGCGGGCCGCAAGGTCCTCACCATCAAGGGCGGCACGCAGGAGCCGAACATCCGCAAGGCGGTGCCCAACGTGGAGGTGATCACCTTCGAGACCGGGCCCCAGGCGCTGCAGGCCCTGCAGCAGGGCAAGGGGGCCGGGTTCGTGAACGACGAGGCCTCGCTGCTCGACGCCTACGCCAAGCTCGGCCCGGCGCAGAAGGACTACGTCATCCTGGCGCAGAGCCTGAGCGTGGAGCCCCTGGCGCTCGGCCTGCGCAAGGGCGAGACGGCCCTGAAGACGGCCGTGGACGACACGCTGCGCCAGCTCGAGTCCAGCGGTGAGGCTGAGAAGCTCTTCATCCGCTGGTACGGCCCCGGCACGCGGCTGAAGTTTCCCGCCCGCAGCTTCAAGATCGCGTCCGACCAGGTGGAGGGCTGAGCCCACACGGGCCCTCGCCATGGACAGCTTCAACCTGAACGCCGTGCTGCAGGGCGAGTTCGCGCAATGGCTGCTCGACGGCTTTGGCCTGTCCCTCGCGCTGACCCTGGTCACGCTGGTCCTGGCCCTGCCCCTGGGGACGGCCTGGGCGCTGATGCGCCTGTCGCCGCGGCGTGCGGTGCAGGCGGTGGCCTGGCTGCTTGTCGAGGGCATCCGCTCGGTGCCGTTGATCGTGCACCTGCTGTTCTGGTACTTCGGCATCACCCCGCTGCTGCCGGCCGGGCCGAGGGAGTGGCTCTACGGCCATGGGGCCGAGGCGGCCTGCACCGTGATCGGCCTGACGCTCTACACCGCCGCCTACATGGCCGAGGACATCCGCAGCGGACTGCGCGCTGTGCCGCCCACCCAGCGCGAGGCCGCGCGGGCGCTGGGCCTGGGCGCGCTGGCCGCGCTGCGCCTGGTGGTGCTGCCGCAGGCCTTGCGCATCAGCGTGCCCCCGCTGATCTCGCAGACCCTGAACCTGTGGAAAAACACCAGCACCGCCACCGTCATCGGCATGGCCGAGCTGATGTACCAGGCCCAGCGCGTCGAGGCGGCCAGCTTCCGGGGCGCCGAGACCTTCGCCGTCGCCACCGTGGCCTACCTGGGCGTGTCGCTCCTTCTCACCGCGGCGGCGGCCCTGTGGCACCGCCACCATCCCGCGCGCACCGCGACCGCGTGATGGCACCCGGTGCGGCCCTCATCCATTCGATCCCTTCATGTCTGAGCTCGTTGCCACCTATGGCCTGTATTTCCTCGTTGGCCAGTACCCCCACGGACCGCTCGGCGGTCTGGCGCTGACGCTGGTCCTCAGCGTCAGCGCGCTGGTGCTGGCGTTCCCGGTCGGGCTGCTGCTGGGCCTGGCCCGGCTCGCCCGGGTGGCCTGGCTGCGCTGGCCCGTCACGGTGCTGGTCCACGTGGTGCGCAGCACGCCGCTGCTGATGGTGGTGTTCTGGGCCTACTTTTTCCTGCCTGTGCTGACGGGACACAAGGGCAGCCAGTTCGCCACGATGCTGGCTGCGCTCGTGCTGTTCGACGGCGTCTACCTGGCCGAGATCGTGCGTGCCGGTGTGCAAGGCGTGCCGGCGGGGCAGATGGAAAGCGCGCTCTCGCTCGGACTCAGCCGCGCCGCGGCCCTGCGCTTCGTCGTGCTGCCGCAGGCACTGAGGCAGGCGCTGCCCTCGCTGATCAACCAGTTCGTCTCGACCATCAAGGCCACCTCGCTGGGCACGATCATCGGCCTGACCGAGGTCTCCCACATCGCGGGCCAGATCAACGCCCAGGTCATGGTGCGGCCGACCGAGGTCTACCTCGTCCTGGCCCTCACCTACTTCGTGCTGTGCTTCGGCCTGTCCCAACTGGCCCGTCTCATCGACGCCCGGCGGCCGGCGCCGCCCCACTTCGCCACCTCGACCCCAACCTCATGATCTCGTTCTCCCAAGTGAACAAGTGGTACGGTACCTACCACGCCCTGTCCGACGTCGACCTGCAGGTCGACCAGGGCGAGGTGGTGGTGGTGTGCGGTCCCTCGGGTTCCGGCAAGTCCACCCTCATCCGCACCATCAACCGGCTGGAAGATATCCAGTCGGGCACCATCACCGTCGGAGGCCGCGACATCCATGCGCCCGGCCTGGACGTCGACACCTTGCGCGCCGGCATCGGCTTCGTGTTCCAGCAGTTCAACCTCTTTCCCCACCTCACGGTGCTGGAGAACTGCCTGCTGGCGCCGGTGCACCTGAAGCGCGCGAGCCGGGCCCAGGCGCAGGCGCTGGCCCTGCGCTGGCTGGACCGCGTCGGACTGGCGCACAAGACCCATGCGCTGCCCGCCCAGCTGTCAGGTGGGCAGCAGCAGCGCGTGGCGATCGCGCGGGCCCTCGTCATGCAGCCGCCGCTGATGCTCTTCGACGAGCCCACCAGTGCGCTCGATCCGGAGATGGTGGCCGAGGTGCTCGCCGTCATCCAGGACCTGGCGCGCGAAGGCATGACGATGGTGATCGTGACCCACGAGATGGGCTTCGCCCGCGAGGTGGCGGACCGCATCGTCTTCATGGACCAGGGTGCGGTGCTGGAGACCGCGCCGCCGTCGGACTTCTTCGTGTGCCCGCGCCATCCCCGGGCCCGGCGCTTCCTGGCGGACCTGCGCCAGCCGGTGACGCCGAATTAGGCAAGGCCTGGGCCCTGGCCCAGAAAACGCGGCGAGGCGAAGCCCGCCCATCAAGGCGATGCGAAGCGAGCCGTGACGTCTTCCCCGTAGGCGAAGGTGAGGAGCGCA
>CBINPE010000211.1:0-5077 GCA_966252435.1 uncultured Burkholderiales bacterium | reverse complement strand
TGGACGTGCAGGAGGTGGTGACGGGCCTGCGGGCGCTGCACGAGATCGACCGGGGGCACCTGGACTCGGCGCAGTCGCTGGCGCAGGGCATGGCGCACGCCGGGGCGGCTGGCAAGGAGGCCGACAAGATCGCCGCCGCCGAGCGCGCGGCCGGGCAGGCGGTGGTGCCGTCGACGCAGGCCGCTTTGACGGCGCCTGCGACCTCCAAGGCCGAGAAGAATGCCGAGGACAACAGCGGCCATGCTGCGCCGGTGCCCGCGCCGTCTGTGTGGCCGCCCGCCGCCAACACCGGTGTGGGTCTCGCCGCACCGACGCTGGGTGTGGGCCTGGACCTGGGTGACAGCTTCGACATCGGCAACAGCGATTGGTTGCACGGCTTCCTCGCGCGTGCGGGTGGTGAGCGGGGGCTGGCCGAGCCGCGCACGGTGCGCGCGGGCGACTACGCAGGCTCGCTGGAGCGCGTCGCGCGCAGCGAGCTGGGCGCAGGGGCCTCGCAACGCGACATCAACCGCTACGTGGGGCAGCTGTTCGAGCTCAACAACATCAGCAATGCGCGCGCCATCCAGCCCAACCAGCAACTGGTGCTGCCCACGATGGACACCGCCGCACCGACGCGGGGCCTGAGCCAGTACGGTTCGGACATCGCCAAGGGTGAGCAGATCAAGGCACGGCAGCGCGCGGTCGAGGCGGAGGCTGAACGCCAGCGCCAGGCGGTCGAGAACGATGCGTTCCACGGGCAGGACAAGGGCACGTCCGTCATGTTCCCCGCCGGGCCGTCGAGCGGGGTGTCGCCGGGCCTCTTCCCCGCCACGGTCGGTGCACCGATGCCCGGCAGCTTCGCGGCCGGCCTGGCGGCCACCGACCCCATGTCGGCGATGGGCTCAGGGGCGGGCACGCCCCCGGCGCCGGCGAGCAGCGTGAAACAGCGCGCAGACATGGGCATCCTCGAGACTCTCGGCAATTCACTGGAGCGCGGCGTCCTGGCGCTGAAGGCCCTGCCGTCGACACTGCAGCTCGTGAACCAGTCGGCGGGCTTGAACCAGCTGGACTATGTCGACCGGACGCTGGCCGCGGGAGGCCAGGTTGACTTCAAGCAACTGGGCGTGATGGGCGAGGCTTACGCGCGCTTGAAGACTCCCGAGGAACGGGCGAGCTTCCGCGCGACGTTCGGCAGCGCCATGCAGGCCAAGGCGGCGGAGTCGGCGGTGGACATGGTCACGTTGCAGAAGGAGCGCAACGCCATCGCGCTGCCCAGCGTGGTGGACGAGGCCATGGCCGCCAAGGGATGGGGCGAGGCGTTCTCCGCGATCAAGTCCGACCCCCTGCACTTCGTTGCCGCGATCGGGCCCGAGTCGCTGGTGCAGTCGGTGCCTGGCTTGGTGGCGGCTGTCCCGGCCGGGATGGCCCTGGGCCCTGCCGGCCCCGGCCTGACCCTCGGCGCGAACTCCTTCCTGGTCGACTACGGCAGCTCGCTCACCGAGATGATGCAGGAGGCCGGCGTGGACACCAGCAACCCGGAGGCGGTCAAGGCTGCCCTGAGGGACCCGAACGTACTCGCCACGGTCACCCAGCGGGCCGGTGCCCACGCCAGTGTGGTGGGGGCGATGGACGCCGTGTCGGGCGGGCTGGCCGGGAAGGTGCTGCTGCCCAAGGCGGTGGCCACGCAACTGGCCACACGTCCGGTCTTGCAGGAAGTGGCGAACGTGGCGTTGCAGGTGCCTCTCCAAGGCACCTTGGGCGCGGCAGCGGAGGCGGGCGCGGAGTGGGCCGCCGGCCAGGAACTGAAGCCGGGGGCCATCCTGGGCGAGTTTTTTGGTGAGACGTTCGGTGCGCCTGTCGAGGTCGCAACGGCCGCCCTGGGCGCGCGGGTCAAGCCAAACCCGCGCCCGGGCACGAGCGATTGGACGCTGGTGAACGACGGCGAGGGCACGGGCCCGACGCAGCGCATGGTGAAAGGCAGCGACGGCGTGTATGTGCCGGCGTCCGAGATCCTGGGGCTGAAGGGGCCGGTCGAGGCGACGTCGGGCACGCCACAAGCTTCAGTGCCGGCCAACACCACCGGGACGCCGTCCACCGCATTGACGCCCGTGAGGCTCGCACCCACGATGCCGGGCGGTGCACCACTCGCACCGGTCCGCTCGGGGACGGTGCCCGTGATCGAGCCGGAACCCGTCATCGCCGACGGTACGCCGGACCCGATGCCCGTGCAGCAGCCGGTGCCCGACATCATTGGTGCGGGGGCTACGTCAGTTGTGCGCCGCGAAGGCGACTTCGTGATCAAAACGATTCAGTCGGATGTGGCAGGTGAAGGTGGTGGCGTCCTCCGTTTGACGGAGGCAGACCGCATTGCCTTGGGTGAGGCCACGGTGGACATCACCAATGATGTGAGCCGCGCCCTGCCAGACATCGTTCCGCGCATGGAGTTGGTTAATCCCGGGGAAATCAAGCAGCCTTATGTGACAGGCCTTGATACCGGGAGTTTGAGCACGCGTTCTGAGGCATACAGCAACGCCAAGAGCCAAATGAAAGCCGCGATTGCTCAAGCCCATGAAGCCATTGGACTTGAAGTGGGTCAATTCGGCGAAATGCCGAATGGGTGGAAAGTGGAGGTGGACACCAACTCGGCGAATTTCCGGTTTGATCGCGATGGAAACATCACGGCCTGGTTCGATCCGATCAAGATCAACACCGGCAAGGCCACACCGGATGCGGACATCTTGAGGCAGCGTGACCTCGCGCATGAGCAGGCGCCGGCGCAGCGGCAGACCCAGGAGGTCACGCCGACCGGGCAGCAGCTCAACAACGGCACGGGCCTGGCCAATGCCATCCTGGTGGTGACCGATGCCAATGGCAACACGCTGGTGGCCAAGGCGCCGAAGGTCGGACGCGGACTTGAAGGCCAGGCGCTGGACGAGGCACTGGCGCGTGAGCGCCAGGCCGTGCGCGACCTGGAGCCGTACGGTGGCCCGCGCTACCTTGGCGACGTGACGTTGCCGGACGGCCGCACGGCCGTGGGGATGCAGCTGGTGGAGGGCGGCGTGCCCTTGACGAACAAGCCACCGTTCCAGATCACGCAGCAGCACGTCGATGCCTTGAACGAGTTGTTCGACCGCTTCAAGGCCGGCAACGTGCAGCCCACGGACAACTGGCCAGGCAACTACCTGCTGACACCGGACGGCCGCGTGGTGCCGATCGACTCGGAACTGACGCCGGGTGCGCCGACGCGGAGCATGCGTGACGAGCTGCTGAACCGCCTGCAGCGCTTGCAGCAGCAGCAAGGGACGCAGCAGCAGACTGTCCAGCCCGTGAGCCCTGCGGTCATTGACGTGCCGGTGCAGACGCCGCCTCAGGCCATGAGCCTGGCCGCCACTCAGGCTGAGGGGCCTGTGGCGCAGCCCGGCCAAGCCTCTGCCATGCCTGGTTCAGGTATCGATGTGAAGGGCCTGGCGACCACCTTGCGCCCCGTGCGAGAGCTTGATGGGACGGAAGGGCTGCTTGAACGTTTGGTCTGGCCCAAGTCGATTCTGGAGCAGCCTTTTGATGATCTGTTGCCGATAGCGTTCGACAAGAGCAAGGCACAAGCCTTGAGCGGAGCCACCGACGCTCCCTCCATTGCAGCGGCTCAAGCCAGTGCACTGATGCGGTTCCTGTATCAGACCCGGGTCTATCCCGAGAGCGGAACACCGTTGTCATGGAAGGATTTCGAGTTCGAGGTCGGCCTGTCTGGGCAGAGTCTCTTCAGGGCTCCCCAGGCTTTCAGGTTCGTATCGCTCACACCGGATGAGGTGGTCGCCCTTGGCGGTTTTTACCCCAACCCTGCCAAGCCATCCGGGGGCTACCTGGCCCACACCCTGCTGGGTTCCCAGGGAACGGGCAACCTCGTGTCCACCACCCTCACCGAAGACAACACCATGATCGGCAACTCGTCGCGCTACACGAGGAAGGTGGTGGGCGAGGAAGAGTCCATGGAGGAAATTGCAAGAAAAGTATTGGACAACCGCGCGAAGGGGAACCCGGACAACCACGGTGTCAAGCCGCGTGTGACCGAGGTTTATGAATACAGGATCGAGGATCTCGTAGGCACGTCGCGTCCAGATTCAAACTTCAAGCACGAGGGTGAATTGGTCACGCCCTATGTGCCTATCGAAAAAATAACCGCCTACCGGGTGTACAGGTCGGAGAGCCAGTTCGAGGGTTTCAGCCCTGTGTTTATCAAGAATGGGGTCCGCACCGTCACCGCGGACTTCCAGCGCATTGAAGACTCCACCAACACCCTCAGTCCCTGGATGCCCTTGCCTCATCAGGCCCCTTCCCAAGGAGGCTCCGCTGCGGCCCCCACCGGTGATCGGGACCAAGGGCGTCCTCCCCACGACAGCGTCGAGCTGAATTGAATCAATCTTGAATGGAGCCAAACGACATGAGCTATCGAATCAACGAGGGCCGGCTGAACGTGGCGGTGGCGCAGGACAGCACCGTGAACGTGCTGATGCTGGAGCCGTGGAACCACGGCGCCCCCCTGAACCTGACGATCAGCCGCGGCATGAAGCAGCCCGAGGAGAACCTGCAGGAGAGCGTCGCCCGGCAGGTGCAGGACATGTCGGGGCAATTGGAGGCCTTCGTGTGGAAGGGGACCCAGCTCCACCAAGCGCCCCGGCTGACCTACACGACCGGGCGCTACACCTATCGGATGGGAGAGACGGCGATCGAGCAGTGCATGGCGGTGACGCAGCTTACCGAGACGCACCTGCTGTTCCTGTTCCTGAGCAGCGCCCAGCCGCTGGACGAGACCACGCTCAGGCAGTGGCGGCACATCCTGGATTCGTTCGAGCCTGATCACGGTCCGCTGCCCGCCAGCCTCCTGTCGGCTGCGGACGACCAGGACGAAGACAACTGAACATCTGAACAACTGAATTGAATATCTGAACGACCGGGCAACAGCTCCCCAAGAGGAGAGGGTGTTCGACACCCCGCAGCTGAGCCGGGTCAGTTCAACAAGCAAAACATCCATCAAGCAAAGAAAGAAGAAGTCATGGCAGTGATCTCGGGTTGGCGGCAGCAGGATTGGGCAACGCAATAC
>CBINPE010000210.1:0-5203 GCA_966252435.1 uncultured Burkholderiales bacterium | reverse complement strand
TGGTGGCCATCACCCACGACCGCTACTTCCTCGACAACGCCGCCGAGTGGATCCTCGAACTCGACCGCGGCTCGGGCATTCCCTGGAAGGGCAACTACAGCACCTGGCTGGAGCAGAAGGAAAACCGCCTCGAGCAGGAGCAGAAGTCCGAGGACGCCCGCGTCAAGGCCATGAAGAAGGAGCTGGAGTGGGTGCGCCAGAACCCGAAGGGACGCCAGGCCAAGAGCAAGGCACGCCTGGCGCGCTTCGAGGAGCTGTCCGACGTCGAATACCAGAAGCGCAACGAGACCAACGAGATCTTCATCCCCGTGGCCGACCGCCTGGGCCATGAGGTGATCGAGTTCGAAGGCGTCAGCAAGAGCTTCGGCGACCGGGTGCTGATCGATGACCTGAGCTTCAAGGTGCCGGCCGGCGCCATCGTCGGCATCATCGGCCCCAACGGCGCCGGCAAGTCGACCCTGTTCCGCATGATCTCGGGCCAGGAAAAGCCCGACAGCGGCAACGTCAAGATCGGGCCCACCGTGAAGATGGCCTTCGTGGACCAGAGCCGGGCCTCGCTGAGTGCCGAGAAGACGGTGTGGGAGGACGTCTCCGGCGGCCTCGACAACATCGTGGTCGGCAAGTTCGTGATGCCCAGCCGCGCCTACATCGGCCGCTTCAACTTCAAGGGCAACGACCAGCAGAAGCTGGTGGGCAACCTCTCCGGCGGCGAGCGCGGGCGGCTGCACCTGGCCAAGACCCTGGCGCAGGGCGGCAACGTGCTGATGCTGGACGAACCCTCGAACGACCTGGACGTGGAAACCCTGCGCGCCCTGGAGGACGCCCTGCTGGAGTTCGCCGGCACTGTCATGGTGATCAGCCACGACCGCTGGTTCCTGGACCGCATCGCCACCCACATCCTGGCCGCGGAAGGCGACTCGAAGTGGGTCTTCTTCGACGGCAACTACCAGGAGTACGAGGCCGACAAGCGCAAGCGTCTGGGCGAGGAGGGCGCCCGTCCCAAGCGGGTGCGGTTCAAAGCCCTGAAGTGAGATCGCAGGGGATTCTTGAAGGGCGCTGATCACCGCGCCCTTCGAATCTCCTGAGACGAGGTACCAGGAAGGATTTTTCCCATGAAGTGGCAGGCAAGGACAAGTTGGGCGATCGGTGTGCTGCTGGCGGGTTGCGCCAGCACGCCGGCAACGGTGCCTTCCAAGGGCGTCGCGACAACCGCCTCCGCGCCGGCCGCTTCGCCTGCGCCAGGTGCGGCGTCGGCGCCCGCGAGCGCCGCCTCGGCGCCGGTGGCGCGGCCCGATCCTTCCGGCCTGCGGCCCTTCGCGGACGTGATCAGCGGGGCGACGCAGCAGCCGGGCTGGCTGCCCGTGTGGCGCAAGGCAGAGCGTTTCTGGCTCGAGATCCCCGAGGCGCAGCTGCAGCCCAACGCGCCGCCCCTGCTGCTGTCGGTGAACGTCGCCAGCTCGGTGGGCGAGCGCGGCTTGTACGCGAGCCAGATGGGGCCGCAATGGCTGGTGAGCTTGCGCAAGCTGGCCGGCCCGCAGATCCAGCTGGTGGCCCTGAACACCAACTACGTGGCTGACAACGCCCCGATGCAGGCGGCCGTGCAGGAGGGGTTCTCCAACAGCCTGATCGCTTCCTTCGCCGTGGCCAGCGCGCCGCATCCCGAGCGCAAGTCGGTGCTGGTCGACGCCTCCTTCCTGGTGTCCGACCTGATGAACTACGGCACCGCGCTGGAGCGCTCGTTCCGCCTGGGCTATGGACTGGACCGCGGCAACTCCTTCATCGAGAAGGTCCAGACCGGGGCCGACCAGGCCTCCTTCAGCCTGCGCCTGCATTTCGTCACCCCGCGCCTGCCAGTGCTGGGCGTGCCCAACGCCCCGCAGGTGGTGCTGCCCTCCACGCCGGACCCCCGCAGCCTGTTCGTGGGCATGGTGGTCAATTTCACGAAGCTGCCCGAGCAGGCCATGCGGCCGCGCCTGGGCGACACCCGCCTGGGCCATTTCGCCGACACGGTGACCGACCTCAGCGACGACCGCAAGGTCAAGCCGCGCCAGTGGTTCATCAACCGCTGGCGGCTCGAGAAGAAGGACCCGGAGGCGGCACTCTCCGAGCCGCGGCAGCCCATTGTCTTCTGGCTCGACAAGAACATCCCGCTGCGCTACCGCGACGCCGTGACCCGCGGCATCCTCGAGTGGAACAAGGCCTTCGAGAAGATCGGCTTCAAGAACGCCATCGTGGTCCACCAGCAGCCCGCCGACGCCGAGTGGAGCACGCTCGATGGCCGGCATGCCTCGGTGCGCTGGTACGTGGGTGCCGACGCCAGCGTGGCGCAGGGGCCGCACCATTCCGACCCCCGCACCGGCGAGATCCTCGACGCCGACATCTCGATGAGCGACGTCTTCGGCCGCGGCGCGCGGCGCCTGATCGTCGAGGATGGTGGCTTCGCCCAGCGCTGGCAATGGCCGGGCACCGAGCAGTTCGCCTGTGACTACGGCCACCGGGCCGCGGCCGAGATGGACTTTGCCATGGACGTCCTGGAGGCGCGCGGCGACCTGGCGCCCGACAGCCCACAGGCCGAGGCGTTCGCGCAGGCGGTGGTCAAGGACACCATCACCCACGAGGTCGGCCACACGCTGGGGCTGCGCCACAACTTCAAGGCCTCCACCGCCTACACGCCGGCCCAGCTGCAGGACAAGGAATTCACCGCCACGCACGGCATCTCGGCCTCGGTGATGGACTACAACGCCACCAACCTGCCGCTGGCGCGCGAGCCGGGCGCGGTGCTGGTCAACAACGGCCTGGGGCCTTACGACTACTGGGCGATCGAGTACGCCTACAAACCCCTGAGCGCGGCGGAGGAGCCGGCCGAGCTGGCACGCATCGCCGCCCGCAGCACCGAGCCGGGGCTGGCCTACGCGGACGACGCCGACGCGGGCTACGGGCCGGCCGGGGTCGATCCCCTGGCCAACCGCTTCGACCTGAGCAACGACCCTCTGGCCTTCTGGCAGCGCCGCCTGCAGTTGGCGCACGAGCTCTGGGAGCGCGTGCAGCAGCGCGGCGTGCACCCGGACGATGACGTCACCCGCCAGCGCCGGGTGCTGCTGCGCGGCTTCGCGCGGCTCGCGCCGGCGGCCGAGATGGTGAGCAAGTACGTCGGGGGCATCGAGACCTCGCGCGAGCCGCCCCATCCTGGGGCGCGTCCCGCCTATGTACCGGTGCCCGCCAGCCGGCAGCGCGAGGCCCTGCGTGTGCTGGCCCAGGGTTTCTTCAACGCCGACAGCTTCCGCTTCAAGCCGGAATTCCTGGCCAGCGCCATCACTGACTATGAGGAAGGCGACCGCAATGGCCCGCCCAGCGTGCCGGCGGCCGTGCTGCAGCTGCAGTCGGCTGCGCTGGACCGGCTTTTCAGCACCGGCACCGCCGTGCGGTTGCTGGAAGCCCGGCTGTATGCCCCCAAGGCGCAGCAGGCCCAGATGATGTCGCTCAGCGAGGTCTACCTGAGCTTGCAGCGCGCCATCTGGAGCGAGCTGGCCTCGGGGGGAGACATCGACAGCCTGCGGCGCAACCTGCAGCGCGAGCATTTGCGCCGCTTGCAGGGCCTGCTCACCCGCGGCCCCAATGCCAGCGGGCTGCCCGCCGACGCGATGAGCCTGCTGCGCCTGCATGCCACCAGCCTGCAGGGCCAGTTGCGCAGTGCGCTGGCCCGGGGAGGCCATCTCTCGGTCGAGACACGGGCCCACTTGCAGGACAGCCTGTCCCAGCTCACCGAGGCGCTGCACGCGTCCATGCAGCGCAGCACCTGAAACGGTCCGCGGCAGGCCGTGGGAGGCTCCTGAAAACCCGCACCCTCGCCCGCGGACCCTCAATGTCTTCAGTCAATAAGCCGAAGACACCAAAAACAGCTTAACTGAACGGTCATTCGTCCGATATTCAGATGAACGGAGGTGCAACCCTGCCGGGACACTTGAGCCACCGAATTTTGTCCATCCCGAGGTCAGATAATGTCCACTTCAGCATTCAAGTCCATGTCAATCGCTCGGCGAATGATCCTGGGCTTCGCCAGTGTGCTGGTGCTGCTGGTGGCAGTGGCCGGGGTGAGTGCCTACGCCCTGCGCCTGGTCAGCGCCCAGATGAATCAGATCGTCGAGGTCAACAACCTCAAGACCAAGCTCGCCAACAGCATGCTGGACAGCATCAGCTCGCTGGCGATCCATGCGCGCACGGTGACGCTGCTGTCTGAAATGGACAACAAGGGAGCGGAGGAGCATGCGCGGGCGACCAAGGCGAGTTTCACCAGCTACCTGAAGGCCGAGACCGAGCTGGCGGCCCTGATGCAGCAGCGCGGGGCGATCCCGGCCGAGCGATCGCTGCTCGAGGAGATCGCCGCCGAAGGCAAGAAGACCTGGCCGGACGTGGAGAACGCTGTCCAGCAGGGCATGGACGGCGACAACGTCGGCTCGGGCATGACACTGATGAAGCGCGTGGCGGTGACCGAGGCGGTGTGGCGCAAGAAGGTGTCGGACCTGATCGTGCTGCAGGGCAAGCTGATCGACGAGGCCACCGCGGCCGGTGCCGACGCCGAGCACAAGGCTTTCCTGGCCCAGATGATCCTCGTGCCGGGGGCGGTGGTGCTGGGCCTGCTGATCGCCTGGGGCATCACCCGCAGCGTGGTCGCACCCATCGGCATGGCCGTGGCGGTGGCCGAGCGCATCGCCGAGGGGGAC
The DNA here is from genome assembly GCA_966252435.1 of uncultured Burkholderiales bacterium. Lineage (GTDB taxonomy): Bacteria > Pseudomonadota > Gammaproteobacteria > Burkholderiales > Burkholderiaceae_C > CANHBY01. The sequence goes on along the minus strand of CBINPE010000210.1, from coordinate 482 downwards.
CTCACGACCAAGGTGGACGCCAGCGCCAGTGACGAGACCGGGCGGCTGCTGCAGGCGGTGTCGCTGATGCAGGAGCGCCTGCGTGCCATGGTGGGGCAGATCCGCGAGGCGGCCTACTCGATCGAGGCGGCGGGTTGCGACGTGGCGGCCGGCAACCTGGACTTGAGCCAGCGCACCGAGCAGACCTCCTCCAGCCTGCAGCAGACAGCGGCCTCCATCGACGAGTTGACCAACATCGTGCGGCACAGCGCCGACTCGGCCACCCAGGCCACCTCCCTGGCCTCGACAGCGGCCGAGGTGGCAGCGCGCGGCGGCCAGGTCGTCACCCAGGTCGTGCACACGATGAACGAGATCAACGACAGCTCGAAGAAGATTTCCGTCATCACGGGGGTGATCGATGGCATCGCCTTCCAGACCAACATCCTGGCGCTGAACGCCGCGGTGGAGGCCGCGCGCGCCGGCGAGCAGGGCCGCGGCTTCGC
>CBINPE010000209.1:0-5225 GCA_966252435.1 uncultured Burkholderiales bacterium | reverse complement strand
GTTCGGTGATTGGTGTGACAGCCGTTGCGGTCTGTGCCACCCGAGTGCGCCTGCACGGCGATCGCCGTGGTCGCAAGGACGACTGCTGTGAGCAGCTGTTTCATACGGCCTCCCTGATGAACGTGAACGCGTCAATGTCCGCTCGCCACTTTCCTGCGAATGGATGCGTTCTGCCCCCCTAACCCTTGGGGGGATGGTCGCAGGTGCTTTCCCTAGCTCCGCGAAGGCTTTCTTTTCATGTATTTGGCGGCTCGTGTTTGGATGCCTTTACAGCAGCCTATCCCTCTCGACGCGTGCACCGTCAAGCCTTCCGGTGGCCCAACACATCACCCAAGATGCGACTTAACCGCAGGTGACGTAAACACATCAAGACGAAACACTCATGCCGCATGACTGCACGCACTTCGAGAACATCACGGTCGATCAGAGACGTCCTGGCTCACAACCTCAAAGCGCTCCGGGCTGAGCGCGGCTGGTCGCAGGAAACACTGGCCCTCGAATCCGGGCTGCACCGCACCTTCGTCGGCCATGTGGAAAACCAGGTGCGGAACATTTCCCTGGACAACATCGAGCGTCTTGCCCTGGCCCTGGGTGTGCCGCCGCACGAGCTGCTGATGCCTTGAGCGCACCGCCCCGCCAGGGCGTTCAACTGAACATCGCCAGTCGGTGATTAGATGTGGACGCCAATTTCAACCATGAGGCAATTTCTCGCGCATTTCCCAATCAACTGCTGCCTCCCCGCACATTCTCATTCCCTGCCCTGCTGGTGGGCTCGCTGACTTCGCTGCACTTCGATACCTCAGCGCGAACGGGTGGACTTCGTCATTGCAAGTTGACTGATGGGGGCTCCATGGCAATGGGCATGTTCGAATTCCTGGACCGTTTCCGTCACCGTGACCCTGCCCCCGCGTGCACATTCTTCATTCGCGATCCGCGAACAAGCCCCAGGCTCACGCACTGCCCTCTCGCCTCACCCACTCATCAACTCAAGACTTGAACTTCACCCGCATCATCGGCCGCTGGTCGACCTTGCCAATCTTCCAGCCATAGGTGCCGAACATGCCGAAGAGCGACGGCGTGGACGTGGCGTTGTGGGAGATGACCTCGGCGTTCTTCGGCAGGGTGACCTCGAAGCTGCCGTCAACCGTGATGCCCAGCTGGTCCAGCTCGCGCTTGCCCTTCTCGTTGATCTCCTTGGTCGACAGCGTCATCACGCCATCCTTGTCCGTGCTCACCGTGAAGATGTCGAGCGCGCGCAGGGCTTCTCCGGGGCGCTTGTGGCTCTCGATCTCCAGCTCGTAGCGGCCGTCGCCCTTGTAGACGGCGCGCCGGATGTCCGGGTCCTTGGCCGTCATCTTGTCGGCCTCGGCCTTCAGGCCGACCTGCTCCTTCTCAGACAGCGTGCCGGCTTTCTTGATCTGCACCAGGGCCAGCGCATGAACCGCCGTGCCGCTGTACTTGAAGGTGTAGCTGGTGTCCGCCTGCACATCGACCTTCGCGGAAAACCGCTCCGGCACCAGGCAGGCGGACAGCAAGGCGGCCGACCCCAGCAGGGTGGCGAGGGCAAGGCGGGTGGTGTGTTTTTTCATGGGGCGCGAGGTGCAGGTGGAGACAGGGACGAGCGCAAGATTTTGCCCTCTGGTGCCCAGGCCGGAGCCCGTTCACCGTTGCCATTTTTCAGATCTCAATCCGCAATCAATCCCTCATATTTGGCCCCAAGAACCTCAGCGAACGTTTGGGCCTTTTGGACGAGGTCCTCGGGCAGAGTGCCATAACAATCATGATCAACAACGCCCAAGCACAAGCCGGGCAAAAATTGGTTTTGCCCCTCTGTTCTTGAACGTTGATAAAGATTGACGCTAATGAACGAAGGGAAATGGTCAGCGATCTGGCCCCAGGAAAGCCCAACTGCGAGGTCGTTGAAAGGAACTCGCACCAGCTTCTGGATGGGCATGTCCTTGAGCGTGCGGCAGGCGTAGATTAATTCTCTTGTTTCACCATTCAGCAAAGTGACGTTTTGGTCCAGCATGGGCGGCAATTTGCGCGAATACTTTATCGCCAAACCAAGGCCTCCCAAAATGCCCAGGCCGAAAAGAGTAATAGCCTCAAACGCACTACCGCTGCCAATAAGGCCCAGCACGCCGCCTATCACCACAAGAACAAGCAGGCTCCCAACAGCACCAAATAACCAAGTGACAAAGAAGTCATCGAGCCGCTCCAAGCCTTGAAGCCAGAAGTTGGTGTACTCCACAATAATCAACCCACCTTGGTCGAGTACCCTCTTGATATTCTCATGATCCGAGTAATCAAGCTCCGAGCGGCATACAACCCGCTCATGTTGTGGAGGCAGTCGATCTTTCAAAGCATCAAACACAGCCTCTACTGAAACAATATCTTCATTAAGCAGTTAAATTCTCCACCAAGTAAAAATTCAGCTCGGTTCATTCTGGCACTACTACTTTAACGCTGCCCATTCTCCGAACTGGAAGCCCAACCCGCCTTTTTCAAGCGCAGCAAGCGCTCGCGCTGCTGCGCCGTCGTGGTAGGGGCACACAGCCGCCCGGCCACCGCGGCGCGCCATTCCTCATCGCGCGTGGGCCACGTCTCCAGCAGGCAGGTGATGCCTTCCACGTCCTCGGCCTGCACCAGCGCCCACACGGCCTTGGCGAAATCCGACGGTGGTGGCGGCACCGGGGCGGGCGGCTCGGGCTCCGGCATGGCCGGCTGCGCGCCTGGGCGGAAGGGATCGCCGCCCTCGCGCATGAAGGCCCGGATCGATTCGGCCGACAGCATCCTGCTGACGCTGTCCTCATCCTCGTCTGGATCGAACAGGTCCGGATGCAGGCAGCTCGACCAGTTGTCGTCCATGTCCCAGTCGCACACCGGCAGGTGGTAGCCGCCTTCGGCATGCATGTCGTGGCCGGACCGGATGAAGGCACGGCCGTGGACCGCGCCGCCAATGCGCAGGCTGCCGTCGTTGTATTCGCCGTAGACGATGTTGTCCACGCGCACGTCGCCAAGCACATGCATGTGGCTGTCGCCATGGCCGAAGCTGGTGGCCTGCACACTGCCGGCGATGAGCACCTGTTCGGGATAGGTCGAGGTGAGCTGGCTGAACACGCCGCGCACCTCGACGTCGCCCTCCACGATGACGCCGGCATGCAGCCCCAATTCGGCGATGCGCTCCAGGTCGAAGTCCCCCTCCCAGCGCAGGCCCCGGCGGAACAGCGCCAGCCGCCGGGGCTGACCGCGCAGCTCGCTGGCGCCGTTGATCCGGAAGAACGTGTCGAGCAAGGGATGCGCCACGCGCAGGTCGCAGAACAGTTCGTCGGCGACGCTGCCCTCGATCACCGGCGAGGACGGCTGGCATTCCTCGAAGCCCTTGGACTGCCAGGCCGCATGCAGGCGCTCGTGGTTGGCGCGGGCCTTGCCAGGGGTCTTGAATGTCGTGTACAGCACCAGGCAAGGACGGCCGATCAGGCCGCAGCGCACGCGCAGGAGGTTGTCGGCTTCATGCAGTTCGATGAACTCACCGCGGGTGGCGGATTCCAGGTGAACGAAGGCTTCGGGGGCGGTAGTTGGCATGATCGGTTAGGGAGCGGGAGATCACCCGGGATTTTGACGAATCACGGCCCCTGTCAAGGTTGGCTTCGGGTCGGCCTGGAGCGTTTGGATTTCAGACACCGATAGTTGGAACCTCGCAGAGTATTCGCCCGCTGTGGATGACCGCCTGCAAGGGAACATCCGCCCGGCGATGCTCGATCAGCTAGCGGATGGCTTGGGTCTTGTTCATGGGGTGGCCTTTCTCAGCACCCTGGCACCACGCCACGGGTGAGTTCATTTCCTCACCCGATGACACCGAGTCAAGTTCGCGTCACCCATCGGCTCGCAGTAGGTTGAATTGGTCGGGTCGGCTGAGTCAGGATCATGCAAAGCTGAGGCTTCGTTGACAGGTATATTCCATGTCATATACCATCATCCCAATCAATGCTCACAGAGGATCCGCATGAAAACAGCATCACTTTTCATGAACGGCCGCAGCCAGGCTGTCCGCCTACCAGCCGAATTCCGCTTCGAGGGCAAGCGCGTGTTTATCTACCGTGATCAGCGTACTGGCAATGTCATCCTCTCTGAGAAGCCACAAAGCCGCTCCTGGCAGGATTTCATGGCGCTTCGCGCTCAGTTGAGTCCCGCTGCCGATGATTTTCTGGTCGATCGACAACAAGGCTCGCAAACCCGTGATCCATTTGCAGACTGGACCGAATGACGATGCCGTTCTACATGCTGGACACGAATGCATGCAGCGCTGCCATTCGAGGCAATGACGGCATCGACCAACGTCTTCAAGCCTTGAGCCCTACGGATTGGTGCATTTCCGCTGTCACCCACTCCGAACTTCGATATGGGTTGGCCTTGAAACCAGAAGCCGTTCGCCTGGCTCGATTGGTGGAAGGCTTTCTCCAGATCGCCACCACCGAGCCTTGGGACCAGGCTGTGGCAGAGGTGCATGGTCGCCTGCGTGCCGAGCTGAGACTGCGCGGCACCCCAGTGGGTGACTTTGACGAAATGATCGCCGCTCATGCACTGGCTCTCAACGCGGTGCTCGTCACGGACAACACACGACACTTCGAAAGCATTGCAGGATTGACCATAGAAAACTGGCAGAGGTAAGCCAGGGGTCGGTGGGAACTCATGAGAGACACACAGGCGCTCGTGGTTGGCGCGAGCCTTGCCAGGGGTCTTGAATGTCGTATTCAGCACCAGGCAAGGACGGCCAATCAGGCCGCAGCGCACGCGCAGGCGGTTGTCGGCTTCGTGCAGCTCGATGAACTCGCCGCGGGCGGCTGATTCCAGGTGAACGAAGGCGGCGGGGGCGGTGGTTGGCATGGTCGGTTGGGGAGCGGGAGATCACATGGCCCGGTGTTGGGAGGGTTGAATATCAACCTGGGATTTTGGCGAATCACGGCCCCTTCAAGGTTGGCTTCGGGTCAACCGACCGTCTCTCAAATCAAATGTCAGGCGCGTGTCATCGACCATCCGCATCCAGAACAGGCCCTGCTCCACCTCCTGAGACATGAGGCCCCCCCTGGTCAGTGACACTCAGGAAGTTCATCGGGGTCACCAACATGGCTCCGGTTGTGCAAGAGCAGCGGTCTCATCCTCCATTCACCGTATGCGTCCGGCCAAGTCATATTGAACCTCTTGGCGGAAGCGGGAAGGATGGT
>CBINPE010000208.1:0-5400 GCA_966252435.1 uncultured Burkholderiales bacterium | reverse complement strand
AGTTCGTCTGGCCCGGCTACGGCGAGAACATGCGCGTGCTGAAGTGGATGCTGGAGCGCATCGAAGGCTCCGCCCAGGGCGGCGAGAACATCTTCGGCGTCTCGCCGCGCTACGAGGACCTGAACTGGGAAGGGCTGGACTTCACGCCTGCCCAGTTCAAGCAGGTCACCAGCATCGACAAGGCCGCCTGGCAGACCGAACTGGGCCTGCACGGCGAGCTGTTCCAGCAGCTGTCGCACCACCTGCCGGTCGCCCTGACGCAGACCAAGGAAGCGCTGGAGAAGCGGCTGGAAGCGCTTTGATCAGCGAGTAACGCCCAAAAGAAAGCCCCGCGTCGCGGGGCTTTCTTCTTTCTTCTTTGGGGCTTGTTGCGCCCACCTGCGGGCACCACGCCACCCGCATCACTCCACTGGCAGCAACACATCCACGCCATAGAGCTTGGCCAGGGCCTGCAACTTGGCCGGCGCCTGGCGCAGCACGAAGCGCCGGCCCGAGGCCTGGGCCTGGCGCTGACACTCGAGCAGCACCGCCAGCGCCGAGGTGTCGAAGTGCTTCAGCGGCGAGGCGTCCACCGTCACGCTGCCACCCTCCTGCTCGCGCGACAGCGCCTGCGAGAGCATGTCCAGCATGTCGTGGGCCTCGACATTGGTCAGCGTGGCGGGCAACACCAGCATGTCCAGATCTCCAGCTCAGCTCTTGGCCGGCGCCGAAGCGGCCGACTTGTTGCGCTTGGCCAGCGAGGCGATCAGACCGTCCATGCCGTTGGCGCTGATCTCCTGCGCCCAGTTGCTGCGGAACTGCTCGGTCAGCCAGAAGCCGCTGACGTTGACGTCATAGATCTTCCAGCCGGCGTCGGTCTTCTCGAGGCGGTAGTCCAGCTGCACCGGCTCCGAGCCGCCCTTGACCTTGGTGCGCACCACGACCTCGTTGTCGGTGGGCTGCGAGCGCATCGGCTGCACCTGCACGGTCTGGTCCTTCACCAGGGACAGGGCCCCGGCGTAGGTGCGCATCAGCAGGATCTTGTATTCCTCCAGCAGGCGCTTCTTCTGCTCCTCGGTGGCGGCGTTCCAGTTGCGCGAGCCCACCGTGGCGATGGTCATGCGCTGGAAGTTCACGTGCGGCATCACCTTGGCATCGACCAGGGCGATCACCTTCTGCAGGTCGCCGGCCTGGATCGACTTGTCGGACTTGGCCGACTCCAGCACGTCGGTGGACACTTCCTTGATCAGGGCATCGGGGGCTGCCGGCTCCGCCAGCGCCAAGCTGCCGCTCCAGCACAGCACCACAGCCAGCAGTGCCTGCATCCAGCGCACCAGGGAGCGGGAGGGTTGATGCGAATGTTGTTGACCCCAGCGCAATGTGTGCATGTGTTGATTCCTTTCCTAAGTTCCTACTTACTTCTTGATGTCCACTGACTTGACTCGGTACCGAGGGGCATTCTTTGCGCCCGGCCCCTCTCAGAGTGCCCGGCCAGGGACAGGTTCCGCGCGTCTCACGGCTTGTTGGCGGCCGGGGCCTCGCTCTCCTCGGGCTCCGGGGCCTGCTCGGGCGGATCGCCGTCGTAGACCAGGCTGCGTCGGCGCTGCAGGTAGGCGTCGCGCATGAAGGTGTAGCGGTCCAGCGCCACGTCCTCCAGCACGCCCGTGGCACCCAGCAGGTTGGCCCGCACGCTGACCAGCTGCAGCAGGCTCACGCCCCATTGCGCGCCCGCATCGCTGCGCAGCTGCGCCGACGGCTCGGCCGCCAGGTTCAGCGGCATGGCCACCGAGTCGCGCACGCTCGAGGGCCCCAGCACCGGCCACACCACGTACGGGCCGGCCGGCAGGCCCCAGACACCCAGGGTTTGGCCGAAGTCTTCCCCGTGGCGCTCGATGCCGGCCTCGCTGGCCACGTCGAACAGGCCGAAGATGCCGAAGACCGTGTTCGTGCCCACCCGCATGATGCCGTTGAAGCCCTCTTCCCCCTTGCCCTGCAGGAAGCTGTTCACGGCCGACCAGGCGTCGGAGAAATTGCCGAAGAAATTATTGACGCCGGTGCGCATGAACTGCGGCACCACCTTGACGTAGGTGGTAGCCACCGGCTTGAGGACGTGCTCGTCGACCCCTTCGTTGAAGGCGAACACCTTGCGGTTGAGGCCTTCCCAGGGGTCGGCCGGGTTGGGGGGATTCGCCGCCGGGCTCGTGGCACAGCCCGACAGCCCCCACAGCGCCAGGGCCGTCAACGCCCACGCGCCAGCACGCGCCGGCCGCTTCCTCGTGCGGGAAGGGGGGGAGGACATTCTCACTTCTTGTCTCCGGCCTCGGCCGCCTTGCTGAACAGGAACTGGCCGATGAGTTTCTCAAGCACCACCGCGGACTGGGTCTGCTTGATGGTGTCGCCCGGCTTGAGGTTCTCGGCGTCGCCGCCGGCCTCCAGGCCCACGTACTGGTCACCGAGCAGGCCGGCGGTGAGGATCTGGGCCACGCTGTCGGTGGGGAACTGCGTGTCGCGGTGGACTTCCATGCGCACCACACCCATGTAGGGATAGTTGTGGGTGTCCAGCGTGATTGAGGTGACGCGACCGATCGTGACCCCGGCGCTGCGCACCGGCGCACGCACCTTGAGGCCGCCGATGTTCTCGAACTTGGCGGTCAGGGTGTAGGTGTCCGAACCGTTGGCGGTGAAGCTGCCCAGGTTGGCGGCTTTCAGGGCCAGGAACACCACGCCTGCCAAGCCCAGCAGGACGAACAGGCCGACCCACACTTCAATGATTTTTCTGCTCATGGCTTGTTTCTTTCTTGCTTTCTTTCTTGCTCACTCATCCGCTCGTTCGTACGGGGGTTCAGGCGTCAGGGCGTGGAGAACATCCAGGCGGTCAGGATGAAGTCCATGCTCAGCACGCTCAGCGAAGACACCACCACCGTGCGCGTCGTGGCATGCGCCACGCCTTCGGGGGTCGCCTGGGACTCATAGCCCTGGTACAGCGCCACGAAGGTGCAGATCAGGCCGAACACGGCGCTCTTGACAATGCCGTTGCCGATGTCGCGCCAGACGTCCACGCGGCTTTGCATGATGGACCAGAAGTTGCCCGAGTCGACCCCGATCAGCAGCACCGCCACCACGTAGGCCCCCAGGATGCCGACCGCCGAGAACAGGGCCGCCAGCAGGGGCATGGAGACGATGCCGCTCAGGAAGCGCGGCGCCAGGACGCGGCTCTTGGGATCGATGGCCATCATCTCCATGGCGGCCAGTTGCTCGCCGGCCTTCATGAGGCCGATCTCGGCGGTCAGGGAGGTCCCCGCACGGCCGGCGAACAGCAGCGCCGTGACCACCGGCCCCAGCTCGCGCACGAGCGAGAGGTTGACGACCAGGCCGAGCGACTCGGCGGCGCCGTAGGTGACGAGGGCGTAGTACATCTGCAGCGCAAGCACGAAACCCACCGCCATGCCCGAGGCCATGATGATCACCAGCGACAGGTTGCCCACCTTGAAGATCTGCGCCACCACGAGGTAGGGGCGGCGCAGCGCGGCAGGCAGGTGGCGCAGCAGGTCGCGCAGGAAGAAGGCATGGTGTCCGAGCAGCTCGAGCAGCCCCAGGCACCGGCGGCCCAGCCAGGCCAGGGGGGTCATGCGCGCACCCCCAGTTCCTCGGCCAGCGGCTTGGCCGGGTAGTGGAAGCGCACCGGGCCGTCCGGCTCGCCCCGGATGAACTGGCGCACCTCGGGATCGGTGGATTCGTTGAGGGCCTGCGGCTTGCCGTGCGCCACCACCCGGCCCTGCGAGGACATCAGGTAGGCGTAGTCGCAGATGGCGAAGCACTCCTGCACGTCGTGCGAGACCATCAGGGAGGTGGCCCCGGTGGTGTCGTTGAGGGTGCGGATCAGGTTGGCCGTGACGCCCATGGAGATGGGATCGAGGCCGGCAAAGGGTTCGTCATACATGATGCACTCGGGGTCGAGGGCCACCGCCCGCGCCAGCGCCACCCGCCGTGCCATGCCGCCGGAGATCTCGGAGATGCGCAGCTTGGCCGCGCCGCGCAGGCCCACCGCGTTGAGCTTCATCAGCACGATGTCGCGGACCATGGTCTCGTTGAGGTTGGTGTGCTCGCGCAGCGGGAAGGCCACGTTGTCGAACACGCTCAGGTCGGTGAACAACGCGCCGAACTGGAACAGCATGCCCAGGCGGCGGCGCAGCTTGAACAGGGAGGTCTTGTCGCGGGGATTGACCAGCTCACCGTCGAAGGTGACCGTGCCCTTCTGCGGCCGGTGCACACCGCCGATGAGGCGCAGGAGGGTGGTCTTGCCGCAGCCAGACCCTCCCAGGATGGCGGTGACCTTGCCGCGTGGGAACTGCAGCGAGACGTCGTTCAGGATGACCCGGCCACCTTCGTAGCCGAAGGTCACGTGGTCGATGGTGATGAAAGCGTCCTGCATCGCCGCCAGCCCCGCGCCAACGGGGGGCGGAGCATCTTTTGCGGGCGGGACGGGATCAGGTGGAGGCATCGGGCAACAAATCAGGAGGTCTGCCGGTCGGCCCGGCACAGACACGGGCCGCATGGCACTGCGGCAACCCAGAAAGGGACGCCGGATTGTCGCATGGGCAACTTTTTCCTGTGCCCGGCGTTGTGGGCAAGGCACAGTGGGCAAAGAAGGAGTATGCGGGACAGGCGCGCCCCGCCCTGCCCCCCAAGAGGGGGAGGCGTTCGGGCTTCCCTCCAGGAAAAGTAACCCAGGGCGCCGCCCCGGGTCCGGGCCTTCAGCGTGGCAGTTCGCTGTGCCCCATCAGGAACTCGTCCACCGCGCGGGCGGCCTGGCGGCCCTCGCGGATCGCCCAGACCACGAGCGACTGGCCGCGGCGCATGTCACCGGCGGCAAACACCTTGGACACGCTGGTCGCGTAGGCCGAGGCCCCTTCGGTGAGGGCCTTGGCGTTGCCGCGGCCATCCTTGTCGACGCCGAAAGCCTCCAGCACGCTGGCCATGGGGCTGACGAAGCCCATCGCCAGCAGCACCAGGTCGGCCGGCACCACCTGCTCGGACCCCGGCACCTCGACCATCTGGCCGCCCTGCCACTGCACCCGCACGGTCTGCAGCGCCTTGACCTTGTGCTTGTCCTTGCCCTCGCCCGGCAGGAAGGCCTTGGTGGCGATGGCGAACTCGCGCTCGCAGCCCTCCTCGTGGCTCGAGCTGGTGCGCAGCTTGACCGGCCAGTAGGGCCACACCAGCGGCTTGTTCTCGCGCTCGGGCGGCATGGGCATCAGCTCGAACTGGGTCACGCTGCGCGCGCCGTGGCGATTGCTCGTGCCCACGCAGTCGCTGCCGGTGTCGCCGCCGCCGATCACGACGACATGCTTGCCGTCGGCGCGCAGCTGGCCCTTGAGCTTGTCGCCCGCGTTGACCTTGTTCTGCTGCGGCAGGAACTCC
>CBINPE010000207.1:0-5409 GCA_966252435.1 uncultured Burkholderiales bacterium | reverse complement strand
ACCCCGCACTGACCCACCGCAAAGGACGCCTACGGCGTCCGCGCTATCCTTCCCCTCCCTGAAGGACGGAGCTTGCCGCGCACTTGGTCAAGACATCACGTCAACAATCACTGCAGTCCCGGCGCGGTCGCTTGGAGCGCCCGCATGGCCCCGGCGCCGATCGAGGCGCCAAAGCGCTTGGCCAGCCGCTCGGCCACGTTGTCCTTGGGCGTGTAGTCGATCACCTCCTCGGCCTTGACCACCTCGCGCGCGACCTTGTCAAGGTTGGCCAGGCCGTCCACCAGGCCCATCTCCACGGCCTGCTCGCCGGTCCAGTACAGGCCCGAGAACATCTCGGGCGTCTCGTGCAGCCGGTTGCCGCGCCCTTCCTTCACCACGTGGATGAACTGGGCGTGCACGCGGTCGAGCATGGCCTGCGTGTAGGCCCGCTGCTTTTCGTTGACGGGCGAGAACGGGTCGCCCATGCCCTTGTTCTCGCCAGCCGTCATGAGACGGCGCTCCACCCCCAGCTTGTCCATCAGGCCCGTGAAGCCGAAGCCGTTCATCAGCACGCCGATCGATCCCACGATGCTGGCCTTGTCGGCGTAGATCTCATCGGCCGCGGCCGCGATGTAGTAGGCCCCTGAGGCGCACATCTCCTCGACCACGGCATAGACCTTCTTGTTGTGCAGCTTCTTGAGACGCTGGATCTCGTCGTACACGATGCCCGCCTGCACGGGGCTGCCGCCGGGGGAATTGATGCGCAGCACCACGGCCTTCGCCCCTTGGTCCTCGAAGGCCGTCTTCAGCGCCGCCACCAGCAGCTCGGCGTTGGCCTCGGTGTCGGAGGAGATCTCGCCGCGCAACTCCACCAGCGCGGTGTGGGGCCCGCTGGCCGCCACGTGCGGGCGCGAACTCAAGGACATCACCACGAACAGGGCGAACAGCCCCACCCACATCATGCGGAAGAAGACACGCCAGCGCCGCTCGCGCTGGCGGTCCTGAAAATACTCGCGCGCAAAACGCTCCAGCGTGCCATCCAGGCTGCCCTGGGACAGCGCCGGCGCGGCCGCAGGGGCGGTGGCGTGGGCGGCAGGCCCGAGGCTGGGCTCGCGGGGTTCAGAGGCACCGGCGGGCGCCGGAGGGAAATCGTTGGATGAATTCATGGTGGTTCACTTCTTCTTTCTTCATCAGGCAGGCCGCAGGCCTGCCGGGACAAGGCCGGCGACGCCCAAAGCCGCTGGGCTCAGGCCGCGGGGGGTTCGCTCACCGGGGAGATATGCGCAGAAGGATACCAATACACCTGCCCCTCGCGCTCCTCGATCTCCACGGGCGTGAGCCTCCCGCGGCCGCAAGGCCCGCCCACACAGCGGCCGCTGAGCGGCGCGTAAGTGGCGCCATGGATGGCGCAAATGATCACCTGCCGGGTGCTGTCGAGGAACTCACCGGGCTGCCAGTCCATCTCCGCCGGCACGTGCACACAGCGGTTCAGGTAGCCCACCACCCGGCCTTCGAAGCGCAGCGCGAACGCCGTCTGCTCGCGCTGGAACTCGCGGACGCGGAAGAGCACCGCCTTGCCGCCATCCTGCAGGTCGGCCCCTGCGCACAGCCACTGCGCCGCACGTGGTGGCTCGACCGCGCTGCCGGGCGGCTGCTCAGGCATGGCGTGCCAGCCAGTCGTCCAGCTCGGCCACCGAATGCACCACCACGCGGGGTGCGTAGGCCGCGAACGGACCATGCTCGTGCGCACCGTAGCTCACACCCACGCTGGCCGTGCCGGCGTTGACGGCCATCTCCAGGTCGTGGGTGGTGTCGCCGATCATCAAGGTGCGCTGCGGCGGCACCCCGAGTTCGCGCATCAGCTCCTGCAGCATCTGCGGGTGCGGCTTGGAGGCGGTCTCGTCGGCCGTGCGCGTGGCGTGGAAGGTGCCCTGCAGCTGCCCGACGCGCAAGGCCTCGTCCAGCCCGCGCCGCGACTTCCCCGTGGCCACCGCGAGCCAGTGGTTGCGCGCCTTGAGCCGCTCCAGCATGGGCAGGGTGCCTTCGAAGAACGTCACCTCGTGCTGGCGCCGCAGGTAGTGGTGCCGGTAGCGCGCGCACAGCTCCTCGTGCCGCGACACCGGCAGCTCGGGTGCTGCCAGCGCCAGGGCCTGCATCAGGCCGAGTCCGATCACGTAGCTGGCTTCGCGGTCGCTCGGCACCGTCGTGCCCAGGTCCGCGCAGGCCGCCTGGATGCTGCGCGTGATCAGGGCGGTGGAATCGAACAAGGTTCCATCCCAGTCAAAGACGATCAGGTCGAACTGGCGGGCTTGGGTCATGGCTGCAAGGCGGCGATCAAAGAAGCACATTCTGCCGGCAACGGGGCCTGCAGTTCGATCGACTCACCGCTCGCCGGGTGCGTGAACCGCAGCCGGCGGGCATGCAGGAACATGCGCGAGAAGGCGCAGCCCGGCACGGCCTCGCCGCGGCCCATCGCCTTGTTCAGGGCGAAGTCGCCGTACTTGTCGTCCCCGACGATCGGGTGCTCGTGGGTGGCCAGGTGCACGCGGATCTGGTGGGTCCGCCCCGTCTTGATGGTCACGTCGAGCAGGCTGAACCCCTGCAGCCGCTGGGCCACGTGGACCAGCGTGATCGAGCGCCGACCCTCGGCATGGTCGGCGGCGACCGCCCGCACCCGGCGCTCACCCTGCGCATCCACGTACTTGTGCAGGGCCACGTCGATCACCTTCTGGCGCGCCGGCCAGGCGCCCTTGACCAGGGTGGCGTAGGTCTTGTCGGTCTGGCGGTCGCGAAACTGGTCCTGCAGGTGCACCAGGGCTGCGCGCTTCTTGGCCAGCAGCAGCAGGCCCGAGGTCTCCTTGTCCAGGCGGTGCACCAATTCGAGGAAGCGGGCCTGCGGCCGGGCGCGGCGCAGCTGCTCGATGACCCCGAAGCTGACGCCGCTGCCCCCATGCACCGCGACCCCCGCCGGCTTGTCGATCGCCATCAGGTGTTCGTCCTCGTAGACGATCGGAAACTCCCGCGCCGGCACGGCGGGCGCGGCCGCCTCGCCGGGGCCGGCCATACGCACCGGCGGCACGCGCACCTCGTCGCCCAGGGCCAGGCGCGTGTCGGCCGAGGCCCGGCCCTTGTTGACGCGCACCTCGCCGCTGCGGATCACGCGGTACACGTGGGTCTTGGGCACGCCCTTGAGGCACTTGAGAAGGAAGTTGTCCAGGCGCTGGCCTTCGCCCGATTCGTCCACCGTCAGACGGCGGACGGCCGCGGCCGGAGACGGCGCTTCTGATGGCGAAAAAGACCTTTTCAAAGCCGTTTGCGCGCCGGTTTTGCCACCTATAATGCGATTCACCACGGGGTTGCTGTAAGTGTTTGATTCATCAAAAGTTTAATGTTGCAGTGACAAAAAGTGTGACAACCAGTCTGTCCTGGTGCAGTAACACACGTGGCGGTCAGGCTCGGTCTGGCCAAAGGTGATGCAACGCGGTGGTTCGCCGGCAGGTGCCCAAGGTTTCGATACTGGGTGCGGCCGGCAAAACGCTCGCGGCAGAACAAACGTCTGATTGAACCCAAACAAAGGTTTCCAAGGCTGCAGCATGCTCGGCGCGTCAAACCCGCCATCCGGTGCTTGCAGCCTGCGTCAAGTGATCCCAGCGGATGTTGACTCCGGTTTCGGCCTCCCTCCCCCACGCCCCAGGCATGCAGCGCCCCTTTGCGGCGGCACTGCGAGCCTGCGCCGCGCATGGCGGGACGGTGCCCGTGAGCCGGGAGGCAACGGGCGCCCCTGAAGTGCCCGCCTCGTCCGCCCACCCCACTCCCACGCACGCGCCAACGCGGCTCCCGGCGGGTCTATCGACCGTCTGAAGCCGTCCAGGGCGACACCCTTCTGGTTCATCTGCGTTTCTCGTGCATCGATTGAACGATGTGCGCAGCCGGTGGGTTGCGACTGCAAGGAGTGACGAACATGAAACGCATGCTGATCAACGCGACGCAGCCCGAGGAGCGTCGCCTGGCCATTGTCGATGGCCAGAAGCTGCTCGACTTCGAGACCGAAATCGAAGGTCGCGAGCAACGCAAGGGCAACATCTACAAGGCGGTGGTGACCCGCATCGAGCCTTCCCTGGAGGCCTGCTTCGTGGACTACGGCGAGGACCGCCACGGCTTCCTGCCCTTCAAGGAGATTTCGCGCCAGTACTTCCGTGAAGGCGCCAGCGTGCGCGACGCCCGCATCCAGGACGTCATCTCCAACGGCCAGGAGCTGCTGGTGCAGGTCGAGAAGGAAGAACGCGGCAACAAGGGCGCGGCCCTGACCACCTTCGTGAGCCTGGCCGGGCGCTACCTGGTGCTGATGCCCAACAACCCGCGCGGCGGCGGCGTGAGCCGGCGCATCGAGGGCGAGGACCGCGAGGAACTCAAGGAAAACCTCGAGAAGCTCGACTACCCCAAGGGCATGAGTCTGATCGCCCGCACCGCCGGCATCGGCCGCAGCGTCGACGAGCTGCAGTGGGACCTGAACTACATGCTCAAGCTCTGGACCGCCATCGACGGCGCCTCCAAGGCCGGCAAGGGCGCCTTCCTGATCTACCAGGAGTCCTCGCTCGTGATCCGCGCGATCCGCGACTACTTCACCTCGGACGTCGGCGAGATCCTCATCGACACCGATGACATCTTCGAGCAGGCCTCGCAGTTCATGAACCACGTGATGCCGGAGTCGGCCGCGAAGGTCAAGCGCTACCGCGACGACGCCCCGCTGTTCAGCCGCTTCCAGATCGAGCACCAGATCGAGACCGCCTTCTCGCGCACCGTCAACCTGCCCTCGGGCGGCGCCATTGTGATCGACCACACCGAGGCGCTGGTCTCGGTGGACGTCAACAGCGCGCGCTCCACCCGCGGCAGCGACATCGAGGAGACCGCCACCCGCACCAACCTGGAGGCCGCCGACGAGATCGCCCGCCAGATGCGCCTGCGCGACCTGGGCGGCCTGATCGTCGTCGACTTCATCGACATGGACGAGTCGCGCAACCGCCGCGAGGTCGAGAACCGCCTGCGCGACGCCCTGCGTCCCGACCGTGCGCGCGTGCAGTTCAGCAGCATCAGCAAGTTCGGCCTGCTGGAGCTGAGCCGCCAGCGCCTGCGTCCCGCGCTGAGCGAAGGCAGCCACATCACCTGCCCGCGCTGCAACGGCACCGGCCACATCCGCGACACCGAGTCCTCGGCCCTGCAGATCCTGCGGATCATCCAGGAGGAGGCGATGAAGGAGAACACCGCCGCCGTGCACGTGCAGGTGCCGGTGGAGGTCACCTCCTTCCTGCTCAACGAGAAGCGCACCGAGATCACCAAGATCGAGCTCAAGCAGCGCGTGACCGTGCTGCTGGTCCCCAACAAGAACCTCGAGACGCCCAACTACCGCCTCGAGCGGCTGCGCCACGACGA
>CBINPE010000206.1:0-5658 GCA_966252435.1 uncultured Burkholderiales bacterium | reverse complement strand
GTGCGGCCAGGCGCTCAGGCCGCGTCGCTCAGCACCGGGAATGCCACGTCTGCCACCGCGCTCATCCACAGGCTGACTTCCGTGCCCTGGCCAGGCTCGCTGGCAAACGCCAGGCGGCCGCCCAGCAGTTCCACGATCTCCTTGACGATGCTCACGCCCAGGCCGGTGCCAGGGATGCTGCCTGAGGCATCCGCGCGGTAGAAGCGCTCGCCCATGCGCTCGAGCTGCTGCGGCGTCATGCCGATGCCATGGTCGCGGATGCCCACGCGGGCCTGGGTGCCCTCCAGGGCCAGGGTGATGTCCACCGCCCCGCCCCCCGGTGAATACTTGTAGGCATTCGACAGCAGGTTGCTCAGCGCCTGCAACAGCTTGCCGCGATCGGCACGCACCACGATGGACTCGCCGCCTCCATGCACGCGCGGCAAGGGACGACCGGCGGGTGGCGTGAAGTCGCGAACCAGGTCCCCCACCAGGGTCGCCAGGTCCAGGGCCTCAATGACGAAGTCCTTGCCGCGCCGCGCCTCGATGCGCGCCAAGTCCAACAGCTCGTTGACGATGGCGATCATCAGGCCGGTCTGGCGGTGCACGGTGGCCAGCACCTCCTTCTGCCGCTGGGGCGTCATCGGGCGCGTCATCATCAGCTCGGTGAAACCGTAGATGCTGCTCATGGGCGTGCGCAGCTCGTGCGCCGCCACCGACAGGAACTCGCTCTTCATCTGGTCGACCTCGGTCTCGTGGGTCACGTCGCGCAGGTGCAGGATCTGGGACAGCGCCTTGCCGTCGCCGGGCCGCAGCGTGACCTCCAGGGTGCGTCGCGTCGGGCGCTCGACCTGCAGGTGGCGCGCAGTGGCCTCGTCCGCAGGGCCGCGCCGGAACGCCTGGATGGACAAGGGCCCCAGCCGGCTCTCGCAATGCTGGCCCAGGCGGGCCGCGAAGCCGGCCTCGTCCAGGCCCAGCACCTCGCCGCCTTCGATGCCGGTGAGGTGCGTGAAGGCCGGGCTGACGTAGGTGACAGCACCGCCGGGGTCGAAGGAGACGAAGCCGTCGGGGCTCAGGTCGAAGATCGCGCCAAGTTGCGCCCCGTGGGCCTGCAGGCGTTCGGTGACGTCCGAGATCATCTGCGAGATGGCTTCGATGTCGTTGAGCATGTCGCCGCGGCCCCCCGCCTGCGGCACCAGCCCCTCCAGCACCCCGCGCAGCGAGGCGATGGCGGCCTGGCGGGCACGCATCTCGTCGCGCAGCCGCTGGTCCAGCGCGTGCTGGTGGGTGACGTCGCGGCAGGCCAGCACGTGGCCAGCCAATGTGCCCCCGGGCCCGCCGATGGTCGACAAGGTCGTGTCCAGCACCCGCTGTCGACCCAGCGCATCGGTCACCGTCGCGCGCTGCGCGTCCCAGGGCTGGTAACGGACCTCGCGCCCGAACACGGGGGCCAGCACCTCGTGCGCGTAGCGCCCGATCAGCGCGTCCTGCGGCACACCCAGGGTCAGGCAGGCGGCCGGGTTGACCAGCACGATGCGCCCCTGCGCGTCGAGCGTGAACACGCCGTCGCCGATGGCCTGCAGCGTGACGGCGGCCTGCTCGCGCTGCAGCTGCATGTCGGCCGCGGCGCGGCTCAGGACGTCGAAGGTGCGGCGGAACTCGATCGGTGCGTCCTCGCCAAGCACGATCGCGTCACCCACCCGGCCGGCCTGCATGCCTTCCTGCAGCGACTGCAAGCGGCCGATGTTGCCCAGCCAGTGCTGCAGCGGCAGCCAGATCAGCAGCAGGCCGCAGGCCAGGCCCAGGGTCGCCAGCAGGAGGGCCGCACGGGCCTGCTCCCACATGCCGCCAGCAATGCGGTCGACCGCGTAGCTCAGGCGCAGCACGCCGTAGTCGCGGCCGCCCACGGCGATGGGCTGGTTGGCGTCGTACAGGCTCGCTTCCACCCGGGCCTCCAGCCAGGCCGGGGCGACGATCTCGGGCCGGTCGGAACGGCGCGCCCGGATGCTGCCGCCATGCAGGTCGATGAATACCGCCTCGGCGAAGTCCGAGTGGCGCAGGCTGCGCTCCAGCGTGCGCTGGATGGTGTCGTAGTCGCCGATCACGGCGCTGTCGGCCACGACCGGCGCCACCACCTCCATCTGCGCATCGGTGCGCAGCTGGATGCGCTCCAGCTCGAGGTGGAACTGGTGGTGGTAGAACGCGGCCAGGGCCCCGCCCACGAAGCCCAGCAGCGCCGTCGTGTAGAGCGCGAACACACGCGCAACCAGCGTCTGCGGCAGCAGCCTCGCCAGCCAGCGCCTGTTCGTGGATGCGCCTGCCTTCATGGCCTCGCTCCCTCAACGCACCTGCGGGGGCGCCGAGCGGTAGAACTCCCGGTAGCCCGCGTATTCGCCGCCGTTGGAGGCGACGAAGCCGTCCGCGCTCGCCAGGCCGACCAGCCGGGACGCCTGCTGCAGGATCTCCAGCCCGGCCGGGTCCGACCGCATCCCCGCGAAGGCGGCCGCCACCGCTCGCACCACCGGCTCGGGCACCTGGCTCGAACTCATCAGCGCAAGGTCGTGCAACTCGGCCGATTCCCACAGGACCCGGTAGCGGCGGCCCTCGCGCCGGGCGTAGCCTTCGACGAGCTGCGAGTTGCAGCCCGCCGCGGCGACCTTGCCGCTGAACATCTGGGCCAGGGCGCCGTCCGTGTTGCCGCCGAACACCACCTTCACATCGATCTTGCGCTGGAGCAGCTGGCCATAGGTGAACTTGTAGGACACGGTCGCCTCGGGGCCCGGGAAGGCCACCTCCTTGCCGGCCAGCTGCGCCAGCTCGGTCAGGGGAGACTCCTCCGGCACCACGAGCTGGCCGCGCACCGGCGGCGTGTCACGGCGCCCGATGACCTTCCAGCCGAGTTGCTCGCGCTCGGGACTGAACAGGTGGTTGGAGAACACGAAGTCCACCTCACGCGCCAGCACGAAGGCGGTGGTGTCGGCCGAGGTGCGGCCGATCTTGAGCTGCAGCTTCACGCCGCTTTTCTGGGAGATGTAGGAGATGATGGGATTCCAGTAACCCGCCGTGAGGTTGATGCCGTACTGGTTCACCGGCGAGAACTTGTAGACCGTCTCCTGGGCCGGGGTGCTGCGTGCGGCCGCCGCCGCGAGTGCGGCCACCAGCAGGTCGCGCCTTGAGATGACAGGGTTCATGGCAGGGTTCCTCAGATCAGGGTGTGGATGGGAGGGGGTGCCTCAGCAACTGCTCGGCGGTCTCCAGCAGGCGCTGCGGGCTGAAGGGTTTGACCAGGTAGGCGCTGGCGCCCGCGTCCAGGCCTTGCCGCACATCAGCCAACTGGCCTCGGGCCGACAGCAGCACCACGCGGGTGTGCGCCAGCGACGGCTCGCCGCGCAGCACGCGGCAGGCCTGCAGGCCGTTCATGTCGCCAGGCATCATCACGTCGAGAAGGACGAGGTCGGGGCGCAGCGTGCGCGCCAGCTGCAGGCCGGCCTCGGCATCGCAGGCCTCGGCGAATTCCACCGGCCCCTCGAGCAGCTCCAGGCTCCAGCGCACCAGCGTGCGAAGCTCCGCCTGGTCATCGACCACGAGCACGCGCTTCATGACGTCTTCTCCATCGGCAGGGGGCTGCGCAGCGGCAGCCCGCAGGCATGCCGGATCCAGGCGGCCATGTCTTCGAGCGCCACCACCTCGTCCGCCGCGCCCAGGCGCAGCGCCTCCGCGGGCATGCCGAAGACCACGCAGCTGGCCTCGTCCTGGACCGCCGTCCAGGCACCGGTGGCGTGCAGGTCGCGCAGGCCGCGCGCGCCGTCGTCGCCCATGCCGGTCATCACGATGCCCAGCGCGTTGCGCCCGGCGCAGGCCGCCACCGAGCGCAGCATCACGTCGACCGAGGGACGGTGGTGGCTCACGAGCGGGCCGTCCTTGACGTCCACCACGTACTGCGCGCCGCTGCGGCGCACCGTGGTGTGGCGCCCGCCCGGCGCGATCAGCACGCGCCCGGGCAGCACGCGGTCGCCGTGGGCGGCCTCCTTGACGTCCATGTCGACGATGCCGTTGAGGCGGGCAGCGAAGGCCGCGGTGAACTTCTCGGGCATGTGCTGCACCACCACGATGCCCGGCGCCGTGCGGTCGAGGCCACGCAGCACCACCTCGATCGCCTGGACCCCGCCGGTGGACAGGCCGATGGCCACAATGCGGTCGGTGGTCTCGCTCAGCGCCGTGGCGGGCGTGGCAGCGGCCTCGACCGCGGGGGATGGCCTGGCCGGCGTGGCCGGACGGACGGCCAGCGCCTTGACGTTGGCCCGCGCAGCCGCGCGCACCGCGTCGACCAGGCCGTTCGACGGGTCCTGCAGGAAATCGCGCAGCCCGGTGCGCGGCTTGGTCACGAAACCCACCGCCCCGGCCGCCAGCGCCTGCATCGTGGTCTCGCAGCCGCGCTCGGTGAGGGTGGAGCACATCACCACCGGCAGCGGCCGCTCGCGCATCACCTTCTTGAGGAACTCGATGCCGTCCATGCGGGGCATCTCGACGTCCAGCACCAGCACGTCGGGCCAGTCGGCCTGCATCTTGGGCCAGGCGAACAAGGGGTCCGCGGCGCTGCCGGTGACGGTGATGCCCGCGGCCGTGAGGGTCTGGGTGAGGTGCTGGCGAACCACGGCCGAATCGTCGACCACGAAGGCACGGATGCTCATGCTGACCTCGGCGTCTTCATTGACTGTCCGCGGCGCATCGACACCTCGCCCGTGGCGAGGTCCATCTCGACCGTGCGCGGCACGTGGTCGCCCACGTCCACGCCCTGCAGCACGAAGCCGTGGCGGTCGATCAGCGCCCAGCCATGGGCGATGTTGCGCTCGCCGATGTTCAGGCCGGGCATGGCCTGGTCGGGAAAGGTGTCGGCGCCGCCGTAGAGGTGGGCCTCGTACTCATGGGGCCGGGTGCCCGCCTTGCGCATGGCATCGACCATCATGTCGATCGCCTCCTCGCCGAAGCGCGCATCACGCCCCTCCCCGGCGGCGCGCACGCGGTGCGGCAGCAGGAAGTGGCACATGCCCCCGATGCAGTGCCGCGGATGCCACAGCGTGATGCCCACGCACGACCCGAGCAGGGTGCGCACCGAGGCGGCCTGGCGTCCGAAATAGAGCTGTCCGGCCAGCAGGTTCAGGCGCTGCCCACGGGAAGCCCGCAGGACCCCCACGTCACGCACAGGCACTGGGCTCTTAAGCATGGGCGTACACCGCCGGGGCCACGGTGCGCAGTGGCAGCCCGAGCTGAGCGACCGATTCGGCATGCCCGGTGAACAGCAGACCGTCGGGCTTGACCCGCTCGAGCACGCGTTGCAGGATCTCCCGCTTGGCGTCGCCATCGAAATAGATCAGCACGTTGCGCAGGAAGACGACGTCGAAGCGACCGATGTCGGGAAGCGGGCGCATCAGGTTGGCACCCTCGAAGCGCACCCGCCGGCGCAGTTCCTCGCTGACCAGCAGGAAGCCGTCAAATCCCCCCTGCCCCTTGAGACAGTAGCGCTTGAGCAGCTCGGGCATGACGTCGCGGGCCCGCTCCATCGGGTAGAGCGCACGGCGCGCACTCTCGATCATGGCCGTGGACAGGTCCGTGCCCACGACCTCCCAGGGACGGCGTCCCAGCGTCTCGGCCAGCACCATCGCGATGCTGTAGGCCTCC
>CBINPE010000205.1:0-5680 GCA_966252435.1 uncultured Burkholderiales bacterium | reverse complement strand
TGCGCGGCGGCACGGCGTGGTGTCCAGGTGCGCCTGCTGGTCGACGGTTTTGGCTCCAACGCCACGCTGTCCGTGTTGGAGTCGCGCAGCCGGGAAGCCGGCGTGGCCCTGGCGGTGTTTCGTCCCATGCATGGCTGGTGGAGCTGGCTGCAGCCGGGCCAGCTGCGCCGCATGCATCAGAAGCTGTGCGTGGTCGACGACAAGCTGGCCTTCGTGGGCGGTGTCAACCTGATCGACGACCGCTACGACCTGCGCCATGGCTGGAGCGAGCAGCCCCGGCTGGACTTCTCGGTCAGTGTGCGCGGGCCGGTGGTGGGGGCGGTGCACCAGGCAGTGCGTGCGCTGTGGACGCGGGCCTGGCTGGGCCATGAGTTCCGTGACGAGGTCAGTGCCCTGGCCCGCAGTGCCAACCCGGTGGCGCGCCTGCGCCGCCTCATCAAGCGTCTGCGCATGCCTTCGCGGGCCAAGGCCGACCAGCCCGCGAGCCCGATGGTGCCGATGCAGGCGGCTTTCGTGGTGCGTGACAACCTGCGCCAGCGCCGCACCATCGAGCGCAACTACATCGCCGCCATCCGCCAGGCCCGCCAGCGGGTCGACCTGATGTCGCCTTATTTCTACCCCGGCCGGGCTTTCCGCCGTGCCTTGCGGCAGGCGGCGCAGCGGGGAGTGCAGGTGCGCCTTGTCCTGCAGGGCAAGGTGGACTACCAGATCGCCCGCTTCGCCGCCAGTGCGCTGTACGACGAGCTGCAGGCCCACGGCGTGCGGATCTTCGAGTACCTGCCAGCTTTCCTGCACGCCAAGATCGCGCTCGTCGACGACGACTGGGCCACCGTCGGCAGCAGCAACATCGACCCGCTGTCGCTGTTGCTGAACCTGGAAGCCAACGTCATCGTGCGCGACCCGGCCTTCAATGCCGAGCTGGCGCGGCGGTTCGATGCGGCGGTGGCGGTGTCGCGCGAAGTCGACGGCCAGACCATTCCCCCGTTGTGGCGAGGTGCCTGGCGGCGTGCCGTGGTGGCCTGGTGTGCGCATGTGTACTTGCGTATCGCGGGTCGCTCCGGGCGCTATTGAGATCGGGCGATCCGGCACGACATGAACATGAATGAGCATGTCCGAGGCTGAGCGCGGCGACCTGGTGGTCCAGCGGCCCGAGGGGCTGTACTGTCCCGCGGGCGATTTCTATATCGATCCCTGGCGGGCGGTGGAGCGCGCCGTCATCACCCATGCCCACGCCGACCATGCGCGCGGCGGTCATGCGCACTACCTGGCCGCGGCGCCGTCGGCGGGCCTGTTGCGCGCACGCCTGGGTGACGTCCCGCTGCAGACCCTGGCCTACGGTGAGCGTCTGCGCCACCGGGGGGTGGAACTCAGCTTTCATCCCGCCGGGCACGTGCTGGGTTCGGCCCAGGTGCGCCTGGCGCATGGTGGCAGGGTGTGGGTGGTATCGGGCGACTATTTCCTGTCGGCGCATGCCGAGGTCAATCCGACCTGCCCGCCCTTCGAGCCGGTGCGTTGCGACTGCTTCATCACCGAGAGCACCTTCGGCCTGCCGATCTACCGCTGGGCGCCCCAGCACGAGGTGTTTGGCGAGATCAACGCCTGGTGGCGCCACAACGCCGAGGCCGGCCGGGCCAGCGTGCTGTTCGCCTACAGCCTGGGAAAGGCCCAGCGCGTGCTGGCGGGGGTGGACGAGGCGATCGGTCCGCTGCTGGTGCACGGGGCGGTGCAGGCGCTGAACGAGGTCTACCGCGCCGAAGGCGTGGACCTGCCGGCCGCGCGCCTGCTGGGCCCCGGGGGCGACAAGACGGCGCTGCGCGGGGCGCTGGTCGTGGCACCTCCGTCGGCATCGAACCTGGCGGTGCTGCGGGGGCTGGGCGAATACAGCGATGCCTTCGCCAGCGGCTGGATGCAGGTGCGGGGCACGCGGCGGCGGCGCGGCGTGGACCGTGGCTTTGTGCTGAGCGACCATGCCGACTGGCCGGGCCTGCAGCGCGCCATCGCGGCCAGCGATGCCGAACGCATCATCGTGACCCATGGCGACGAGGCCGAGATGGTGCGCTGGCTGCGCCAGCATGGCTGGCAGGCCGGCAGCTTCCACACCGGCTACGCGGGCGACGACGCCGAGGCCGCAACGGACGCCGCCCTGCCACCGGCCTCCCCCGAGGAGGAGGCCGGATGAAACGCTTCGCGGCCCTGTACGCCGAGCTGGACGCCAGCACCTCCACCCACGACAAGCTGGCGGCCTTGCAGCGCTACCTGGCGGCCGCGCCGTCGGAGGACGCTGCCTGGGCGGTCTACTTCCTGGCCGGCGGCCGGCCGCGGCGCCTGGTGGGGACTGCGTTGCTGCGCGAGCTGGCCTGCCGCTCCGCGGGCATCGACGATGCCCTCTTCGAGGCCTGCTACCAGGCCGTGGGGGACCTGGCGGAAACCCTGGCCCTGGTGTGGCCCGACGACCCGGCGTCCGCGCGGTTGGAGCTTGGCCTGGCCGCCTGGATGAATGAACGCCTGCTGCCACTGCGCGGGCTTGCGCCGCCGGAGCAGGCCGTCCGCATCGCCGAAGATTGGGCGCGCGTGAGCACCGCCGAGCGCTTCCTGCTGACCAAGCTGATCGGGGGCGGCTTCAGGGTGGGCGTGAGCCGGCTGCTGGTGCAGCGGGCCCTGGCTGCGCACGCGGATCTGGACGCGACACGCATCGCGCAGCGCATGATGGGCTACACCCAGGGCCAGCGCGCCCCCACCGCGGCCGACTATGCCCGTCTCATCGCGCCGGTCGACGCCGACGCCGAGCCGGGCCAGCCTTACCCCTTCTGTCTGGCACACGCCCTGCCGCCCGAGGTGGCGGCCGACGGTCTGGCCGCGCAGCTTGGTTCGCCGGCCGACTGGCTCGTGGAATGGAAATACGACGGCATCCGGGCCCAGGTGGTGCGTGGCGACGGGCAGGGGGTGTGGATCTGGTCGCGCGGGGAGGAGCTGATCACTGAGCGCTTCCCCGAAGTCCAGGCCGAGGCGCTCGGATGGCCGCCGGGCACCGTGCTTGACGGCGAACTCCTGGTGTGGCGCGACGGCCGCCCTGGCGCCTTCCAGGACCTGCAGACCCGCATCCACCGCAAGCAGCTCAGCGCCCGGCTGCTGGCGCAAAACCCGGTGCGCTTCATCGCCTATGACCTGTTGGCCTGGCAGGGCGAGGACTGGCGGGCGCGTCCGCTGCGAGAACGGCGGGCGCAACTGGCCACGGTTGCCCAGGCGCATGGCGTGGCCCTGTCGCCCCAGCTCGAGCCAGGCGACGGGCTCGGCGTCGAGATGGGCCTGGGTTTGGCCGGGGACCAGGCAGGCTGGCCGGCATTTGCTGCACTGCGTGAAACCGCCCGCCAGCGCGGCGTCGAGGGACTGATGCTCAAGCACCGGGATTCGCCCTACGGCAGCGGGCGCCACAAGATGGCGGGAGGAGGGTGGTGGAAGTGGAAGCTCGATCCCTACACCGTCGACGCTGTCCTCATCTATGCCCAGGCGGGGCACGGGCGCCGGGCCAGCATCTACACCGACTACACCTTCGCGGTCTGGAGCCGCCCGCCGGAGAACGAGGCCGAGGCCGATGCGGTGGTCGCCGCCATCGTGGCACGTGAGCCGGCCCGCCCAGGGGCGCTGCAGCTGGTGCCTTTCGCCAAGGCCTACAGCGGGCTCACCGATGCCGAGTTCAAGGCCGTGGACGCCACGATCCGCCGGCACACGCTGGAGCGGTTCGGGCCGGTGCGCAGCGTGCGGCCGAGCCTGGTGTTCGAGTTGGGCTTCGAAGGCATCCAGCGCAGCACGCGCCACAAGAGCGGCGTGGCGGTGCGCTTCCCGCGCATGCTGCGCATCCGGGACGACAAACCCTTGTGGCAGGCGGACGCCCTGCCACAGTTGATGGAGCTGCTGAGCGACGTTTGAACAACAGATTCGCGCGTGCGTGAAATACGAGGCACAAATTGGCCCTATTTCTTGCTTCATGGTGAGCGATCGGGCGTACAAAGGAAGCCATGGTCCCTCTACTCAATCTCTTGGCTGCCATCGCCCTGTTGGTCTGGGGAACGCAGGTGGTGCGCACGGGGGTGCTGAGGGTGTTCGGCGAGGGACTGCGGCATTTCCTGTCGGTGCGCATGGGCAGTGGGCCACGCGCCATGCTGGCCGGCATGGGGGTGACCTGCGTCCTGCAGTCCAGCACCGCCACCTGCCTGATCACCGCCTCCTTCCTCAGCAAGGGCCTCGTCTCCACCGCCGCTGCGCTGTCGGTGATGCTGGGTGCCGATGTCGGCACCAGCCTGATGGCGGTGGTCTTCTCGCTCGACCTGTCCTGGGTCTCGCCGCTGCTGATCTTCACCGGCGTGGTGATGACGATGGCGCGCGAGCGCAGCACCCTCGCGATGATGGGGCGCTGCCTGCTCGGCGTGGGCCTGATGACCCTGGCCCTGCACCTCATCGTGGAGAGCACGCGGCCCATGACACAGTCGCCCGAGGTGCGCGCGCTGCTGGTGGCCTTGCCAGCGGACGTGCTGCTGCATGTGGTGGTGGGGGCCTTGCTCGCGGTGATGGCCTACTCCAGCCTGGCCATCGTGCTGCTCGTCTCGGCGCTGGCCCTGCAGGGCCTGCTGCCGGTACCAATGGCGCTGGGCCTGGTGCTGGGCGCCAATGTTGGCAGTGGCCTGCTGGGCCTGATGTCCACCGCCAAGTCTTCGGTGGCGGCGCGCCGCCTGCCGCTGGGTAACCTGATCTTCAAGCTGGCGGGCTGCCTGGCGGTGCTGCCGCTGCTGCCTTACCTGCCCGCATTGCTGCAACACATCCCGCACCCACAGGTCCAGGTGGTGGTGTTCCACCTCGGCTTCAACACCGTGCTGGCACTGCTGATGGTCGGACTGACCGCTCCCCTGGCCCGCAAGCTCGAGGCCTGGTGGGCACCGCCCGCCAGTGCGGCGGGCACCAGCCGCCCCGAGCACCTCGACCCGCTGGCGCTGAGCACGCCCTCGCTGGCCATCTGCTGCGCTGCGCGCGAAGCGCTGCACCAAGCCGACGTGGTGGAGACGATGCTGCGCGGCATCGAGACGGTGATCCGCACCAACGACTTGCGCCTGGCCGAGCAACTGCGCAAGATGGACGACACCGTCGACGGTCTCTACAACGCCATCAAGTTCTACCTCACCCAGGTCTCCCGGGAGGCCCTGTCCGAGCGTGAGAGCCGCCGCTGGACCGACATCGTCTCCTTCACCATCAACATGGAGCAGATCGGCGACATCGTTGAGCGCGTGCTGCAGGACATCGAGGACAAGAAGATCCGCAAGAACCGGCGCTTCTCCGACGCAGGCATGGCCGAGATCTGCCACCTGCACGAACGCCTCGTGGCCAACCTGCGCCTGAGCATGAGCGTGTTCCTGGACGGCCAGGTCGGTGACGCCAGCCGGCTGCTCGAGGAGAAGGCGCGCTTCCGCGACCTCGAGCATGCCTACGCCGCCAGCCACATCACCCGCCTGCGCGACAACACCGCCCAGAGCATCGAGACCAGTGCGCTGCACCTGGACCTTATCAGTGACCTCAAGCGCATCAACTCGCACATCTGCTCGACGGCCTATCCGATCCTGCAGTCCGCCGGGGTGCTGACCCCGACGCGCCTGCGCAGCAGCATCCCCCTCGATGCAAGCGGCAACAGCAG
>CBINPE010000204.1:0-5691 GCA_966252435.1 uncultured Burkholderiales bacterium | reverse complement strand
GCAAGACCGTGAACATGATGGAGCTCATCAACAACATCGCCAAGGCG
This sequence comes from uncultured Burkholderiales bacterium, assembly GCA_966252435.1. Lineage (GTDB taxonomy): Bacteria > Pseudomonadota > Gammaproteobacteria > Burkholderiales > Burkholderiaceae_C > CANHBY01. Next base: position 5,644 of record CBINPE010000204.1, on the reverse strand, counting down.
CACAGCGGACTGTCTGTGTTCGCCGGCGTGGGCGAGCGGACCCGTGAAGGGAACGACTTCTACCACGAGATGATGGAGTCCAAGGTCGTGGTCGACGAGGACCTGTCCCAGTCCAAGGTGGCCATGGTCTACGGCCAGATGAACGAGCCCCCGGGCAACCGCCTGCGCGTGGCGCTGACCGGCCTCACGATCGCCGAGTCCTTCCGCGACGAAGGCCGTGACGTGCTGTTCTTCGTGGACAACATCTACCGCTACACCCTGGCCGGTACCGAAGTGTCCGCTCTGCTGGGCCGGATGCCTTCCGCCGTGGGCTACCAGCCGACGCTGGCCGAGGAAATGGGCCGTCTGCAAGAGCGCATCACCTCTACCAAGGTCGGCTCGATCACCTCGATCCAGGCCGTGTACGTGCCTGCCGACGACTTGACCGACCCTTCGCCCGCCACCACCTTCGCCCACTTGGACTCCACCGTGGTGCTGTCGCGTGACATCGCTTCGCTGGGCATCTACCCCGCCGTGGATCCGCTGGACTCCACCAGCCGCCAGCTCGACCCGAACGTCGTCGGCGAAGAGCACTACAACGTGGCCCGCGCGGTGCAGGGCACCCTGCAGCGCTACAAGGAACTGCGCGACATCATCGCCATCCTGGGCATGGACGAACTGGCCCCTGAGGACAAGCTGGCCGTGGCCCGCGCCCGCAAGATCCAGCGCTTCCTGAGCCAGCCCTTCCACGTGGCCGAGGTGTTCACCGGCGCGCCCGGCAAGTACGTGTCGCTGAAGGAGACCATCCGCGGCTTCAAGATGATCACCAGCGGCGAGTGCGACAGCCTGCCCGAACAGGCCTTCTACATGGTGGGCACCATCGACGAGGCCTTCGAAAAGGCCAAGAAGATGGAAGAGGAAGCCAAGGCCAAGAAAGCGGCCTGACCTGACGAGTGTCCCGGGCGGACCGCCCGGGTTCCCGCAGCATCTTCCCCTACCTGAAGAAGGAAACAGCAATGGCAACGATTCACGTGGACGTCGTGTCCGCCGAAGAGTCGATCTTCTCCGGCGAGGCCAAGTTCGTGGCCCTGCCCGGCGAGGCGGGCGAACTGGGCATCTACCCGCGCCACACGCCTCTGATCACGCGCATCCGCCCTGGTGCGGTGCGCATCGAGCGCATGGATGGCGGCGAGGAATTCGTCTTCGTGGCGGGTGGCCTCCTGGAGGTCCAGCCTGGCACGGTCACCGTGCTGGCCGACACCGCGATCCGTGGCAAGGACCTGGACGAGGCAAAGGCCAGCGAGGCGAAGAAACTCGCCGAGGAAGCCATGAAGAACGCCAAGAGCGACATCGACTTCGCCAAGGCGCAAAGCGAGTTTGCTGCCCTGGCCGCGCAGATCGCAGCGCTGCAGAAGTTCCGCAAGAAGTGAAGGGGCGGGGCAGGGCTTCTGGCCCGTCGTCTCCTCTTCCAGGCAAAGGCCCCGCAAGGGGCCTTTGTTTTTTTTGGACTTCACAAGCCGGTGGCCGAGCGCACCGCCTTGAAATACAGCCAGCGTGGCAGCAATTGCAGCGCCTTGAGCCACAGGGTGAGGCGCTTGGGGAAATGAATCTCGAACTGTCCCCGAGCCCAGCCGCGCAGAATTCGCCGTGCGGCTTCCTCGGTGCTGATCAGCGCGGGTCGCTTGATGAAGCCGCTCTGCGCCGATGCTGGGGTGTCCACGAACCCTGGATTGATGACCGAGATCCCGATGCCCAGCGGGGCCAGGTCGACGTACATCGACTCGGCCAGGTTGTTGAGTGCTGCCTTGGGCGGGCCATAGGCCAGGCCCAGCGGCAGCCCGCCGAACCCTGCCACGCTGGCCATCAGGCTGACATGGCCGGCACCCTGTCGCTGCAGCACGGGAAGCACGGCATCCAGCATGTGCAGGGCGCCGACGTAGTTGGTGCGGTTGTGCTGCAGGGCTTCGCCCAGGTCAAAGGTGGTGGCGCGCATGGCCTTGTAGTGCCCGGCGCAATAGACCGCCACGTCCAGCCGCCCAAAATGCGCGGTGATGCGCTGCACCGCCCGTTGCATGGCCGAGGTGTCCGTGGCATCCAGCGCAATGCCCAGGCTGCCCTCATGTCCCAACTCGAAAGCTTCGAGGGGCAGGGGATTGCGGGCCGAGATCACCACCTTGGCGCCACGCGCATGCAGCTGTTCGGCCAGCGCCCGCCCGATGCCCGTGGAGGCTCCCACCAGCCAGACCACCCGCGCCTTCCAATCGGTTTGAGGAGGGTTCAGCGGCATGGCGCAACTCCGGGGGCACAAGGCTGGGCAGGGGCAGGGAAGCGTGGCGGCATGAGGGCGGAAGTTGGCAACTGAAGTGCAGATTGTGCCGGTCGAAGAGGCTGATCTGCCATGCCCGCCCCCGCCTTGCGCCCGCCACCTGCCAAAACCGGCAAAGAAAAGAAATCTGCCGCACAACACCTCGGGGGGAACAGGGGAGGGAGGAGGGAGAGAGAAACCCCGACGAGGGACTCAACCGGGCGGGCCGGTTGGTTGTGCGGCAGCGAAAACCAGGGCCATGGAGAATGCATCTCAACGGCTACGACATTCGATCGGCCGGGCCGCTGCGGGTTCCCTGGCAGATCCGTTTTTTGACAGACTGGCGAAAATCGTGCCGCCTGCACAGCTTGGTGAAATGTGCTTGGCGCTGCCTTGACACGCTCTAGAATCGCCCCATCTCAAAAACTGCGTGACAACCATGTCCAGCATGCTTTACCCCGAACTTTTCAAACAACTCGAAGCCGTGCGCTGGAGCATGGATACCGACATCCCCTGGGATGAATTCGATGCCAGCAAGCTCACGGACGAGCAGGCGCAGACCATCAAGATGAATGCCATCACGGAGTGGGCGGCACTGCCAGCAACCGAGATGTTCCTGCGCGACAACCGTGATGACAGCGACTTCTCCGCCTTCATGAGCGTCTGGTTCTTCGAGGAGCAGAAGCATTCCCTGGTCTTGATGGAGTACCTGCGCCGCTTCCGGCCCGAGCTGGTGCCCACCGAGCAGGAGTTGCACGAGGTGCGCTTCGAGTTCGACCCGGCCCCAGCGCTGGAAACCCTCATGCTGCACTTTTGCGGCGAAATCCGCCTGAACCACTGGTACCGTCGGGCGGCCGAGTGGCACACCGAGCCGGTCATCAAGGCGATTTACGAGACGCTTGCCCGCGACGAGGCCCGCCACGGCGGCGCCTACCTGCGCTACATGAAGCGTGCCATGCAGAAGTTCGGCGACGAGGCCAAGGCCGCGTTTGCCAAGGTGGGCGTGCTGATGGCCAGTGCCCGGCGTACCGCCCAGGCTCTGCATCCCACCAACCTGCATGTGAACGTCAGCCTGTTCCCTCGCGACACCGTGCAAAGTCGTTTGCCCAACCCTGACTGGCTCGAGCAATGGCTGGACCGCCAGATCCAGTTCGACGCTGTGTGGGAGAACAAGGTCGTCGAGCGCATCCTGCACAACCTCAGCCTGCTGATGGAGCGCAGCTTCGCCAGCGTGCAGGAGCTCAACCGCTACCGCAAGGAAGTCGCGGCCGTGCTGGCGGCCAGGTTGCCCATGGGCTCACTGCCGACCTGAAAACGCTCCGGCGTCAGAATCGACAGCTGCCAGGCGCGGGCGCGGCTGGCAAGTTTGAGCAGAGCCCGGTCCCGCGTGAACAGCCATTGGGCGGGGTGGGCCAGCGCCAGATCGATGAATTTCTGGTCGTCGCCATCCTGGCAGGCGAGCGGGCCGCGCGGTGCCTCGGGTGCCGGCCGTGCCCAGTCTGACCATTGCTTCCGGATCTTCGCTACGTCGGGCGACCAGCGTTGCACCAGGGGGTACTGAAGCACCGCCTCCAGCTCGTCGGACATGGCTGGGGTGGCGATCCAGTGCCATTCGCCCGAAACGATGCGGGCGGCCAGCGCCTGGCTGTGGACGTTCCCGAAGACCAACCAATCCAGTACGACATTGGTGTCCAGGACGACGCAGGGGGGCGAGGAAGGCATGGAAGGTGTGCGGCTTGCTGCTGCAGAGGCTCCCGAATATAATGGAAAGCTTTTCGGCCTGAAGCTTGCGTTCGTGCGCAGGATCAAGCGCGCCTTTGGCGTGTCCTGGTCATGTTGAGTCACGGGGGCGATCGCCAGCCGATGGGTGCGGGAAGCGTTCGGTGGTGCCGGGTGTTTCTTGCAAACCAAGCCAAGTGACTTCAAACGGGAACAAGTTACCACCATGCCAACCATCAACCAACTCGTGCGTCACGGCCGGGAAACCGAAGTCGTGAAGTCGAAGTCTCCTGCCATGCAGGGGAGCCCCCAACGTCGCGGTGTTTGCACCCGCGTCTACACCACCACCCCCAAGAAGCCGAACTCGGCGCTGCGTAAGGTGGCCAAGGTGCGTCTGACCAACGGGTTCGAGGTCATCTCGTACATCGGCGGCGAAGGCCACAATCTGCAGGAGCACAGCGTGGTGCTGGTGCGCGGCGGCCGGGTCAAGGACTTGCCCGGTGTGCGTTACCACATCGTGCGCGGCTCGCTCGACCTGCAAGGCGTGAAAGACCGCAAGCAGGCTCGCTCCAAGTACGGCGCCAAGCGTCCCAAGAAGGCCTGATCGGTTCATTCCGTCGGGTCTGGTTTTTGACAAACAACGTGCCGGCCGGCCTGTGGCGGTCGGTTTGGCGGTGGGCCTGGCCCATCGAGTAAGTGGGGTGCCGTGGCTGCGGCATCCAAGGTGCGGGAAGCAGAGAAGCCCCGCCAACTGAAGCGAAAGGAAGAAAAATGCCTCGTCGTCGCGAAGTCCCCAAACGGGACATCCTCCCCGATCCCAAGTTCGGTTCGGTCGATCTCTCCAAGTTCATGAACGTCGTGATGGAGTCCGGCAAGAAGGCCGTGGCCGAACGCATCATCTACGGTGCCCTCGAGCAGGTCGAGAAGAAGTCGGGCAAGGATCCGCTGGAGATCTTTACCCTGGCGCTCAACAACGTCAAACCGATGGTCGAAGTGAAATCCCGCCGTGTGGGCGGTGCGAACTACCAAGTTCCCGTGGAAGTTCGCCCCGTCCGCCGGATGGCGCTGGCCATGCGCTGGCTGAAGGAATCGGCCCGCAAGCGTGGTGAAAAGTCCATGGCTCAACGCCTGGCCAACGAGCTGCTGGAGGCGGTGGAGGGGCGTGGCGGCGCGATGAAGAAGCGTGACGAGGTGCACCGCATGGCAGAAGCCAACAAGGCCTTCTCGCACTTCCGTTTCTAAGTCGCCGCACAGCTTAAGGCGCGATACCGGGCTGACTCACGAGGCCCCCTGCGGGGGCGCTTGGAGCGGCCCATCTGTTTTTGTCATGCACTTTGGAGTGACACACCATGTCCCGCAAGACCCCGATTGAGCGTTACCGCAACATTGGCATCTCGGCCCACATCGACGCCGGGAAGACCACGACCACGGAACGTATCCTCTATTACACCGGCGTGAACCACAAGATTGGTGAAGTGCACGACGGTGCGGCGACCATGGACTGGATGGAGCAGGAGCAGGAGCGTGGCATCACCATCACCTCCGCCGCCACGACCTGCTTCTGGAAGGGCATGGAGCTGAACCATCCCGAGCACCGCATCAACATCATCGACACCCCGGGGCACGTGGACTTCACCATCG
>CBINPE010000203.1:0-5735 GCA_966252435.1 uncultured Burkholderiales bacterium | reverse complement strand
AGAACAAGATCATGTACGGCAAGAAGGTCAAGGGCATCGAGCGCAGCACCTTCCTCATCGACGGACAAGGCGTGCTGCGCGCCGAGTGGCGCGGCCTGAAGGTGCCGGGCCATGTGGAAGAAGTCCTGAAAGCCGTCAAGGCGTTGAAGAAATCGGGCTGAAGCCCCCCCGGGCCGGGTCACCTCCTTGCTGCCTGCCTCGCTGATGCACCGCATCGCGTCCTCGACCACCGCGCCGGACACCCGCCTGCGCCTCGCCCGGGTCGTCCCTCCAAAGCCGCGCACCCTGTTGCGCGGCTTTTTTCCGATCCGAACCGCCCTTACCCGGGAGGGGGCCTGCTGAAGAAGTGCAGCCTCTCCCCAGCCTGTCGACACCCATGCCTCCTCTGCCCAAGCCGCCCACCAAACGCGCCACCCTGCTCGCCGTTGCGGACTACGACGTTCCGGCCACGCCCAAGACCCGCAAGCGCAGCCCGGCCAAGGCCAAGGCCGAGCCGCAGGCCTCGCTCCCCCTGGACAGCGCCGCGCCGCCCGCACCCGCCGCGGCCACCAAGAAGGCGGCGACCCGCCGCGCCCCGGCGGTGCCGGCCGTGACCGCGACCGCCCCCACGCCCGCCAAGCCCGCGGCGGCGCCCGCACCTGCGCCGCAGGCCCGTCCCCGGCGCGTCCGCGGTGCTGGCCCGGCCAAGCTGTTCGTGCTGGACACCAACGTGCTGATGCACGACCCGATGAGCCTGTTCCGCTTCGACGAACACGACATCTACCTGCCCATGATCACGCTCGAGGAGCTTGACGGGCACAAGAAGGGCATGACCGAGGTGGCGCGCAACGCCCGCCAGGTCAGCCGTGACCTGGACGCACTGGCCGCCAGCCTGGGCGAGCGCGACGCCAGCGGCATGACGAGCGGCCTGCCGCTGTCGGGCACGGGCCACCACGAGGCCGGCGGCCAGCTGTTCTTCCAGACCAACCTGGTGGACGTGACCCTCCCGGCCGGCCTGCCCCAGGGCAAGGCGGACAACCAGATCCTTGGCGTGGTGAAGGCGCTGCGCGAGCAGCAGCCCCAGCGCGAGGTGGTGCTGGTGTCCAAGGACATCAACATGCGCATCAAGGCGCGTGCACTGGGCCTGCCCGCCGAGGACTACTTCAACGACAAGACGCTGGATGACGGCGACCTGCTCTACAACGGCGTGCTGGCCCTGCCCTCCGACTTCTGGGAGCAGCACGGCAAGACCATGGAAAGCTGGCAGCAAGGTGGCCTCACCTACTACCGCATCAGCGGCCCGCTGGTGCCGGAGCTGCTGGTCAACCAGTTCGTCTACCTGGAGGTGCCCGGCGCCGCACCGCTGCACGCCAAGGTCACCGAGATCACCGGCAAGACCGCCGTGCTGCGCACCCTGCGCGAGTTCACGCACCAGAAGAACGCGGTGTGGGGCGTGACCGCGCGCAACCGTGAGCAGAACTTCGCGCTCAACCTGCTGATGGACCCGGACTGCGACTTCATCACCCTCACTGGTACGGCGGGCACGGGCAAGACGCTCATGACGCTGGCCGCGGGCCTGCACCAGGTGATGGACGAGCGCCGCTACACCGAGATCATCGTCACCCGCGTTACCGTGCCGGTGGGCGAGGACATCGGCTTCCTGCCAGGCACCGAGGAAGAGAAGATGAGCCCCTGGATGGGTGCGCTGGACGACAACCTCGAGGTGCTGGCGCGCAGCGACGGCAGCGCCGGCGAGTGGGGCCGCGCCGCCACCAACGAGCTGGTGCGCAGCAAGATCAAGATCAAGAGCATGAACTTCATGCGCGGGCGCACCTTCCTCAACAAGTTCGTGATCATCGACGAGGCGCAGAACCTCACGCCCAAGCAGATGAAGACCTTGATCACGCGTGCCGGCCCGGGCACCAAGATCATCTGCCTGGGCAACCTGGCCCAGATCGACACGCCCTACCTCACCGAAGGCAGCTCGGGCCTGACCTACGCGGTCGACCGCTTCAAGGGCTGGCCGCACAGCGGCCACGTCACCCTGGCCCGTGGCGAACGCTCGCGCCTGGCGGACTTCGCCTCCGAGGTGCTCTGAGCAGGCGTGAAATTTGCACGCCTCCTGCCGCGTGGTTCTGCGGCGACCCGGCGTCTGGAAGCGCTCCTTACCTTCGGTTACGGTAAGGCGCTTCAGGTGGAAGGTAAAAAGGCCGAAAGAATCCGCGTACTCCGGACTTGAACCTTCCACGCCCTTGCTACCCTGCCCGCCATGCCTGCCCTTTCCACCTCGACCCTTCCCCACGTGCTGCGCCGTTGCACGGCCTTGCGGGCCTGGGTGTTGCTGGGGGTGCTGTTGTGCACCGGCCTGGGGGCCGCGCGGGCCGAACCGGATGAGATGCCCGACTCGGTGCGGCGCATCCTGATCGAGCGCGGACTGCTCAATGCGGACGGCACCCCGGCATCCGTCACGGCCCCGCCGCCCGCCCCGCCCAGCTTCGGCGAGAAAATGCGCAACGGGGCCTCGGAGATGGTGATCACCTCGATGAACTTCCTCGGCGTGCCCTACCAGCTCGGCGGAACGAACGAGAACGGCTTCGACTGCAGCGGCTTCACCCGCTTCGTCTTCGAGAAGAGCATTGGCGTCCTCCTGCCGCGCCGCGCCGACGAGCAGGCCAATGCGCCCGGCCTGCTGGCCGTCCGGCGCGACGACCTCAAGCCGGGTGATCTTGTGTTCTTCAACACCCTGCGCCGCACCTTCTCCCACGTCGGCATCTACGTGGGTGAAGGCAAGTTCATCCATGCCCCCCGCACCGGCGCCGTGGTTCGCGTGGAGGACATGCGCTTCGATTACTGGAGCAAGCGCTTCACGGGGGCCCGCCGGGTCGCCGGGCTGCGCCAGGACAGCAGCGGCACCAGCAGCCGCCGCCAGGCCGACAGTGTGGCCGCGACCCCGAAAGAGCCGCCCTCGGACCTGTACAGCCATTGAGCGAGGACCTCCCGGCATCCGGGGGCCCGGGTCGAAGGCACAATGGACGGCATGTCCCGCAAAGTCATCTCCCTGGTCGACCAGCGCCGGCTGGCCCCGGTCGCACCGGTGGTCACGGCCTGGACCGGGCACCCGCTGCCGCTGCAGGACAGCCTCCAGCGCCCGCTGAAAGACCTGCGCATCTCCGTCACCGACCGCTGTAACTTCCGCTGCCGCTACTGCATGCCGCGCGAGGTCTTCGATGCGCACCACGTCTTCCTGCCGCAGGGCGAGCTGCTGAGCTTCGAGGAGATCACGCGCCTGGCCCGGGTGTTCGTCAACCTGGGCGTCGAGAAGATCCGGCTCACTGGTGGCGAGCCGCTGCTGCGCAAGCACCTCGAGCGGCTGATCGCCGCGCTGAGCGCACTGCGCACGCCGGCCGGCCAGCCGGTCGACCTCACCCTCACCACCAACGGTGCCCTGCTGGCCCGCAAGGCACGTGACCTGCGTGCGGCAGGCCTGCAGCGCATCACGGTCAGCCTGGACGCGCTGGACGAGGCCCTCTTCAAGCACATGAACGATGCCGACTTCGCAGTGGCCCAGGTGCTCGAGGGCATCGAAGCCGCCCAGCAGGCGGGCCTGTACCCCATCAAGGTCAACATGGTGGTGCAGCGCGGGACCAATGACGCGCAGATCCTGCCCATGGCGCACCACTTCCGGCAGCGCGGCATCAGCCTGCGCTTCATCGAGTATATGGACGTGGGCAACACCAATGGGTGGAACATGGCGCAGGTGCTGCCTTCCGCCGAGGTGCTGGCCCGGCTGCGCAGCGAGTTCGAGTTGACACCGCTGTCGCCTGCCGCGCCCGGCGAAACCGCCCAGCGCTGGCGCTACGCGGATGGTGGCGGAGAGATTGGCCTGATCTCCAGCGTCACGCAGGCGTTCTGCGGCGAATGCACGCGGGCCCGCCTGTCGACGGAGGGACAGCTCTACCTGTGCCTGTTCGCCCACCAGGGCCACGACCTGCGCGCCCTGCTGCGCGGGGGGCTTGATGACGACACCCTGCACGGCACCCTGGCGGCCCTGTGGTCGCAGCGAAGCGATCGCTACTCCGCCCTGCGCGGCGCCCAGGGCCAGGGCCCGGACAAGGGCGCTCCCCGCGTCGAGATGCACTACATCGGTGGTTGACGGGGGCATGCGCCGCGATGAGCTCACAGGCTTGATCCTGGCCGGCGGCCAGGGGCGGCGCATGGGTGGTGTCGACAAGGCCCTGGTGCACCACGCAGGCCTTCCCCTGATGGTCCACGTCCTGCAGCGCCTTGCGCCACAGGTGCGCTCGGTGCAGGTGGTCACGGCACAGGGCCGGGTGCTGCCCGGCTTCGAGGACGCAGGGCTGGACTGGCTGCCCGACGCCCTGCCGGACTACCAGGGGCCCATGGCCGGCATGCTGGCAGGCCTGCAGGCCTGCCCCACCCCTTGGCTGCTGACGGCGCCCTGCGACGCGCCCCGCCTGCCTCCGGACTTGGGCGCCCACCTGGCAGGCGCGCTGGCCGCCAGCGGTGGCCGCGCGGCGGTGGCCTGTACCCGGACTGGCGAAACACTGCGGCTGGAGCCGATGTTCACCCTGCTCCACATCGACCTGGCGCCGTCCCTGGCCGCCAGCCTGGCGGCCGGAGAACGGGCCATGCAGCGCTGGCTGCAAACGCCGGAGGTGGCGGCCCTGCCCGTGGTGTTCGCCGAGGCGACAGGCTTCTTCAACGCCAACACGCCCCAGGACCTGCTCCCTTCCCCCCAGGGGACGGAGCGACGCCCTCCGCTCAGCGGGCCGTGCCGCTGATCCAGGCCTGGCGGATCAGCTTGCCGCACGCCGCGGAGCCGTTGCCCGCGCCGCCCGTCAGTGCCGAGCGGGCCAGCACGCCATAGTAGGTCTTGGTGGCGTCGATCCACGGATAGAAGCCAAAGGCCCCGGGGCTGCTGAACGCCCCGTCATCACCTGCTGCGGGATCGTCCTCCACCCAGTGGCCGATGGAATAGTGCCAGTTGGCCCCGGAGGTCACGGGCGTGTAGAGCGCATCGCTGCAGGTGGCCGGGTTGGTGCACACGGGATGGCTGCCCAGCAAGGTGCTCATCTTGAGCTGGTTGTTCAGCATCTTGCGCAGGAACACGGCGTAGTGGTCGGCCGAGGTGACGCCCCCGCCGGCGAGCTGCGGCTGGCTGTAGCTCAGGAGGATCTCCGTGCCCAGCACACGCCGGATCTCGGCCGCCAAGCCGGCATTGTCGAGTGCCCCCAGGTTCATGCCGTTCACCAGGCTGGCGTGCTTCTGCATGTGGCCACCGTTGTAGAAGAACTTGTTGACGGTGGTCGGGTCCTGCACGTTGTTGTCACGCCGCGCGAGGCAGGAGCCCACGCTGTCCTGCGGCTGGCAACCGGTCAGGGCCTCCAGGTTGGTGTAGCCGCTGCGGAAATTGAGGAACTGAATGTCCTCGGGGGTGAGCACGCCGTTGCGCCGCTCAGCCACGTAAGCCCCGTAGAACCACTTGGACGCGGAGGCGATGCTCAGCTCGGAATTGGCGTCATAGGTGGTGGGGTCGCCCGCCTTGTTGACCGAGCCACTGGCGAGCTTCTGGGACTTGTTGCCGATCTCCCAGTAGAACGGCTGCACCGCCGCGCAGGCATTGCCTGTGCTTTGCGCCGTGGCGATCGCCGCCTGGAGACGGGTCGCGTTGTCTGGCCCGGGCGCAGGCGCAGGCGCAGGCGCAGGCGCAGGCGCAGGCGCAGGCGCAGGCGCAG
>CBINPE010000202.1:0-5830 GCA_966252435.1 uncultured Burkholderiales bacterium | reverse complement strand
GTGAAATTCACTGATGGCAATGGCGGCGTTCGCTACACCTTCTATGACAAGGCTGGTCAGAAAGTCCTCGAGATCGATCCGGCCGGCTATGGCGTCGCTTGGATTCGAGGCGTCAACAACAATGTCACCCGGGAAATCAAGTTCGCCCGCGCGGTCAACACCCTGGTGAACGAAACCACTGACGCAGCCGCCCTTCTGGCCTCCTGGCCCAGAGACTCCGCGGATCGCGTCACTGACTACAGCTATGACCGGCTCAACCGGCTGGTCTCAGAGAGCCGGCTGAATGTCGACTATGCCAACCTTGCTGCCAACGGCCAGCTCACTCTGGCAAACGGCTCAGCCACGACGTCCTATGCCTACGATGGCCTGGACAAGAAAATCCGGGAGATCGATGCCAACGGCAACCAGAAGGACTGGACCTTCGACGCCCTGGGCCGGCTCACGAGGGAACAATTGCCTGTCTTCACCGACATGGACAATGTCAGCGTACGGACCACGACGGAATTCGAATATGACGGCCTGAACAACGTGCTGCGCCAGATCAAGCGCGGCAAGGACAACGCCACCGAAGCCGACGACCAGATCATCCGCTTCGCCTACGGTGCGGGCGGCCGGATGAGCAGTCAGACCGACGCGCTGAACAAGGTCACCTCTTTCGGGTACGACAGCGCCGGCCACACCACGTACAAGGCCCTCGACCGGGCGGATGCAGACGGTGCCACTGTCACGGACTTGACGCTTTTCGCGTATGACGCCTTGGGACATGAGACGACGCGCCAGTTGGCCTGGATTCCTTCCGGAGGTTCGCAGCAACTGGGCGACCGCTTCGAAACCCGCTACAACGCTTACGGCGAAATTACTGGCAAGCGCACCAACGGGGGCAACACCGCTGGCGATTGGCAAGAGATCAGCGAGTACAACCAACTCGGCAAAGCCTGGAAGACCAACTCGGACAATGGCATCACCCGGGTTTATCTGTACGACGCCAACGGCAATGCCACGCTGTCGGTCGAATCCGCAGGGGCAGACCTGCGTTCCGCCACTTATGCGTCACTGCAGGACGGCAGTTTGCTGAACAGCGCTGTCTACAAGACCTTCACCACCTTCGACCGCCGCAATCAAGTTGTTCGAGTGACCCAGCCGCAAATGAGTGACGGCACACGGGAAATCGGTCAGGTGGATCAGTTCGTGGCGCAGCGAGTGGTTTCGTTCCAGGGGGGGGCTGTCAGCATCAATCCGATAGGAACCATTCCGCCAAATGTTGCCGCTGCACCCTCTACCCTGCAGCAACGCATATTGATGCCTCCTTCCTATGTAGGAGGCATTCGGGCCAATGTTCAGACTGTCTCGGGAGCGGGCTACTACCCTTGCTATCTCGCCGACCTTACAGTTAAAAATCCTGCCTTGGACTTCACTGGAGCGTTAGGAGATTTCTCAGAAATTAGCGTCGTGGTGAAAGTTAATGGCCAGTCTTTCACAAAAGGCGGTTTCTCACAGAACGCTAGTTGGCTCAACATTCCCATCGGCTCAACCGTTGGAACAGTGTATGGTGAAACCATCACCTTCGAGGTGGTGGTGTATGGCCAAATCGCCGGTTCTGCCGGGCAGAGTTTCCGCCTTGCATGGAGCACCGTTTCGTTCACCAACGGCACGGTCCCTTCCGGTCCTGATGCGGTGGTGTCCTCTCTGCTTCCCGAATGCGTTCCAGGCGTCTATTTGAGAGGAGGTGACCTGGCACTGCCAGGCACTCAAGTTTTCTTCTACTACAGGTCGTCGCCGACCAGTTCCTACCAGCTCACCACAGCAACTGAGGCAAAGGGGGTGAGGCCTGATGGTTCATATGGAGTCATTCCGGGAGTTTTTGGTCTTCCCCTGACGCTCATGTATACCCCCATCAGTGACTACAAGATAGTTATTGTTCGCAATGGAGCTGTTCAATCAACTTTCAACAACAGCTGGCTGGAAACTTACGGCGGGTCATGGACAGTTCCTTACCAGTTCAGCACCGAGCCCCGCACTGCTACCAGTGGGATGCTCTTCTCGAGCTACAACCTTGAACTCATCAATCAAGACGCCGAGCGAGTGTTTGTGCAGTACCGCCCCAGTGGCTCAAACGCCTCCTGGGTTCAGGCAGAAATTCCGAAGAGAACGGGCCGCTGGTTCAGCTGGAACTGGACGCCCTTGTCCGGCGGAACCTACGACCTGCGCATCTTGCGCACCGATGCGGCCGCCAACGTGACCTCTCGGGTATTTGCCCAGGTCAACTTCGCTGGCGCCAATGCCAACACACCACCCGCTATCCTGCAACTCGCCCCTTACACGGAGAGCGCGCTTCAGATCAACAGCCCCGCCACCGCAAGCACGTTGCGGCTGCGCTATCGGCCCGGAAATTCGACCGTCCCCTTCACGGAGGTTTGGATGTCGCCCCTCGGCGGCGGGCAGTTCACATGGAATGCGCAGGGCGCCAATTTGATGCCCTCCCTGGGAACTTTCGACTACGAATACCAGTACGACGCCTTCGATCTGGGTGGTCAACTGGTCGACTCAGCCGATGGCATGTTCCGCATCACCCCGACCACCAAGCAATTCCTAACCAAGAACAGCCACAGGGCGCCAACCGTCGTCTCTTTCAGCCCCAGTCAGGCAGGCGCGACGCGGATGAGCCTGTCTTACCGCCCGCAGGGCAGTACGGGGGCTTACACCACGATCAACCTCACCCGGACGGGGACCAACCCCTTCCAGTGGGACGCCAGCGCCCTCACGCCAGCCAGCGGCACGGCGCAATACCAGTACAGCTACATCCTGTTCGACAGCGCAGGCAACCGGATCCAGACGCTCATCGGCACGGATCTCGTTGTCACGGGTCAGGCCACCCTCGGCACCTTGGCCGAAGATGCGAGCACCACGCCCAGCAGCGGATGGACGATCACGGGCGTCTCGTCACCCACCGCCACCGTCCAGCGCTACCAGACTTACAACGCGTTCGGCGAAGTCAGCAGTGAAACGGATGGACGCGGCAACACCACCGACCTCAGCTACAACACCCTCGGCAAGCTGAGCCTCAAGCAAGACCCCCTGACCGACATCACAGGGGCCAATGGCGTGACCACCCGTGCACGCCCGCAGACGACCTACTACTACGACCGCGTGGGTTCGGCCGTGGGGGTGCGGGACGCCAACAACTATCTTTCCGCACAGCGGTGGAACTACGGGCTCGCCCAGCCTGCCATTGACACGGAGTTTCACGCTGACCTTGGTCGGGTCGTGAACCGGTACGACGTCCTCGGAAACCTGCGCAGCACTTCGGATGCCCTCGAACGAGTGACGCGGTACACCTATGACCGCAACAACCAGCTCACCCGCATCGACCGTCCTGCGCGCGCCGGGGGCCAATACCTCGCCGGCCAGGCCGCCTGGGACACCTACGAGTACGACAGCGCGGGCAACCGCATCGCCCACAGCAATGTCCTGGGCCGGGAAACCACCTCCTACGACACCGCAGGCCGGGTGACGCGGACCACCAGCATGGAAGGCCGCAGCACCACGCTGTCCTACCTCTACCAAGGCAGCATCCTTGGCGCGGGAGGTGTCGCCGTGGGCGGGTGGCAGACTGTCACGACCATTCCCGGAGGCAAAAGCTCTTCCGAGAGCAAGGACGTGTTCGGCCGCATGACAGCCCGCCAGGACCTCGGTGGGCACCAGTACAACTTCACCTACAACCTCGCTGGCTGGCTGACTTCGGAGACCTCCAGCGCCGGGCGCAACGTCAGCTATGAGTACTACGGCAACGGTTACCTCAAACGGCAGACAGACAATGCCTTGCAACTGCGCTCGGACTTCGTCTATGACGCGAATGGCAACCGCGTCTACGAGTCCTACCGAAGCACGACCAGCGCAGGCACCATCTACGCGCTGTCCGAGCTGACCTACGATGAGTTGAACCGCGTCAAGACGATTTCAGACCCCAAGTACCGGATCAGCTACAAATATGACGCCGTGGGCAACCGACGCAACGTCAGCAGCTATTACAGCAACGGCGTGGGCGGCGCAGAGACCCACCAGGACTACTGGTACCTCTACGACTCCATGAACCGTTTCACGGTCACGATGGGAGCGTTGTCGGGAGGAAGCATCAGCCGTGGGAACACGGGCAAGCTCCTCTCGTACAACGCGGCCGGCGAGCGCATGAGTTCGGAGTACTACGACGACGCCTCAAAAAATACCTATCGCGAGTCCTATACCTACACCACCGACGGCCAGCTGGAGAGCATGCGCCTGAGCACATGGAACGGCCTGACCTTCGCGAACCAGTACTTGGCCAACCAACGCAACAATGACCTGGCCGGCCGGGTGGTGGAATACAGCCAGCTCAACAGCTCGGGCGGATTCGACAGCAATCTCGTGCGGACTTTCGACCGCGACAATCGCCAGATGACGGAGGTTGATCGCTCCAAACCGTACAACGGCACGTTCCTGACGAAGACCTTCACGTACAACGCCGATGGTTCGCTCGACAAGCTGGCTACCACGGGTCAAGCCACCACCACCACGTACGGCTACACCTACGAGTGGTGGGACAGCGCCAAGCAAAAGGATGTCCAGGTGGTTGCCAGCAACTCGCAGGTGGTGGGCAGCTGGGCCCCAGGTGTGTCGCACCTGATCTACGACGTCAACGGCAACCTCACGCGTGCCAGCGACGTGGCGCAGCACCGGACCGTCCAATACACGTCCGATTCGCAGGGGCAGATCCTGGTCCGGCAGGAGCTGGTGGCCGGCAGCGGTGCAAGCGACTGGGACGCAGTGAACAATGTCGCGCGTTCAGGAACTTATGCCTCCAGACGCAGTTATTACTACGCGAACGGTCATCGCGTCGGTGACGTGAGCGACAGTGGACAGTCGCTGGAGCAAACCGACTACGCGGTCGAGATGGCGCAAGTCAAGGCCGAGTCCAACGACCATCTGTTCAAGCGCTATGCGCCCGTGGCGTACGCGAACTTCGACGAGAACTACCAGCCGATCAACTCGGCCTATCCTGGCATCGCACCTACCGACTACACCGTCCAGGCCGGTGACACGCTTCGCACCATTGCCGCCAAGCTATGGGGTGACGCCAGCATGTGGTACCTCATCGCCGATGCCAACGGCCTGATGGGGGCGGAGGACCAGCTGACCGAGGGCATGCACCTGAGCATCCCGAACAAGGTCACCAACATCCACAACAACGCCTCGACGTTCAAGGTCTACAACGCAGGCGAGGCCATCGGTAACACCAACCCGACCCTGCCCGATCCCCCGCCACCGCCGGCCGTTCCCTCGCACAAGGGTGGATGCGGGACCGTGGGCAAGATTTTGATCGTCGCGGTGGTGGCGGTGGCAGCCACCTTCACGGCCGGGGCCATCCTGGCACCCGCCGGCTCAACGCTCAGCACCACCTTTGCCTATGGTGCCTCGGCCATGATCGGGGGAGGTGCGGCAACCGTGGGTGGAGTCACTGTGAGCGCGACGTTCGGTGCCGCCACTTTGGGGGCGGCAGCAGCTGGTGCCATGGTCGGCTCTGTGGTGGGCCAAGGCATAGGCCTTGCCACTGGCATGCAGGAGCATTTTTCATGGAGTGAGGTAGGGAAAGCAGGCTTAACTGCAGGGCTTGGATCCGCGATTGGCGCGGGCGTGGGGGAACTGACAAGCGCATGGGGCACGGGCCTGGGTGCGCAGGTAGGCCGAGCAGCTATCAGCAACACCATCTCCCAGGGTGTCGACATCGCCAGGAACAAGCAACAGCATTTTGATTGGCGTGGCGTGGCGGCGGCAGCGGCCTCCACCTGGGTCAACC
>CBINPE010000201.1:0-5949 GCA_966252435.1 uncultured Burkholderiales bacterium | reverse complement strand
AACCTTCGGCTGCCAGATGAACGAGTACGACTCGGACAAGATGGCCGACGTGCTGAACGCCGCCCAGGGCTACGAGCCCACCGACAACGTGGACGAGGCCGACCTGATCCTGTTCAACACCTGCTCGGTGCGCGAGAAGGCCCAGGAAAAAGTCTTCAGCGACCTGGGCCGCGTCAAGCACCTCAAGGCCAAGGGCGTGCTGATCGGCGTGGGGGGCTGCGTGGCCAGCCAGGAGGGCGAAGCCATCATCGCCCGGGCCCCCTACGTGGACGTGGTGTTCGGCCCGCAGACCCTGCACCGCCTGCCGAACCTGCTGGCGCAACGCGCCGAGCAGATGCGCCCCCAGGTGGACATCAGCTTTCCCGAGATCGAGAAGTTCGACCACCTGCCCCCCGCACGGGTCGAAGGTGCCACCGCCTTCGTCTCCATCATGGAGGGCTGCTCCAAGTACTGCAGCTACTGCGTGGTGCCCTACACCCGGGGCGAGGAAGTCTCGCGTCCCTTCGATGACGTGCTGGCCGAGGTAGCCGGGCTGGCCGCCCAGGGCGTGCGCGAAGTCACCCTGCTGGGCCAGAACGTCAACGCCTACCGCGGCGCCATGGGCCAGACCGCCGAGATCGCCGACTTCGCCCTGCTGATCGAGTACATCGCCGACATCCCCGGCATCGAGCGCATCCGCTACACCACCAGCCACCCCAACGAGTTCACCCAGCGCCTGATCGACACCTACGAGCGGGTCCCCCAGCTGGTCAATCACCTGCACCTGCCGGTGCAACACGGCAGCGACCGCATCCTGATGGCCATGAAGCGCGGCTACACCGCGATGGAATACAAGAGCACCATCCGCAAGCTGAGGGCCGTGCGGCCGGGCCTCAGCCTGTCGAGCGATTTCATTGTGGGCTTCCCCGGCGAGACCGAGGACGACTTCAACAAGCTGATGAAGCTGATCGACGACGTGGGCTTCGACGCCAGCTTCAGCTTCGTCTACAGCCCGCGGCCCGGCACGCCCGCGGCCAACCTGAAGGACGACACGCCCCAGGCGGTCAAGCTGCAGCGCCTGCAGACGTTGCAGGCGGTGATCGACGGCCAGGCCAAGCGCATCAGCGACAGCCTGGTCGGAACGGTCCAGCGCCTGCTGGTGGAAGGCCCGTCCCGGCGGGATCCGCAGGAGCTGACCGGGCGCACCGAGTGCAACCGCAGTGTCAACTTCCCCGGTCCTGCCCGCCTCGTGGGGCAGATGATCGACGCCCGCATCACGGCCGCCTATTCGCACACCCTGCGCGGCGAGGTGCTCATCCGCGACCAGGCCGCCGCCTGAGAACCGACTGCCTCACCGCACCCACGCCTCAGTGGGTGTGGTTGACCACCACCGCCGGCACCGCGTACTCGCGGCCCACCATGGCGCGCGCGAACAGGTAGTTCTCCATGGCGACAGGCCCCAGCGCGTCCATGTCGACGTGCCCTTGGGGATCACAAGGGAAGCACAGGGCGCGTCCCTCATGGAAAAGCGATTGGAAACGAACTTCATATGCTGGCTGGAACATGTTGGCCTCCTATCGAAGCAATGCCATGAATGTCACTGTGGCCCAATGACCGGCTGGCAAGCGCTCCAAAAACCGGCCAATCACCCGTCATCTTCCGCATGAGGGAGCGAAGGCTCACACCTGCATTTTTTCAACAAGGCAAGCGGTTCTCACGTGCATATTCACGTGCTCACAGGCAGGCGCCCGGCGCTTCGCTCAGGAGGAAACCGGCAGTGCGCGAAAGCCGCGCCACCACAGGCTGCCAGCGCAACCCAGCACCATGAGGGCGTAGGTGACCATCTTGCCGTCACGCTCCAGCAGCAACAGCCCCGCCACGGACAGCACCGCGCACACCGACACGCTCCAGCCCAGCAGCGCCAGCCAGGGCACCCCGCGCAGCGAACGCCACCAGATCAGCTTGGCCAGGGAACTGGACCACAGCCCCAGCCCCAGTGCCGGGGCGAAGAAGTTCAACACATGCCACAGGCCGTCCATGGAATCTCAGGTTGCGCTCGTCAAGGCAGGAACGAATAACAAGATTTGAAATGCGGAGGATGCAAAGGACGCCCGCTGATCAGCCGGCCAGACAGGAACTGGAAATTTTACAATCCGGTCATGGCCGTTTTTGCGCTGGGTTTGAATCACACGACGGCTCCGCTTGATCTGCGGAGCCGCTTTGCCTTGCCCATGGCGCAGTTGGGAGCCACCCTGCAGGCCTTCAAGTCCCAGGTGGCGCGCGTGCCCGAAGTCACGATCGTGTCCACCTGCAACCGCACCGAGCTGTACCTGGGGGAGACCGGGAGTGGCCATGATCCGGCCCTGGTGAACCCCGCCCTGGACTGGCTGGCCGGCGTGGGCGGCGTGCCATCCCAGACCCTGCGCGACCACAGCTACGTGTTCGAGGGCTCCGCGGCCGCCCGTCATGCCTTCCGGGTGGCCAGCGGGCTCGACTCCATGGTCCTGGGCGAGCCCCAGATCCTCGGGCAGATGAAGCTGGCGGTGCGCGAGGCGGACTCCGCCGGCACCCTCGGCACCACCCTGAACCAGATGTTCCAGCGCTCCTTCGCGGTGGCCAAGCAGGTGCGCAGCTCGACCGAGATCGGGCTGCATTCCATCAGCATGGCGGCAGCCGCGGTGCGCCTGGCCTCCCAGCTGTTCGAGGACCTGGAGGCGCTCAAGGTGCTCTTCATCGGTGCCGGCGAAATGATCGAGCTGGTCGCCACGCACTTCGCGGCCAAGAACCCGCGCGCCATGGTGGTGGCCAACCGCACCCTGGACCGGGGGGAAAAGCTGGCCAGCCACCTGAACGCCGAGGCCATGCGCCTGGTCGACCTGCCCCAGCGCCTGGGCGAGTTCGATGTCGTCATCTCATGCACCGCCAGCCTGCTGCCCATCCTCGGGCTGGGTGCGGCCGAGCGCGCCCTCAAGGCCCGCAAGCGCCGCCCCATGTTCATGGTCGACCTGGCCGTGCCGCGCGACATCGAGCCCGAGGTCGGCCAGTTGCCCGACGTCTACCTCTACACCGTGGACGACCTGTCCAACCTGGTCCAGACCGCCGGGGAGAAGCGCCAGGCTGCCGTGGCCCAGGCCGAGGCCATCATCGAGACGGGGGTCCAGAGCTTCGTTCACTGGCTCGACCAGCGCAGCAGCGTGCCGCTGATCCAGGCCCTGCACGCGCAGGCCGAGGATTGGCGCAGCGCCGAGCTGGCGCGTGCCCGCAAGCTCCTGGCCAAGGGCGAACCCATGGATGCCGTGCTGGACGCCCTGGCCCGGGGCCTGACCCAGAAGATGCTGCACGGCCCCCTGGCCGAGCTCCACAATGTCGAGGGCGCGCAGCGCCAGGCCCTGGCCCACACGCTCTCGCGCCTGTTCCTGCGCCAGGCGGACCGCGAACCGCCGGAGCCGGGTGACGACGTCCGCGGCGGCGGCTCCCACTTCTCTTAGCGACGCTCGACCGCCGGGCTGGGCGCGAAAGGCCTGCGTCCACCACCTGCCACTTGCATGTTTCCATGGGCTGCGGCCCTTCCCTCCTTTTCCCCGACCGTCCATGAAAGACTCCCTGCGCCAACAACTCGAACGCCTGAGCATGCGCTTGCATGAGCTGGACGCCACCCTGTCCGACCCCCAGGTCGCCGGCGACATGCAGCGCTACCGCAGCCTGAGCCGGGAGCATGCGGAAGTGGCGGGCGTCGTGAAGCACTTCCAGCAGTTCCAACAGCGCGAGCGCGACCTGGCCGCCGCCCGCGAGCTGCTGGCCGACCCCGACATGGCCGCGCTGGCCGAGGAAGAGATCGTGGCCGCCGAGCACGACCTGGCCGGCTTGCAGCAAACCTTGCAGACTGCCCTGCTGCCGCGTGACCCCGACGATGTCCGCAGTGCCTTCCTGGAAATCCGCGCCGGCACCGGCGGAGACGAGTCGACCCTGTTCGCGGCCGACCTGGCGCGCATGTACCTGCGCTTTGCCGAGCGGCAGGGCTGGCGCACCGAAGTCATGTCCGAGAGCAACTCCGACCTCGGCGGCTACAAGGAGGTGGTGTTCCGCATCGAGGGACAGGATGTCTACGGCCAGCTCAAGTTCGAATCGGGCGGGCACCGCGTGCAGCGTGTGCCGGCGACCGAGACCCAGGGCCGCATCCACACCAGCGCCTGCACCGTGGCGGTCCTGCCCGAGCCGGATGCCGAGGAGGAAGTCCAGCTCAACCCGGCCGATCTGCGCATCGACACCTTCCGGGCCAGCGGCGCGGGCGGCCAGCACGTCAACAAGACCGACAGCGCCATCCGCATCACCCACCTGCCCACGGGCCTGGTGGCCGAATGCCAGGACGACCGTTCCCAGCACCGCAACAAGGCGAAGGCCATGAGCGTGCTGGCGGCACGGCTGCGCGAGAAAGAGCGCAGCGCCCGCGCCGCCGCCGAGGCCGCCACCCGCAAGGGGCTGATCGGCACTGGCGACCGCAGCGACCGCATCCGCACCTACAACTTCCCGCAAGGCCGCCTCACCGACCACCGCATCAACCTGACGCTGTACAAGCTGCAGTTCATCCTGGACGGCGACCTGGGCGAGGTGATCAAGGCGCTGCAGGCCGCGCAGGCCGCCGAGCAGCTGGCGCAACTGGAAAGCGGCGAGGCGGTGCTGTGAAGCGCCTGCTGGACGCCATCGCCGAGGCGCGCAGCCGGGATGTCGCCCGGCTCGACGCCCAGCAGATGCTGGCTCACCTGCTGGGCCAGCCCCGCAGCTGGGTGATCGCCCATGCCGACGCCCCCCTGCCGCCAGCCCTCGAACAGGCCTGGACCGACTGGCTCGCCCGCCGCGCTGCAGGCGAGCCCCTGGCCTACCTGCTGGGCGAGAAGGAATTCCACGGCCTGCCCCTGCGCGTCACCCCGGCCGTGCTGGTGCCGCGCCCCGATACCGAGACCCTGGTCGACTGGGGCCTGGACCGGCTGCGGGACCTGCCCGTGGATGCGCGGGTGATCGACCTGGGCACCGGCAGCGGGGCGATCGCCCTGGCCCTGCGCCACGCCTGCCCGGGCATCGGCCTGTGGGCGGTGGATGCCAGCGCCGAGGCCCTGGCGGTGGCCCGCGACAACGCCACGCGGCTGGGGCTGGCGGTCGAGTTCCGGCAGGGCCACTGGTGGGACGCCGTGGCCGGGGAAGCCCCCTTCCACCTGGCCCTGAGCAATCCGCCCTACATCGCCGAAGGCGACCCCCACCTGCCCGCCCTCCAGCACGAACCTCGCCAGGCCCTGACCAGCGGCCCAGACGGACTTGACGCCTTGCGTCACCTCATCTGTCACGCTGCGTCCCACCTGCTGCCGGGCGGGTGGCTGCTGCTCGAACACGGTTACGACCAGGCCGAAGCGGTGCGGGACAGCCTCGCCCAGAGGGGATTCCAGGCGATCGAGACCCGCCTCGACACGGCCGGCATCCCCCGCTGCACCGGAGGCATGTGGCCGGGCTGAGACAGCCCGCCGAAACAAGTCTGACCACTCCCGTCGATCCCTCGCTGGCATATGGTTTGCATTTGACTCCTGCACTGCAGTCGGCGCACCATGCATGGCCGGCCGTGCTCCGCCTTCGGCGGACCACTTCACAACCTGCAAGCCAATGCAAGGAGAACGGTCATGGGTCTGATTTCGCACTTTTCGAAGACACGCGCCCGGTGGACTGGTCTCGCGCTGACCTGCTTCCTCAGCGCAGGCGTTGTGCAAGCCCAGGAGGGCAGCGGCCTGACGAGCTCTGCGGAAGACGGAGGCTGGGGCCGCTGGACGCCCCGCCTGAGCGCGCAGCGCGATGAGAACGGCCATGTGCAAAGCACGGGTTGGTTCAGCGACTACAGCTTCTCATCCCCCCAGCCGGCGGCCTCCGGTGGCCTGCGCGCCACCGCCGGGCTCATCTGGGGCCTGAGTTCCTCCCGCATGGCTTCAC
>CBINPE010000200.1:0-5962 GCA_966252435.1 uncultured Burkholderiales bacterium | reverse complement strand
GCCAAGAGCGAGTTCCTCTCGCGCATGAGCCACGAGCTGCGCACGCCGCTCAACGCGATGCTGGGCTTCGCGCAGCTGCTGGAGATGGACGTCAAGCACCCGCTGGCCCCCAGCCAGCGCCCCTGGGTCGACCAGATCCAGCACGCCGGCTGGCACCTGCTGGAGATGATCAACGAGGTGCTGGACCTCTCGCGCATCGAGTCGGGCAACCTGCAGCTGCACCCGCAGCCGCTGCACCTGCCCACCCTGCTGGCGGCCACGCTGCCGATGGTCGAGCGCGACGCACACCGCCAGGGCATCTCGATCTCGCAGAAGATCGACCCCGCGGCCATGCACCTGGAGGGCGACGCCACGCGCGTCAAGCAGATCCTCACCAACCTGCTGAGCAACGCGGTGAAGTACAACACGCCCAAGGGCACCATCCACATCGACGCCCAGCGCGTCGACGAGCGCGTCAAGATCAGCGTGACCGACACCGGCCTGGGCATGACGCCCGAGCAGGTCAAGAACCTGTTCCAGCCCTTCAACCGCCTCGGCCGCGACCACACCACGGTGGAAGGCACCGGCATCGGCCTCGTGATCAGCCAGCGCCTGGCCGAGCTGATGGGCGGCAGCCTCAAGGTGCGCAGCAAGCCGCAGAAGGGCACCACCTTCGTCCTCAGCCTGCCGGCGCTGAACGAGATCGCGGTCACGCCCGCCGCCACGGCGGTGGCCCCGTCGGCCCCCGAGTACAACCAGCGCATCATCCATTACGTCGAGGACAACGAGACCAACATCGAGGTGATGCGCGGCATCCTGTCGCTGCGGCCGCAGGTGCGGCTGGACGTGTCCTGCACCGGCCAGGCCGGGCTGGCGGCGATCCGGCGCGACCGGCCCGACGTGGTGCTGCTGGACATGCACCTGCCCGACATGAACGGCCTGGACGTGCTGAGCGAGCTGCAGGCCGACCCCGCCACGGCCATGATCCCGGTGATGATGGTCTCGGCCGACGCGGTGGCCTCGCAGATCAACGAAGTGCTGAGCGCCGGCGCGGTGCGATACTTGACCAAGCCGGTGAGCGTGGCCGAACTGCTGGCTGCGGTGGACGCGGTGCTCGAAGAGGCCGAGACCCGCTACGGCGAACCCTGACCGACCCTCCCTTCCTCCTTCTGTTGCACCCATGACCCTGTTTTCCGATGCCCACGTGCGCGAGCTCGCGCAGCAGTTCTCCACGCCCCTGTGGGTCTACGACGCCGCCACGGTGCGCGCGCGCATCGCGCAGCTGAAGGCCTTCGACACCATCCGCTTCGCCCAGAAGGCCTGCTCGAACATCCACATCCTGCGCCTCATGAAGGAGGCCGGCGTGGCGGTGGACGCCGTCTCCCTGGGCGAGATCGAGCGTGCCCGGCGCGCCGGGCTGAGCCGCACCGACGATCCGCTGCACGCCGAGGTGGTGTTCACCGCCGACCTGATCGACCGCCCCACCCTGGCCCGCGTGGTGGCCGACCGCATCCCCGTCAACGCCGGTTCGGTCGACATGCTGCACCAGCTCGGCGCTGCCTCGCGCGGGCACCCGGTGTGGCTGCGCATCAACCCGGGCTTCGGCCACGGCCACAGCAACAAGACCAACACTGGCGGCGAGCACAGCAAGCACGGCATCTGGCACACCGAGCTGCCGCAGGCCCTGGCGGCCGTGCGGCGGCACGGCCTGCAGCTCGTCGGGCTGCACATGCACATCGGCTCCGGCGTCGACTACGGCCACCTCGGGCAGGTCTGCGGCGCCATGGTGTCGCTGGTGCGCGCCGTCAAGGCCGAGGGGCACGACCTGCTGGCCCTGTCGGCGGGGGGCGGGCTGTCCATCCCCTACACCAGCGGCGAGTCCGCCGTGGACACCGCGCACTACTTCAGCCTGTGGGACGCGGCGCGCCGCCAGGCGGCCGAGATCGTGGGCCACCCGCTGCGGCTCGAGATCGAGCCGGGCCGCTTCCTGGTGGCGCAGAGCGGCGTGCTGATCGCCGAGGTGCGCGCGGTCAAGGACATGGGGGCCAACCACTTCGTGCTGGTCGACGCCGGCTTCAACGACCTGATGCGCCCGGCCATGTACGGCAGCCACCACCAGATCAGCGTGGTCCCCCAGGGCCGCCCGGAGGAGCGCCGCCGCCAGCCCACGGTGGTGGCCGGCCCCCTGTGCGAGTCGGGCGACGTGTTCACGCAGCTCGAGGGCGGCGTCGTCACGCGGCGCGACCTGCCTCCCGCCCAGGTGGGCGACCTGCTGGTCTTCCACGACACCGGCGCCTACGGCGCCAGCATGTCCTCCAACTACAACAGCCGTCCGCTGATCGCCGAGGTGCTGGTGGACAACGGCCAGGCGAAGCTCATCCGGCGCCGCCAGACCATCGACGAGCTGCTGGTCCTCGAGGACCTCTGAGCCACCCGGCAGGCACGGCATGCGCAGCCCCTTCAAGCCGACGGTCCCCGACTCCCTGCCGATCCGCCAGGTGCTGGCGCAGGCCGAGCCGCTGCAACGCCTGCAGCAGCGCCTGCGCGAGTCCAACGCGCGTTTCAACGCCGTGCGCGCCTGCCTGCCGCCGCCCCTGCTGAGCCACCTCCGGCCGGGCCCGGTCGACGACGAGCAGTGGACCCTGCTGACCAGCAACCAGGCCGTGGCGGCCAAGCTGCGCCATCTGCAGCCCTACATCGAGAAGGCGCTGAAAGACCAGGGCTGGCCGGTGCGTACTTTGCGCATCAAGGTGCAGCCGGGGTTGTGAGCGCCAGGGGCGAGCGCTCTCGCCCCTGCCCTTCGATTCACTGGAACAAAGCCGCTCAGCGCTCGATCACCACCCGCGCCGCGTTCAGCCCGTCCGACAGGCTCAGCTCGAAGCTCCCGCCCGCCGGCAGGCCGGCCGCCGGCAGCGTCGCGGTGCCGCCCTTGAGATCCTGGGCCAGCGTCGAGCGGCGTTCGCCGACGTGGGTGAGCGTGAGGTAGGGGTAGCGGGTGGCATCCCAGCTCAGGCGCAACTCACCGCCCTGCTCGGTCAGCTGAACCTGCGGCCGCATGTTCAGCGTGACCGCGCTGTTGCCGCCCACCGCCGTGACGGTGGGCTGCTGCTGCGGCTGCGACTTGGCTTCCGAGGTCGCCAGGGTGACGCCATTGCGCAGGACCGACAGGCTGGTGATCGGGCCGGGGTTGGGCACGGTGAAGCTGAAATGCTGCGTGCCCTCCGAATGGTCGAGCTGCTGCACCTGGAACGGGTACTCGCGCGTGCCCTGCACGGTGACGATGCGCAGCAGGTAAGGGCCGGTCTGCGGCAAGCGGCTGCGACCGAACAGGGTCTTGATCGGCGTGAAGCTGGCCCGCGAGCCGTTCACCTGGCCGCTGACCAGGATCAGCTCCTGTTGCTCGGCCGCGGCGTCGCTGGGGACGTCGGCCGCGCTGGCGCTGACGTTGCGCACGAAGCGGTCGGTCGGCGTCAGGAACACCTGCAGCTTGCGGTAGTTGTAGTCGGAGAAGGTATTGCCGTCGCAGTAGCTCATCAGGTCGTGCAGCTCGCTGCGACGCGGGTCGACGAAAGCCTGGGTGTCGGCCATGTAGCCCCAGATGTAGCGCCCCGGCCCGCCAAGCTGCGCATTGACGTAGGGGTACAGCGGATCGGGGTTGGATTCCGCCGGGTTCGAGCCCAGGCCGCAAGGCGCATGCTGCAGGCCGATGTTGTGGCCCAGCTCGTGGGTCAGCGTCTCGCGCACCAGCGCGGCGTTGGTCGTCAGGTCGAAGCCGACCGCCGCACGGCCCGGCGTGTAGCCCAGGCCCAGGATGCCCGAGGTGCGCTTGGGCAAGAAGCCGTAGTAGAAGACGTCGCTCGGCTCATCGGGATTCTCGAGCTTGTACAGGTTGCTCAGCTCCAGCAGGATCGACTCGAACGCCGTGCGCCAGTCCGCCTCGGTCACCGGCAGGGTGCCCACGCTCTGCGACACGTAGGGGGCATGCGTCTGCACGTTCACGCCGGCCAGGGGCATGCGCGTCTGCAGGTAGCTGTCGACGCTGCTCACCAGCTGGCCGGTGGTGGTGGCGATGCGCACCGGCACGGTCACCATCCGGATCGAGACCCCGCCACCCACGCGCGGGTTGATGGTCGTGGGCGCCTGCCCGTTCTGCAGGCTGGCGCTGAGGCGCAGGCCCGAGGCCACGAGGTTGGCGGGCACCACGGCGGTGTAGGAATCCGTGAGGCTGGGTACCACGGGCGGGGTCGCAGGCAGGGGCGCGGGCGGGATCGCCAGCGGGATCGACTGGACCAGCTCACCGGTGCTCGTCTCCACCCGCAGGGTGCCTTCGGGCTTGGGCTCCGTGGCCGTCGGTGCCGTGACGTTCACCTTGACGAGCACGGACTTGCCCGCCACCAGCACGAGCTCCGGGTCCGTGCTGGGATACAGCAGCGACTGGGCCAGCTCGATGTTGGCAATGCGCGCGGCAGACGGCGGAGGCGGAGGCGGAGGCGGGGGAGGCACCGGAGCCGGAGGCGGCGGCGCAGGCACGGGGGCAGGCACGGAAGCGGGGGGCGCGGGCGCAGGCGCGGAGGCCGGCGGAGCGGGCGCAGGCGTGGGTGCCGGCACAGGTGCAGGTGCCGGGGCCGGACCCGTGCTGGCATCCCCGCCACCGCCACCGCATGAGGCCAGCACGACACATGCGGCCCACACGCCGAGACTGCTCCACCGTTGGGAAACCGGTTGATCCTGCTGCTCACTCATCCTCATGCTCCAGGCTTGTTCTTCGTGGTTCTTGATCAAAAGACATGGCAACGACGTGCAGGGCCTGGCATGAAAGCGCCAAGCGAACCCGCAAGTATCAGGGAAGCTCCCGCGACCCTGTAAGCAACCGTAAATCCAACGCAGGAAACGTTCGGTGCGCGAGGAGCGTTCAGCCCGCCCTGGCCTTGGACCTGGCCAGCAGGGCGATGCCGCCGAGCACCAGGGCAGTGCCCGCCGCGATCCACAGGTTGATGGGCTCTCCCAGGATCAGCACACCCATGAGCAGCGTGGACAACGGGCCGATCATGCTGGTCTGTGCCGTCAGGGTGGCGCCGATGCGCTCGATGGCCATCATCACCATCAACACCGGCATGAAGGTGCACAGCACGGCATTGAGCACCGACAGGCCGATGACCTCGGGCGCCACGGCCATGGCCGACCACGGGCGCAGCACCACAAACTGGAGCAGGCACAGCACGCACGCGGCCGTGGTGGCCCAGCCAGTGAGCCGCATCGCACCCAGGCGCTTGACCTCCTCGCCGCTGTAGGCCAGGTAGATGGCGTAGCTGACGGCACTGCCGAACACCAGCGCCGCGCCCAGGCCGGCATGAGGCCCCTGCAGCGTGGCCTCATGGCCGAACACCAGCAGCACGCCGCTGTAGCTCACCAGCAGGGCCAGACACTGCCGCAGCGTCACGCGGGCCTTGAACACGAACACGCTCAGCAACAGCACCAGCGTGGGGTTGAGGTAGAGGATGAGGCGTTCGAGGCTGGCGCTGATGAAAGCCAGGCCGGCGAAATCCAGGAAGCTCGACAGGTAGTAGCCGCAGAAGCCCAGGCCGACGATGGCCTTCCAGTCGCGGGCCGTCAGGGGCGGCTTGCCACGTCCCGCCCACCAGCTCAGCGCCAGGAAGAGCGGCAGGGCGAACAGCATGCGGTACATGATCAAGGTGACCGCATCCACCCCGTACCGGTACGCCAGCTTGACGATGATGGCCTTGCCCGAGAAGGCGATGGCGCCGAGGCTGGCCAAGGCCAGTCCGGGCCCGGGCGTGTGCGGCTTGCTCGACATGGCGGGCGATTCTACGGAGTGCTCAAAGGCCGAGCAGGCACTTGGGCATGTTGCTCCGTGGCCCGGTGAGGCGCCTGGTGTCCCGTCTCAAGGGTTTTGAAAGCTTGGAGCTATGCCACCGCCGCGCCCCCATCCCAACCTTCCCCCAGCGGGGGAAGGAGCGGCCCC
>CBINPE010000199.1:0-6017 GCA_966252435.1 uncultured Burkholderiales bacterium | reverse complement strand
AGACCCCGCACTGACCCACCGCAAAGGACGCCTACGGCGTCCGCGCTATCCTTCCACGCCCTGAAGGACGGGGCTTGCCGCGCACTTGGTCAACTGGGGCTGGGAAGCCATCGGAGAGAATTCGAGCGCATCGTGCCGGCTGGCCCTCGGATTGCGGGGTATCTGAAATATCTGCT
Organism: uncultured Burkholderiales bacterium; assembly: GCA_966252435.1. Taxonomy (GTDB): domain Bacteria; phylum Pseudomonadota; class Gammaproteobacteria; order Burkholderiales; family Burkholderiaceae_C; genus CANHBY01. Next base: position 5,841 of record CBINPE010000199.1, on the reverse strand, counting down.
TGCGGAGGGCAAGGGCTCATGACCCTGGGCCAGCATCGCGCTGTGGGCGTGGAGAGCGAAGTGATCTTCATGACACTGTCTGCGAAGTGGCCCACAGGTGAAGACTGGCCTGCCCGTCAGTTCTGGCCCATCTCCAACAGCAACTGCGTGCGCCGCTTGGTCAGCATCGTCGAGACCACCCAGGGCTTGACCAGTTGGTAGCGCGTGCGCGCAAAAGCCACCCAGGCGTCGCGATAGACCAGCCAGGCGCGCTGGGTGGCCTGGATGCCCTGCGGGGACACTTCCCCCGGCGCAGGCGCCGGGTGCTGGTTGGCCTTCATCGCCTGCCGGTAGGCGGCGTTCAAGCGCTCGTCCTCCGTGGTCCACTGGGCCTCGGAGGCCACCTCCCAGTGGCCTTTCTCGAAAGCCTCCAGGTCTTTGAGGAACTCATCGAGCACCTGGGCCGACGCGTCGGTCGACATGGCGCCGCGGGCAGTGCCGCTCAGGTCGGTCTCCCTGTCGCCGCGCAGCTTGGCATAGCGCTGGACCGCCACGTCCAGCGCCTTGAAGGCCGTCTTCTCATCCGCTGAGAAATCCTTCGCCAGCTGCGCCTTGCGTTGCTGGCGAGCCTTGTTCTCCTGCTTCTCATGCACAGCAGAACACATGCCCATCATGGCGCCGCTGGTGATGTCGTCGCACTGGTCGAAAGACTCACCTGGCTTCAGGCCTGCCAGGTGCGGCACCCGCCCCGCGGTCTCAGCCTGCGCGCTGGGGGTGCGACAGGCATAGTGGATCGACTGGGGCTTGTTGCGCGGCACGCCCAGCCCGTTGGCGTAGAGCATCATCAGCACGGCCGGCTCCTGGGTGGCAAAGGCGCAGTGCCGCACATCGGTCCAGACCGACGGTGAAGCGCTGCCTGCCTGGGCACCGTAGTAGAGGTCCTGGGCGTCGCATTTCTGCTTGCGCAGCTCGGCTGCACGAGCGGGCTCGGGCAAGTCGGATACGGGGGGCTGCAGCTTGGCCACGGCCATGCACTGTTGGTACCAAGCCTCCTTGACGGGCAGGTTCGCCTCATCCAGCCAGACATTGGGATAGGGATCTTCGGCCGCAGCCACCCCGGCGCTCAGACCCAGCGCAGCGATGACCAGCAGAGAGAGGTGTTTCAGGCCGGTGCGAGAGGAGCTGGTCATGGTTTTCTGCTCAGGGAAAGACGGGACTATACCCACCGAGGCCGGGGGAAAATTTCATTTCCACCGTGCTCACTGCCACGCACCAAGCTGCCCCGCGAGCGCATGCCAGGCGCCCGCGAGCCCCGATCACCTCGACGCCGCTTTGGCGATGTCGATGATGTCCGCGAGGTGCCCCGCCGGTACCACTTCATCGGTCTTCTTGACATGCAGGTTCTGCTTCGAGCCCAGCCGGTCGTCGCCGAATCCCACGCTGTTGTCAAAGGCGCGGTAGTTCAGCGTGACGCGGGCCGGCGCCGGCCATTTCTTCTCGACCGCACGGTAGCTCAAAACAGCCATCAGCAACGTCAGGTCGCGGTTGGGGTGATACCCGTCGTCCGGCATCACCCACTTGAAACCAGGCTGCATCCGCACTGCCATGGCATAGGCCATCCCGACGGGCACCTGCCCATCGGCCTTGATGTGGGCCGTCATCAGGACTTCGGCCTGATGGATGACCCGGTTCTGCGCGTCGGTCTCCTGGTGGGTGCCCATCAAATAAACCTGGGCCCCTGCGTCACGCGCCACCTGGGCCAATGTGGCAAAGGCAGCAGCGCTGCTGCAGCCGGCCATGGATTGCTCGACCCTGTTCAGGATGCAGCCCACACTGTTGCCGCGCTCTTGCAGCAGCACGGCATCGAACCTCTGGTTTTTCAGCTCACGCTCGAGTGCGTGGCTGTGCACGCGGCCAGCCAGGCTGCCGCCCCCTTCGACCAGCATGTCCGCCTTGACGTCGCGCTTGTCCACCGCCTTCACCAGCGCCTTGTAAACCTCTGGCAGGTTGCCCACGTACGTGCGGCTGTTACCCACCCAGAGCACGCCATCGGCCGCCTGTGCCGATGGCGTACCCAACCCTGACACCAAGGCTGCCGCCAAGCCGCACCAAACAGCCTTGCCTGCCGATGGCTTCGCGGTCTTGCCTTCCTGTGTACGCATGTCCATACCCAACCTCCCAATTCATGACTGCTGTGGCCAGCCATCAAGGCCCCGGCCGGCCCCCAGCGCAGGAGCTCCGCGGTGGAGTTGTCTGCTCATCCCATGCCGGAGGGAGACCCCTGTGAAGCGCCACACGCCCACCTCCATCAGCGACCTGCGGAGCCTCACTGCCCCGTGCCTTCCAGCGCCCGCAGCAACGCCGACAGGGACGCTTCCAATGCACGGCGATCGGCGGCAGCAAGGCCGCGCAGCAGGCGATGCTCGTTGGCCACATGCGCCTCTAACGCGCGGTCCACCAGCGTCAGACCTTGCGGCGTGAGCCGCACCAGCACACTGCGGGCATCGTCCGGGTTGGGCGGGCGCTTGACCAGGCCCCGTGTTTCCAGACGCTGCAGCCGGTGCGTCATCGTGCCTGACGTCACCATCAGTGACGAAAACAGCGCGGTTGGCGCCAGGCTGTAGGGCGCACCGGAGCGCCGCAGTGTGGCCAGCACGTCGAACTCACCGGTGGTGAGCCCGAAGCTGGAGAAGACCTCCTCAAGCGCCGGCTCCAGCAAGGCGGCGCAGCGCCAGAGACGCCCGATGACGCCCATGGGGCTCACATCGAGGTCGGGCCGCTCTCTTCGCCACTGGGCCAGGACCGCATCTACCGCATCTGCCGGGTTTTGGGCTGCCATTGAAAGTCCCTTTTATCTTGATATCAAGATTATCGTGCGAAGATGACTTATCTTGACTTCGAGATAAATCATGCAGGCACGACAAAGCACAAGCACAGGCGCCGTGGACGGTCTTCTGACAGCGCTCGCGCCGATCATTTGGGGATCCACCTACATCGTTGCAACCGAATGGCTTCCGGCCGACCGGCCATTCACCGCCGCCGTTTTGCGCACGCTGCCGGCTGGCCTGCTGCTCATGCTCGCCTCGCGGCGCTTGCCGTCGTGGCCGCAGCTTCCACGCCTGGCCGTGCTGGCGGCGCTCAACATCGGCCTGTTCCAGGCTTTGCTGTTCGTCGCCGCCTACCGCCTGCCGGGAGGCTTGGCAGCGGTGGTGGGGGCGATTCAACCTCTCTTGGTGATGGCGCTGGCCTGGTCGGTCGAAGGTCGCCGCCCGCGCGCGGTCACGGTCACTGCCGCCGCCGCAGGCGTGGCCGGCATGGCGGCGCTGTTGCTGTCGCCAAGTGCCAGCTGGGATGCGCTCGGCGTGGCGGCGGCGGCCGGCGGCGCGGCCAGCATGGCTGCCGGCACTTACCTGTCCCGCCGCTGGCAGTCCGACATGCCGGTGCCAGCCTTCACCGGATGGCAACTCGCTCTGGGCGGGCTGACGGTGCTGCCCGTCGCGCTGGCGGTCGACCCGCCACTGCCGACCCTCACGCCATCACAAGTCCTCGCCTACGGTTACCTCTGCGGTGTCGGCGCGCTGCTCGCCTACACCCTGTGGTTCCGAGGCGTCGCGCGCCTGCCATCGGTCGCCATGTCATCACTCGGCATGCTCAGTCCGCTGACCGCTGTCGTGCTGGGCTGGACGCTGCTCGGGGAATCGATGAGCGGCCTGTCGCTGGTGGGGTTGGTCACCGTACTTGGCAGCGTGCTGGCTGTTCAGCTGACCACGCGACCGTCACCGCCTTCCACCCTCTCCACCGTCACACAGGCCCGTTAGGCCGTCAGGAGTTTTCATGTTCGACGCGATCAAGACCCTCATCGAATCCCGCGCCTCCACCCAGCACTACGACCCTGACCTTCCTGTCACCGAAGCGCAGATTGCAGAACTCGTGCGTTTGGCCACGCGAGCACCGTCGGCCTACAACTTCCAGAACTGGAAGTTCCTGGCCGTGCGGTCGACGCCCGCGCGGCAGCGGTTGCAATCCCTGGCCTTCGGGCAATCGCAGGTGGGCCAGGCCCCGGTGACATTCATCGTCTGCGGCACCCTGGGCGCTCACAGCGGGTTGGCTGCGGCCTTGGCGCCGTCCGTTGAGGCGGGGATCGTTCCGGCGGACCTCAGCGCACGCTGGCAGCAGCAAGCCGCCGCCTCACACAGTGGCAACGAGGACCTGCAGCATGACGAGGCGGTGCGCTCAGCCTCGCTGGCCGCCATGACACTCATGCTGGCCGCGGAGGGCATGGGACTGTCCACCTGCCCCATGAGCGGTTTCGACGCGCAGGGTGTGGCTCAGGCGTTCAATCTCGGCCCTGCGGAGTTGCCGGTGATGCTGGTCACCGTCGGCCATGCCACGCAGGGCAACTGGCCCCAGAAGCCTCGGCGGCCGGTGTCGGCGGTGTTGGAGATGGTCTGAGGCCGAGCCTCATGATGCCGATTTCAGCACCTGGCCCCGCGCATCACGGATGTTCAAAATGAGTTTACCCCCTCCACAGGGTGGGTGGCTTTAGGCCATGCCATGTCACGTACGTCCAATATTCGACAGTGAACAACGGCTGCAAGATGGGCAGCCGACCCGTGGGATCGAACCTTCGACCAACGCATCAAGCGCCCAGTATTGCACCGTGTCCAAGGGCCGACGCCCGGCTCAGCCACCGGGGACCGACGAGGTCACGGTGCTGGCCACGCGGGCAATGGCCCCGTTGCGCAGGTCCTCGGACGCCCGCGTTTGCGTCAGGTAGGCCGCCACGACGATCGGTGGCCGTCCGGGGGGCCAGTACACGCCGACATCGTGGGTCGAGCCCTGTGGGCCCGTGCCCGTCTTGCTGCCCACCGTCCAACCCGCCGGCAGCCCCGCTGCGAGCCGCTTGCCATTGGTCTTGCTGGCCTGCATCCATGCCACCAGCTGCGCACGGCTCTGCGGCGACAGCGCATCGCCCAGCATGGCGGCCTGCAACAGCCTGCTCATCGCCCGCGGTGACGTGGTGTCGCGTGGGTCGCCGGGAGTGCCCTCGTTGAGGGCCAACTCGCTGCGGTCCAGGCGCGTAACCGTGTCGCCCAGCGAACGGACATAGCGCGTCAGCCCCTGCGGGCCATCGAGCACCTGCAGGATCAGGTTGGCAGCAGCGTTGTCGCTGAGGGTGATGGCGGCCTCACACAGTTCCGCCAGCGTCATGCCCTCGCCGACGTGCTTCTCGGTCACGGGCGACCATGGGATCAACGCCTCCTGACCGTAGCGGATGCGACGGTCCAGCTGCTGCCGGCCCTCGTCCACGATTCCCAGCACGTTCGCAACCATCAGCCATTTGAAGGTGCTGCACATCGGGAAGCGCTCGTCCAGCCGATGCCCGATCGTCCTGCCAGTGGCAGTGTCGAGCACCGCCACGCCCAGGCGGCCTTGCGCTGCGGCTTCGATGTCCAGCCAGGTGGCCTGGGCGATGCTGCTGTCGCCCAGGCCCCGCTGTTCCTGTGCCTGGGCGCAGCCCAACAAAGCACCGCAAGCGGCCAGGGCCGGCAGCCCGCGCAAGAAATTTCTTCTATCCATCATTCCTGGTCTCCTTGGAAAAGTGCGGCAACGATAGATGTCGGCGCTGCGCAGCGCAAACGATCTTTCCGAGGACGAGATCTCAGAAAATCTGGGGCATGAGCAGTCTTCCCCTCAACGCTTTGCGGGCCTTCGAGGCTTCAGCCCGCCACCTGAGTTTCACGCGCGCGGCCATCGAGTTGAACGTGACCCAGTCGGCCGTCAGCGCGCAGGTCAAGAGCCTGGAAAACCGCCTGGGGACGCCGCTCTTTCGGCGCCTGCCGCGCGGCCTGGCCGTCACCG
>CBINPE010000198.1:0-6036 GCA_966252435.1 uncultured Burkholderiales bacterium | reverse complement strand
CCTGCGGCAGCTCGATGCGCGTCTTGCGCACGTGCAGGAAGTAGCGGTCGTACAGGGTCTGCAGGCCGAGGTAGTCGAACTGCAGGTCGCGGTCGGCCTTCATGGCCGCGCCCAGGCGGGCCAGGTCGAACTCGAGGAGCCGCTCGTCGAGCAGCTCGGCCTGCACGCCCTTGCGCACGAAGCTGGGGAAGTAGTCGGCGTAGCGGGCCTGCATCTCGCTGTGCAGCACCTCCTCGCCCAGGATCTCCTTGCGGATGGTGTGCAGCAGCAGCCGCGCGGTGGCGCGGCTGTAGCCGGGGTCCTTCTCGATCAGGGTGCGCGCCGCCAGGATGGCCGCCTTGTGCACTTCCTCGATGGGCACGCCGTCGTACAGGTTGCGCTTGGTCTCCAGCAGGATCGGGCCGGGCTGGACGTCGGCGCCCAGGTTGGCGCAGGCGGACTCGATCAGGATCTGCAGGCGGTCCTGGTCCAGCGGCACGCGCTGACCGCGGTCGAGCACCATCAGCGTGGGCTCGGCCGCCTTCTTGGCCGGCTTGGTCTGCTTGGCACGCTCCTGGGTGCGGCGCTCGCGGTACAGCACGTAGGCACGGGCCACTTCATGGTGACCACCGCGCATCAGCCCCAACTCCACCTGGTCCTGCACGTCCTCGATGTGGAAGGTGCCGCCGCTCGGACGCGAACGCAGCAGGGCCCGCACCACCGCCTCGGTCAGGCCGTCCACGGTCTCGCGCACGCTGGCCGAGGCCGCGCCCTGGGTGCCGTGCACTGCCAGGAAGGCCTTCATGAGCGCGATGGAAATCTTGCTCGGCTCGAACGCCACCACCGCGCCGTTGCGACGGATGAGCTGGTAGCCCTGGTAGGCCGACACAGGCGTCGCCGGCAGGGCCGGCGCGGCTGTCTTCGTGGGGGTCGCAGTGCTTGCAGCAGGAGAGGTGGAGCTGGCGACTTGCATGTATTTCTCCTTAGGAATATTCGGTGGGCGCCCCCGGGCAAAGGGCGCGTGACAAACGACAAATGACGAGCGATCGGACGAATGAACGAGCGAACAGCAGAACAGGCGTAACAAAAAGAGCGGAACGCAAAACAGCAGGGGTCAATCGGTCACCATCGCCGCCGTGCCGGGCAAGGCAGCAGCGGTCTGGCGAGGCCTTTCAGGCCATGGAAAGCCGAGCGAACGAAACCACCAACAGGGACTGCAAGTCCGGTCATCACTGGGAAAGCAGGAAGCACCGAACGACATCTGTGGCGGAGCCTGGGCCGGCCGTGGATGGAGGCCAGCGGCGTGTTTTGCGAGGACCGAAGGATACCAGAGCTCGCCACGAGTCTCACTATATGTGTGGGTTTTTGGGGCATCAAGCTCGGAAAAAACACTAGCTATAGGGTCGCCAAAGTGGCGCAAAAAGTAGTAGGCAAAGCCGGCGGCGAGCTGCGACCGGCCTGCCCGACCCGTCCGCAGGCCGCATGCGCACACGCTCGCGCGACAGGAAAGCCCGGTTCACAAGCCCTGGCGGCACACAATGCCCTGCAGAGGCAGGTGCGCGCTTGGCCAAGGGGAGCGCCTCCACCCCAACCCTCCCCCAACGGGGAGGGAGCCCCTACCTGCCCGACCGGCGTACCACCTCGGGAAAACATCGGTCCGGCCAGCCCAGCCGGTGGCGCAGGCCGCGCCAGTCGAAGCCGGGGCCAGGGTCTGCCTTGCGGCCCGGTGCGACGTGCTCATGACCCAGCAGCACGCGCACGGGGTAACGCCGCCGCAGCGCCTGCAACAGGCGCGTCAGCTCGCGGTACTGGGCCGGCTCGAAACGCTCGCCCTCCAGGCCCTCCAGCTCGATGCCGATGGAGAAGTCGTTGCAGTTGTCGCGCCCGGCCCAGTGGGAGCGGCCGGCATGCCAGGCCCGCCGGTCGCAGGACACGAACTGCAGGACACGGCCGTCACGGCGGATCACGAAATGGGCCGAGACCTGCAGGCCGCGCAGGTGCTGGAGCGCCGGGTCGTCACCGGGTTCGAGCAAGCGGTTGGTGAAGAGCTGCTCGATCTCCGGGCCACCGTAGCGGCCGGCCGGCACGCTGATGGAGTGCAGCACCACCATGTCGACCTGGCCGGCCGGTCCCGCAGGCCGCGGGCCCTCGTTGGGAGAAGGACATGGCCGGGCCGGCGCCCACCAGCCCTGGTGCCAGACAGCGCGGCGCATGCGCGGCCTCAGAGCCCACTCGGCGCCTGGGTGGTGTCGGGATCGCCCCCCACCTCGCCCCCCACGGTCACGTTCAGCCGCGCCATGCGGTAGCGCATCTGCCGCAGCGACAGGCCCATGCTGGCCCCGGCCGCGGTGCGGTTGTTGCGGTAACGCTCGAGCGCGCGCAGCAGGATCTCACGCTCGACCTGGTCGAGGTAGGCCTCCAGGTCGCTGGGCAGGGGCGGCTCGGGCGGCGGTGCCGCGATCATCGGCAGCGGTGCCAGGACCGAGACGTCGATCGGCGTGTTGCGGGTGATGAGGTCCAGCTCCTGCGCCGCCGAGTCGGTGAACACGCTCTCCGGCAGGCCCAGGTCGAAGACGCTGATCTCCTCACCGCTCGACAGCGCCACCGCGCGATGCAGCAGGTTCTCGAGCTCGCGCACGTTGCCGGGGAAGGTGTGGCGGGCCAGGTGCACCAGCGCATCGCGGGTGAGCCGGGGCGCCTGCGCCATGCCGGCGTCCTTGGCCAGGCGACGCAGGATCTGTGCGCTGATCTCGGCCAGGTCCTCGAAGCGCTCACGCAAGGGGGGCACGCGGATCTGGATGACGTTGAGCCGGTAGTACAGGTCCTGGCGGAAGCGTCCCGCCTGCACCTCGGCGGCCAGGTCCTTGTGCGTGGCGCTGAGCACCCGCACGTTGACCGGCTGCTCGGCCACCGCGCCCACCGGGCGCACGGCGCGCTCCTGGATGCAACGCAGCAGCTTGCTCTGCATGGACAGCGGCAGATCGCCGATCTCGTCCAGGAACAGCGTGCCGCCGTTGGCCGCCTGGAAGAAGCCCTCGCGGTCTTCGTTGGCGCCGGTGAACGAGCCCTTGCGGTAGCCGAAGAACTCGGCCTCCAGCAACTGCTCGGGGATGGCACCACAGTTCACGGGGACGAAGGGATGGGCCCCGCGCATGCTGATCTCGTGGATGGAGCGCGCCACCAGCTCCTTGCCGGTGCCCGACTCGCCGTGGATCAGCACCGGCGCCATGCTGCGCGCCACCTTCTCGACCAGCGCCCGAACCTGCTGGATGGCCGCCGACTGCCCCACCATCCGGCTGAAGGCGGCGCTGACGGGCACGGCCGGCCCGGGGACGGCAGGTGCGGCGCGCGGCGCGGTTTCTTCGGTCACGGCCTCCTCCGCCACCCGGTTCTCGGACGGCAGGCTCGAGGGCACCATGGTCGGCACGGTCAAGGCGCTGCGCCCGAGGGCCGAGGCCACGACCGCGCGGAACTGGCGCAGGTCGACCGGCTTAGTGAGGTAGTCGAACGCCCCCGCCTTGAGCGCCTCCACGGCATTCTCGGAGGAACCGAAGGCGGTGATGACGATGGCCTTCTCGCGCCGGCCCTGGGATTCCAGGCGGCGCAGCAGGTCGAGCCCGGTGCCATCGGGCAGGCGCATGTCGGTGATGACGGCGCTGAAGGCGCGATCCTTGAGATGGGCCCAGGCATCCTCCACCGAACCGGCGGTCTCGATCTCATAGCCCTCGCGCAGCAGGGTCAGCTCGTACAGGGTGCGCAGGTCGGGTTCGTCGTCCACCACCAGCAAGCTGAAATGAGAGGAGGAGTTCATGGTGTCACCGCCCTGGCTCTGTTTGTCATTCGATGCGGGAGGGAAGGAGGAAGAGGAATGCGAGGAGCCGCTCAGGCAGGCAGAGGCAGGCCAACCCCGGGTGACTCCAGCGGCTGCTGGGGAATGACCACGAAGAACTCGTTGCAATGGGGAAGCGGCTGCGTTGGCTGGGACGGGGGCTGCCGGTCATCGTGCGGGTCAGGATCATGGGGACGCAGGCGGTAGTCGATGCGGGCACCGTAACGTTCACACAACTCGCGGCAAATATACAAGCCCAGGCCCGTGCCGCGGCTGCGCGTCGAAAAGAAAGGCTCGAAAAGGTAAGGTTCCACATCGGCGGCGATGGGCGGTCCGTCGCTGGACACCGCCAGCTCGAGGTGGCCGTCCTCCAGCACCTGCAGGCGCAGGCGCACCGCCCCGGGCTGGCGGCTGCCGTGGCGCAAGGCGTTGTCCAACAGGTTGACCAGCACGCGGCGCAGGTGGTCGGCGTCGAAGGCCGCCCCACAGGAAGCCGGCGGGAGGTCCACCTGCAAGGTGCTGTGGCGCCCGAGCGTCAGGCCGACCGACTGGGCCCAGTCGCTGCAGGTGCTGGCGACCACGGCGCAGACGTCGATCACCGGGGCCTGCTGCGGGCCCGCGGGCGCAGCCTCCAGGACGTCGTCGATGATGCGCTTGAGGCGCGCCACGTTGTCGCTGACCATGCGCGTGAGCTGGCGCTGCGCGGCGGTGGCGGCATCCTCCGACAGCAGGGCGTTGGCCTGCGCGATGGCGGCCAGCGGGTTGCGGATCTCGTGCGCGATCCCGGCGGACATGCGCCCCATCGCGGCCAGCTTCTCCTGCCGGGTACGCGCCTGCATGCTGCGCACGTCCTCCAGCAGCAGGACACAGAAATCCTCGCTGGACTGCGCTGCCTTGCGCCGCGTGAAACGCACCCGCATGCGCAGCACGCGCCGCACCGCGGGCTCGGTGAAGCGCACCTCGACGTCGCGCCCCTCCTCCGGCCAGGTCCCGCCGGCGAAGGCCTGCTCGACCGCCCGCACCACGCTGTGCCAGGAAGGGGTGGCGCCCAGGTTGAAGGGCGCCGGCGGACACAGGCCGGCCGGCGCCAGGAGCCGGCGCGCCGCCGGGTTGGCACCGCGCACCCGGCCCATGCGGTCGACCACCAGCACGCCGTCCTGCATCTCCTCGATCATCAGGCGGTTGAGCTGGGCCTGTTGGCGCGCCAGCTCGAGGCTGCCGCGCGCCGAGCGCTCCTCGCGGGCGATGCGCCCGGCCAGCTCGCCGGCCAGCACCGTGATCACGAAGAAGCCGCTGCCGGCCAGGCCCGCCTGCGTCAGCACCAGGCTGGGGTCGGCCCCCGCCACCGTGGCCACCCAGGCCACCGCCAGCAGGCCGATGGCCACCACCGCCGCCGTGGCCAGGGCAACCATGCGCTGGGTCAGGACCCCCGCCATCAGCACCGGCAGCACCAGCAGCGGCACATGGTTGAACACCGCCGTCGTGGTCAGCAGGTGCAGGCCGAGGTAGCAGGCCACGTCGACGCCGATGGTGAACAGCCAGCGGCGGCCACGCAGGCGGGCCAGGCCCTGCTGCACCTTGTCGGCGGGGTCGTCGTCTTGGAACAGCAGCCACAGGCTCAGGGCCTGCACGGCATACACCACCGTGATCACGGCGACGATCCAGCTGGGGCGGCTGCCCAGGACCGTGGTCAGGACCAGCGACATCACCAGCACCACCGCCAGGGCCGCCCGCGCGCCCAGGAAAGCCCGGTAGATGCGCTGGAAAGCCGTCTGTCCGCTGCCGACCAGGCGGCGCGCCTCGCGCGAGAAGAAATGGGTGGATTCCTGGAAACCCGTGTCGGACTCGGAGGGGGACACGCTCTCTCCGCTGGCCCCCACGCTGTTCGGACCCTGTTCGCTCTCGGGCAGGCCGTCGAGCACGCCGAACCACGAGCGCCCAAGGGGTTGGTCGCGCTGGCTGACGCGCCGGTCACGCGCGCGCTGGCGGCGCTCGCCGGAGGGTGGCCTGGAGTCGCCGGAGGCCGGGGGACCTCCACCGCGGCGGGCATCGGAGCGGGCCCCTTCGGGCGGCCTGGCAGACGGGGGCGTGGCCATGTGGGTCGGTCAGTGCGCTAGGGTCGTGTGAACAGGCCCCGGCACTCCGTCTCAAGGGTTTTGAAAGGTTGGAGGTGTGCCACCGCCGCGCCCCCATCCCAACCTTCCCCCAGCGGGGGAAGGAGCGGCCCC
>CBINPE010000197.1:0-6079 GCA_966252435.1 uncultured Burkholderiales bacterium | reverse complement strand
TGAAGGCGGCCGCACCGTCGGCGCCGGCGTCGTGGCCAAGATCATCGAGTAAGGACACAGGCTTGGCTTGATCGCTGTTGTGCCGGGCGGGAGGGGAACCATTTCGCCCGGTCAGGTTCTTCTTGTTTCGTTCTTTGGTTTCGTTTCATCCACAGGGGCGTAGCTCAATTGGCAGAGCGCTGGTCTCCAAAACCAGAGGTTGGGGGTTCGATGCCCTCCGCCCCTGCCAGGCGGTCTTCAGAACTGATGGACAAGGCACCTGGTGTCGAGTGGATGAAAGCGATGGCAAGTCAGGGACGCATGAACGAATGACGACACAGCAACCGGTCAGCAAGTCGATGGCAAGGGCCCGCAGGACACGTTCAGTGCCGGCGGGCTTTGTTGCTGCTGAATGAAGACTCATCAACGGCGGAACCCTTCCAGGGTCTGAAAACTGAAGTGACAAAAAGCGTATCCAACAACGTGCCGGTCGAGACGGTGAGCACCGGGGCCGACAAGGCCAAGCTGCTGTTGGCCGGGGCCTTGTTGGTCGGCGGCGTCGTGCTGTTCTACCTGCTGGGCCAGAAAGACCTCTGGCTGCGCGTGCTGGCCTTGCTGGTGGTGGCTGCCGCCGCGGTCGGTGTGTTCTTCACTTCCGAGCCGGGCAAGGCCCTGACGGCCTACGGCAAGGACTCCGTGCGCGAGGTGCGCAAGGTCGTCTGGCCGAGTGGCAAGGAGGCCGTCCAGATGACGGGCTACGTGTTTGCCTTCGTGCTGGTGATGGCCCTGTTCCTCTGGGTCACTGACAAGACCCTGGAATGGGCTTTCTACGACTTGATCCTGGGATGGAGGCGCTGAGCATGGGCATGGACGAGAACATGAACACTGAAGAAGAACAACAGGACGGCGGCATGCCCGTCGAGGCCGCGGCAGGTGCTGCCACGGCGCCGGTCACCCCCGTCTCCAGCGGGACCAAGCGCTGGTATGTGGTTCATGCCTACTCGGGCATGGAAAAGGCGGTTGAGCGCAACCTGCGCGAGCGCATCGACCGTGCCGGCATGCAGGACAAGTTTGGCCGCATTCTGGTGCCGACCGAGGAAGTGGTCGAGCTGAAGAACGGCAAGAAGGCCGTCACGGAGCGCCGCTTCTTCCCGGGCTACGTGCTGGTCGAGATGGACATGGCCGACGACACCTGGCATCTGGTGAAGCACACCAGCAAGGTGACCGGTTTCGTGGGCGGTGCCCGCAACCGGCCTTCGCCGATCTCGGAAGCCGAGGTCATGAAGATCGTCAACCAGATGCAAGAGGGCGTGGAGAAGCCGCGTCCCAAGGTGGAGTGGTCGGTGGGCGAGCTGGTGCGCGTCAAGGAAGGCCCTTTCACCGACTTCAACGGTGCCGTGGAAGACGTCAACTACGACAAGTCCAAGGTGCGCGTCTCGGTGACCATCTTCGGCCGGGCCACCCCCGTGGAGCTGGATTTCGGCCAGGTGGAGAAGGTCTGACCGGATCCGCCGGGCTGCGAACGGATCCACACCGTCGCTTTCGAATCCAGGCCTGCGAGGTGGCCTGCCTGACAAAAATGCCTCGCCGTTGCTGGCCGGTGACGTGACACCGGCAAGAGGAGCCCAGGTCTGTGGTTGAAGCCTGGGCGTTTGCACTCACTGGGCCGGACGCTCGTCCGGTCTGTTTCGTGGAGGTCTTTCATGGCCAAGAAAATCGTCGGCTTGATCAAGCTGCAAATCCCGGCGGGCAAAGCCAATCCGTCGCCCCCGATCGGTCCCGCGCTGGGTCAGCGCGGCCTGAACATCATGGAGTTCTGCAAGGCGTTCAACGCCCAGACGCAGAGCATGGAACCCGGGCTGGTGCTGCCCGTGGTCATCACGGCCTTCGCCGACAAGTCGTTCACCTTCGTCCTCAAGACGCCCCCGGCCACCGTGCTGATCAAGAAGGCGATCAAGCTCGACAAGGGCTCGCCGCGCGCCAACTCGCAGAAGGTGGGCAAGCTGTCGGCCGCCCAGATCGAGGAAATCGCCAAGACCAAGATGAAGGACCTGACGGCCGCCGACCTGGCCGCCGCTGTCCGCACGATCGCAGGTTCCGCCCGTTCGATGGGCGTCACGGTGGAGGGTCTCTGACATGGCCAAACTGACCAAACGCCAAAAGGCGCTCGCCGGCAAGGTGGAGACCACCAAGCTGTATCCCCTGGACGGCGCGCTGGCCTTGGTGAAGGAATGCGCCACTGCCAAGTTCGATGAGTCCATCGACGTCGCCGTGCAGCTCGGCATCGACGCCAAGAAGTCCGACCAGGTCGTGCGTGGCGCCGTCGTGCTGCCCAACGGCACCGGCAAGACCAAGCGTGTCGCCGTGTTCGCGCAGGGCGCCAAGGCCGAGGAAGCCAAGGCCGCCGGCGCCGACGTGGTCGGCATGGAAGACCTGGCCGAGCAGATCAAGGGTGGCAACCTGAACTTCGACGTGGTGATCGCCTCGCCGGACACCATGCGCATCGTCGGTACCCTGGGTCAGGTGCTCGGTCCCCGCGGCCTGATGCCGAACCCGAAGGTCGGCACCGTGACGCCCGACGTCGCCCAGGCCGTGCGTAACGCCAAGGCCGGCCAGGTGCAGTTCCGTGTCGACAAGGCCGGGATCATCCACACCACCATCGGCCGTCGCTCGTTCGAGTCCGACAAGCTGGCTGGCAACCTGCGCGCCCTGATCGAAGCGCTGAACAAGGCCAAGCCTGCCTCCAGCAAGGGTGTGTACCTGCGCAAGGTGGCGGTGTCGTCGACCATGGGCGTCGGTGCCCGGGTGGACGTGGCTTCCATCATGGCCTCGGCCTGAGGAAGCGAAGGAAAGAAAAAGAATCGGGCGAGTGTCTGACGCCCGAGGATGAGTTTGGTGGGCTGTGCGGCTGGCGTCCCTGACGCTGCCGCCCAGGTCATCCAAGACCGCAGGCGCGGCCCCTGACCGGGTCGCTTAATCGAAAGCGGAGGATGCAGGGACCCGGCAGGGCCCAGGTGTCCAAAGCCCGAAGCCCGCGCAGATGGCGGTCCCGCTGAGAAGGATTTGTGCTGTATGTGGATCCTGAACAAACGGTCGCTGAACTTTGGTGTGCTGGAGGCCCTGGCCGAAGGCACGTGGATGTGAGGAGCAGACCTTGAGTCTCAATCGCAACGAAAAGCAGACCGTGGTGACGGATGTGGCAGCCCAGGCGGCGCGCGCACAGACGTTGGCGCTGGCTGAATACCGTGGCCTCACCGTGGAACACCTGAACGCGCTGCGCAAGCAGGCGCGCGAAAAGGGCGTGTACCTTCATGTCTTGAAGAACACCCTGGCTCGCCGCGCCGTCGCCGGCACGCCGTTCGAAGTGGCCTCGGAGAGCATGGTCGGCCCGCTGATCTATGGTTTTTCCGAAGACGCCGTGGCCGCGGCCAAAGTCATCGCCGACTTTGCCAAGGGCAACGACAAGCTGGTGGTCAAGGCCGGTGCCTACGCAGGCAAGGCCCTGGACGCTGACGGGGTGAAAGCCCTGGCCGCGATTCCCACCAAGGAAGTGCTGCTGTCCCAGCTGCTGGGCCTGATGCAGTCGCCCGTCTCGCGCATGGCGCGCGTGCTGGCGGCCCTGGCCGAGAAGCGTGGCGAAGGTGCCGAGGCACCGGAAGCCGCAGCCGAGGCACCTGCCGCTTGATGCAGGCGATCTTCCTGCCAACCGTCAACCATTCATTTTTCACAAATTAGGAGCCACAAATGGCATTCGATAAAGACGCATTCCTGACCGCCCTGGACAGCATGTCCGTGATGGAACTCAACGACCTGGTCAAGGCCATTGAAGAGAAGTTCGGCGTGTCCGCCGCCGCGATGGCCGCTCCGGCCGCTGGTGGTGGCGGTGCTGCCGCTGCCGCTGCTGTCGAGCAGACCGAGTTCACCCTGATCCTGAAGGAAGCCGGTGCCAACAAGGTCGGCGTCATCAAGGCCGTGCGCGAGCTGACGGGCCTGGGCCTGAAGGAAGCCAAGGACCTGGTGGACGGCGCTCCGAAGCCCGTCAAGGAAGCCATGCCCAAGGCCGACGCCGAAGCCGCCAAGAAGAAGCTGGAAGACGCTGGCGCCAAGGCCGAGCTGAAGTAAGACGTGCGCCTCGGGTACCGCGCGGCCAGCGTGCATCGCCACTGGCCCGCCCACAAGGCGGGTGCGGGAGGGTTGTGGCGCTGCCGACGGGCCTCGGGGTGAGAAAAAGATCGGCCGGTTGCCCTTTCGGGCAGCCGGCCTGTTGCGTTTGTTGTCGTTGATGTTGTTGTCGTTATTGATGTCGCCGTCGTTCGTTTCCTGAGCAGGAGAACAGAACAGCTGGAAGACCTGATCCGATCCGCGTTTTTCTTTTCTTTCTTCAGTGCCTCCCCCAACCGGAACAAGCCGCATGCGGCCCGGTCTGAGCAGAGGACGGAAGCACCGAAAGACGCGACGCCCGGCCGACATGGTGACATGCCGGGGGGCCGGACGGAACAGGGTTTCCAAGTGTTCTTTGATCCGACTGCAAAGAACCGGTTTGGTCGGGCTTCGGTGCCATGCCGAAGTTGTCCGCCAGCGGCTGGTAGTGGCCAGCCACCAAGCTTCGAGCCGACTGTGCGCGCGTGGGACGCGCGCGGGGTTCGAAAGACAGTCGCCGACGGTACCCTGGCCCAGGCCAGGCAAGGGTCCTGAGACGGAGTGAAAAACCACCTATGGCGCAGCACGCAACCCCCTACAGCTACACCGAGCGCAAACGCATCCGCAAGAGTTTCGGCAAGCGCGAGAGTGTTCTGAACGTCCCCTACCTGCTGACGATGCAGAAAGAGTCCTACGTGGCCTTCCTGCAGAAGGACGTCCCCCCACAAAAGCGCAAGCCTGAAGGTCTGCAAGCCGCCTTCCTGTCGGCCTTCCCGATCGTCTCGCACAACGGGTTCGTCGAGATGAAGTTCATCGAGTACAACATGGCCAAGCCCGCGTTCGACACACGCGAGTGCCAGTTGCGCGGCCTGACCTATGCGGCGGCCGTGCGCGCCAAGCTGCAGATGATCATCTACGACCGTGAGTCGGCGCCAGCCAAGGTGGTCAAGGAGATCAAGGAGCAGGAGGTCTACATGGGCGAAGTGCCGCTCATGACCGACTACGGCTCGTTCATCGTCAACGGCACCGAGCGCGTCATCGTCAGCCAGCTGCACCGCTCGCCCGGCGTGTTCTTCGAGCACGACAAGGGCAAGACCCACAGCTCGGGCAAGCTGCTGTTCAGCGCGCGGATCATCCCCTACCGCGGCTCGTGGCTCGACTTCGAGTTCGACCCGAAGGACATCCTGTACTTCCGCGTCGACCGCCGCCGCAAGATGCCGGTGACGATCCTGCTCAAGGCCATCGGCCTGAACCCGGAATCGATCCTGGCGCACTTCTTCGTCTTCGACAATTTCCGCCTGATGGATGAAGGCGCGCAGATGGAGTTCGTGGCCGACCGCCTGCGTGGCGAGATCGCCCGCTTCGACGTGACCGACAAGAACGGCAACGTCGTGGTCGAGAAGGACAAGCGCATCACCGCGCGCCACGTGCGCTCGCTGGAGCAGTCCGAGACCAAGTTCCTGACCGTGCCGGAAGACTTCCTGCTCGGCCGCGTGCTGGCCCGCAACATCGTCGACGAGGACACCGGCGAGATCATCGCCAAGGCCAACGACGAGCTGACCGAGAGCGTGCTCAAGAAGCTGCGCGCCGCCGGCATCAAGGACGTCCAGGTCCTGTTCACCAACGAACTCGACGAAGGCGCCTACATCTCGCAGACCCTGTCCAGCGACGAGACCGCCGACCAGCTGGCCGCCCGCGTGGCCATCTACCGCATGATGCGCCCCGGCGAGCCGCCGACGGAAGACGCCGTCGAGGCGCTGTTCCATCGCCTGTTCTACAGCGCCGACACGTACGACCTGTCGCGCGTGGGCCGCATGAAGTTCAACGCCCGCGTCGGCCGCGACACGCCGGACGGCCCGATGACGCTGTCCAACGACGACATCCTGGACGTGGTCAAGATCCTGGTCGAGCTGCGCAACGGCCGCGGCGAGGTGGACGACATCGACCACCTCGGCAACCG
>CBINPE010000196.1:0-6180 GCA_966252435.1 uncultured Burkholderiales bacterium | reverse complement strand
CTTCATCAGCGCGGCCATGCGGATGGCGTTGCGGCTGTAGTCGCTGAAGGTGAGGAAGGTGCCGCCGTAGGGGATGAAGCCGCCGTGCAGGGCGATGCCGTTCATGATGGCGGCCATGCCGAATTCGCGCACGCCGTAGTTGATGTGGCGGCCCGGGGGCTGGGCCTCGGCCTCGGCGCTGAAGCGCAGGGGCGGGGTGGCGCGGGTCTGGGTGAGGTTGGAGCCGGTGAGGTCGGCGCTACCGCCGAGCAGCTCGGGCAGGGCGGCGGTGAAGGCCTCCAGGGCGATCTGGCTGGCCTTGCGGCTGGCTACGGTCTCGGCCTGGGCATGGGCTTTGACGACGGTGTCCACCGCCACCTGGGCGAACTGCGCCGGCAGCTCGCCGGCCATGCGGCGGGTGTACTCGGCGGCCAGCTCGGGGTGTTCGGCGGCGTAGGCCTCGAAGCCCTGCTGCCAGGCGGCCTGGGCGGCCTCGCCGCGGGCGCGGGCGTCCCACAGGGCGTAGGCCTCGGGCGGGATGACGAAGGGCTCGTGCGCCCAGCCCAGCACCTCGCGGGTCAGGCGGATCTCGTCCGCGCCCAGGGGCTCGCCGTGTGCCTTGGCGGTGCCGGCGCGGTTGGGCGAACCCTTGCCGATGGCGGTCTTGCAGACGATGAGGGTAGGCTTGTCGGCCTGCTGCTTGGCCTGCGCGATGGCGGCGTCGATGGCCTGCACATCATGGCCGTCGACGTCGGGGATGACGTGCCAGCCGCAGGCCTGCAGGCGCTGCGGGGTGTTGTCGATGAACCAGGGGGCGACCGGGCCGTCGATCGAGATGCCGTTGTCGTCGTACAGGGCGATGAGCTTGTTCAGCTTCCAGGCGCCGGCCAGGGCGCAGGCTTCGTGGCTGATGCCCTCCATCAGGCAGCCGTCGCCCAGGAACACGTAGGTGTGGTGGTCGACGATGGTGTGGCCGGGGCGGTTGAAGGTCTGGGCCAGCAGCTTCTCGGCGAGGGCGAAGCCGACGGCGTTGGTGATGCCCTGGCCGAGCGGGCCGGTGGTGGTCTCGACGCCGGGGGTGACGTCGACCTCCGGGTGGCCCGGGGTCTTGCTGTGCAGCTGGCGGAACTGGCGCAGCTCGTCGATGGGCAGCGCGTAGCCGCTCAGGTGCAGCACCGCGTACAGCAGCATCGAGGCGTGGCCGTTGCTGAGCACGAAGCGGTCGCGGTTGGTCCAGTGGGGGTCGTTGGGGTTGTGGCGCAGGTGGTGGTTCCACAGGGCGACGGCCATTTCGGCCATGCCCATGGGGGCGCCGGGGTGTCCGGAGTTGGCCTGCTGGACGGCGTCCATGGCCAAGGCGCGGATGGCGTGGGCCATCAGGGCTTGCTGGGGGGTGGGCTCAGGGGTTGCGAGGGCAGCCATTCTTTGGGGCGGAGGTGGGCAGAGCCCGGCATTTTACGGCGCATGGGGAAGCGCCGGGCCGCCCGGGGCGGGGGCGCTCCTAAAATCCTGGCCCATGCAAGGCTTGCACCTCACTTCGGATTTGACTGGCTGCGGGCCGGGACTCCCTGCCATGACGGATCCGGCGGTGCTGCGCCAGCTGTGCCTCGCCGCAGTGGCGCAGGCGGGGCTGACGGCGGTGGGCGAGCTGTTCCACCGCTTCGCCCCGCAGCCGGGGACGGATCCGGCACTGGCCGGGGTCACGGGGGTGGTGCTGCTCGCCGAATCCCACCTGGCGGTGCACACCTGGCCCGAGCAGAAGGCGGTCACGCTGGATGTCTATGTCTGCAACCTGGGGTGCGACAACTCGGCGCGCGCCAGGGAGGTGATGCAGCGCTTGTGCGAGGCGTTCGGGGGGCAGGGGCGGATGCAGGCGTTGTGGCGGGGGGATGTGGGGGCAGGGGCTTAGAGTCTGTTACACGACGGAGGCCCGTGCGAAGGCTGCGCCCCCATCCCAACCTTCCCCCAGCGGGGGAAGGAGCGCACCCCCTTCCCCGTTGGGGGAGGGCTGGGGTGGGGGCTGCTGCGTACCGCATGCTAACCCCATGGCATCACCGGAATGGGCGCTCCTGGCGCGGGCCCGTCAAGGCGCCAGCAGCTGGTTGATGCCCGCCAGGTCTTGCGCCTGCAACTGTCCCGCGGCCTGGCGCAGCCGCAGGCTGCCCATCAGCACGTCGTAGCGGGCCTTGGCCAGGTCGCGGCGGGTGGTGTAGAGCTGGGTCTGGGCGTTGAGCACGTCCAGGTTGACCCGCACACCGACCTTGTAGCCAAGCTGGGTGGCTTCCAGGGCCAGCTGGGAGGAGGACTCGGCGGCTTCCAGGGCGCTTACCTGGGCCTGGCCCGACTGCACGCCGAAGAAGGCCTGCCGCGCGGCCTGGGCCACGCCGCGGCGGGCGGCGTCGAGGTCGTCGCGCGCCTTGTCTTCCAGGGCGAGGGTCTCCTTCACGCGGTTCTGGACCGCGCCGCCGCTGTAGAGCGGCACGTTGAGCTGCAGGCCCACGCTGGCTTGCTGGGTGTTCACGTTGACGGGCGACAGCAGGCTCGCAGGACCCCGGTTCCTCGAGACCGTGCCCACCGCGTCCAGCGTGGGCAGGTGGCCGGCGCGCGCCTTCTCGGTCTCGAGCTGCGCGATCTCCAGGGCCAGCTGGGCGCGCTGGATGGTGGGATGGGCGGACTCGGCCTGGCTGACCCAGGCGTCCACCTGCGCAGGCTCCAGCGGCGGCAGTTTCGCCGGCGTGGCCAGCGGCTTGGGCGTCACGTTGGATTGCCCCACCAGCTGGTCGAGCGCGATGCGCTTGGTGCGCAGGTCGTTCTCGGCCGCGATCTCCTGGGCCGTGGCCAGGTCGAAGCGGGCCTGGGCCTCGCGGGTGTCGGTGATGGTGGCCGTGCCGACCTCGAAATTGCGCTTGGCCGAGGCCAGCTGCTCGCTGATCGCCGTCTTGCTGGCACGCGTGGTGGCGAGGGTGTCCTGCGCGGCCAGCACGTCGAAGTAGGCCTGCGCCACGCGGATGATCAGGTCCTGCTCGGCCGCCTGAAGGTCATGGCGCGAGACCTCCAGGCTTTTGTCGGCCTGGTTGGCGGTGACGCGGTTGGCCCGGTTGAACAGGGACTGGCGCGCCTGCAGGGAGGCCCCGGCGCCGGTGGACGAGTTGCTCAGCACCTCGACCTCGCTGTGCGTGCGCGTGGCGTTGCCGCCCAGGGCGGCGTTGGGTCGCAGCGGCGCATGGGCCTGCTCGGCCCGGTAGGGGGCCGACTCGGCCAGGGCCCGGGCCGAGAGGTAGGTGGCGTCGAAGGCGCGTGCGGCGTCATACAGCGTCACCAGGTTCTGCGCCCCGGCCGGTGCCATCGCCCCCAGGGCCAGCAGACCCGCCAACAGCCAGGATGCCTTCTTCTTCATCGCCGGCAGGCGGGCACGGCGGGAAACGGTTGACACGGAGGCGGAAGGGCGGGTGGGTTGCACGGTGGGGTTCCTGACAGGGCTGAGGGATCCAGAGCGGCAGGCTCTAGAAGTGGAAGGCGCTGGGCTCGTCGAAGCCGACGAGCCGCGGCGCCATGGTGTCGAACAGCACCACGCTGGCGAACGATTGCTCGCTGCTGCGGGTGAACAGGGTGGCCTGCATGACGGGCTCGTCGCCCACGATGGCGATCAGGCGACCGCCCGGCTTGAGCTGCTGCAGCAAGGCCTGCGGCACCTGGTGGACCGAGCCGGACAGCACGATCACGTCCCAGGGGGCCTCGCTGGCCTGGCCGGCCGCACCGTCGGCGTTGACCACGTTGACGTTGGCGATGCCGGCGCGGCGCAGGTTCTCGGCGGCGAAGGTCGCGAGCTCGGGGCGGATCTCGAAGGTGGTGACCTGCTGGGCCTTGTGCGCCAGCAGCGCGGCCATGAAGCCCGAGCCGGCGCCGACCTCGAGCACGCGCTCGTGCTTGTGCACGGCAAGCTCCTGCAGCAGCCGCGCCTCGAGCTTCGGCGGCAGCATGACCTCACGCCCGCCGCCCTGCACGGGCAGCGGCACCTCGGTGTCCATGAACGCCAGGGAGCGGTAGGCGGGGGAGATGAAGTCCTCGCGGCGCACCAGCGCCAGCAGGGACAGCACGGCCGGATCGAGCACGTCCCAGGGACGGATCTGTTGCTCGATCATGTTGAAGCGGGCTTGTTCGATGTTCATGGGGTTTGGGAAGGGAAGCTGAGCGGCGATTTTATTTCGCGGCTGGGGTTTTCCCGCCCGCCCGGCAGCGTCTGCAGCTTCAGCCGGCGCCGCAGCCAGGCGGTGAGGTCGTCCAGGTAGCAGTACACCACCGGCACCACCACCAGGGTCAGCAGGGAGGAGGTCAGCACGCCGCCGATCACGGCCTGGCCCATCGGGGCGCGCTGCTCGGCGCCCTCGGACAGCGCGAAGGCCAGCGGCACCATGCCGAACACCATCGCCAGGGTGGTCATGAGGATCGGCCGCAGGCGCACCTGGGCGGCGTGCAGCAGGGCCGCCTCGCGCCCGAGCGGCGGCACGTCGGGCCCGAGGCCGTGGTCGCCCTCGCGCGAGCGGATGGCGAAGTCGACCAGCAGGATCGCGTTCTTCGTCACCAGCCCCATCAGCATGATGATCCCGATCACGCTGAACATGTTGAGCGTGGAGCGGAACATCAGCAGGCTCAGCACCACGCCGATCAGCGTCAGCGGCAGCGAGCTCATCAGGGCCAGTGGCTGCAGGAAGCTCTTGAACTGGCTGGCCAGGATCATGTAGATGAAGATCACCGCCAGCGCCAGCGCGCTCACCGCGTACTGGAAGGACTCGTTCATGTTCTTGGTGGCGCCGCCGAAGGTGTAGCGGTAGCCGGGCGGCCAGGCGGTGCTGTCGAGCACGCGGCGCACGTCGGCCGCCACCTCGCCCGCGCTGCGGCCCAGCGGGTTGGCGTCGAAGGTGATCTCGCGACTCATGTCGCGGCGGTTGATCTGGTTCGGGCTGGTGCCCGGGCGCACCTCGGCCAGCTGCGACAGGCGCACCACGCGCGGGCTGCCGTCGGCGGCCGGGGGCAGGGTGATGGGCAGGCGCTGCAGCGCCTCGATGCGCTCGCGGCTGCCCGGGTCCAGGCGCACGACCACGTCGACGTCGAGGTTGGCGTCGTCGGGCGGGTGCCAGGTGCCGATGGTGGTGCCGGCCATCGCGGTGCGCAGGCTGTTGGCGATGGTGCTGGCGCCCACGCCCAGGTCGGCCGCCACCTCGCGGCGCACCTGCACGTCCACGGTCGGCTTGTCGGGCTTGAGCGTGCTGTCCAGGTCGACCAGGCCAGGGATCTGCTGCAGGCGCGGCATGAGCTGGCGCGACAGCTGCGCCAGCCGCTGCAGGTCGGGGCCCTGCACGGAGAACTGCACGCTCTTGCCGCCGCCCAGGTCGGTCTGGCCGATGTTGGTGATGGTGATGCCGGGGATGCTCGCCAGGCGCTCGCGCAGCACCGGCGTCATGTCGTTGACGCTGCGCTGGCGGTCCTTGCGGTCGACCAGGCGCACATAGACGGTGCCGTAGATCTTGCCCGCCGCGAAGCCGGTGTTGATGGTGGCCACGGTGTAACGCACCTCGGGCATCCCGCGCAGGGCCTCGTCGATCTGGCGCGCGCGGCCTTCCGTCACGTCCAGGGACGAGCCCACGGGGGTGTAGAAGTCCACCTGCGTCTCGGACAGGTCGGCCTTGGGCGCGAACTCGGTGCCCAGCCGCGGGATGAGCAGGAAGCTGCTGACGAAGGTGGCCAGGGCCAGCGCCAGCGTGGTTTTCTTGTGCTTCAGCGACCAGGCCAGCAGGCGCTGGTAGCCGCGCGCCAGGCCCTGCGTGAGCAGGTCGAAGGCGTGCGTGAGGCGGCCCAGGGTGTGCTCGTACAGCGTGCGCGGGCGCGCGCCGGGGGCGCGGCCGACGGTCGGGTCGTGCCAGATGCTGGACAGCATCGGGTCGAGCGAGAAGCTCACCAGCATCGAGATCATCACCGCGGCCACGATGGTCAGGCCGAACTGGTGAAAGAACTTGCCCACGATGCCGCCCATGAAGCCGATCGGCAGGAACACCGCCACGATCGACAGCGTGGTGGCGAACACCGCCAGGCCGATCTCCCGGGTGCCGTCGAGCGCGGCCTGCACGGGGCCCTTGCCCATCTGCAGGTGGCGCACGATGTTCTCGCGCACGACGATGGCGTCGTCGATCAGCAGGCCCACGC
>CBINPE010000195.1:0-6264 GCA_966252435.1 uncultured Burkholderiales bacterium | reverse complement strand
CACGTCCTTCTGGCGGGTCTGGTTGTTGGTGGTGGAGCCGCACTCGATGTCCACCGTGCCGTTCTGCACCAGCGGGATGCGGTTCTGCGAGGTCACGGGCTGGTACTTGATGTCCAGCTTGGCCAGACCCAGCTGCTTCTGCACATCGGCCAGGACGTGCTGGCAGATCTCGACGTGGTAGCCCGCGTACTTGCCATCCCCCAGGGTGAAGCTCAGGGCGCCCGAGGATTCGCGCACCCCCATGGTGACGGCGCCCGAGTCTTTGATCTTCTTGAGGGTGTCCGCCTGGGCAACACCAAACGCCAGCACGGCAGCCATCGCAAACAAGGTCTTCTTCATCAAAAACTCCTTCAATGGTTTGAGGACAACAACGAGAGAAAAAACGCGAAAGCCGCGCAACGAACAATGGGTGAAACGGGAGACCCGGGACGGCAGATGTCAGAGGAAACACGCACTGCGCACAACAGCCGGCCGGTAGACGGCCGCCAGACTGGCCGGGTAGGCGATCGATCAGAAGGGAACTTG
The DNA here is from genome assembly GCA_966252435.1 of uncultured Burkholderiales bacterium. Taxonomy (GTDB): domain Bacteria; phylum Pseudomonadota; class Gammaproteobacteria; order Burkholderiales; family Burkholderiaceae_C; genus CANHBY01. Next base: position 5,739 of record CBINPE010000195.1, on the reverse strand, counting down.
GTCGGTGGGATATTTCCAGAAGTCTTTCAGCAGGTAGTTCATGGGCAGGCCCAGCGCCAGGCCCTTGGGGGGAATGGGCTTCATGAACCAGCGCTCGTAGATGGCATAGGCCTCGTGGCTGTTGACCAGCCGCTTCATCTCTTCATCGATGATCTTCTTCAGCTCGGGATCGTTCTTGGGCAGCATGATGGCCAGCGGCTCGATGGTCAGGAACTTGCCCACCACCTTGAACTTGCTGGGATCGGGCCGGTTGGACATCAGGCCGTACAGCAGCACGTCGTCCATCGCGAAGCCGTCGGCCTCCCCTTTCTCCACCATCTCGAACGCCCGCGCGTGGTCGGGTGCCTCGACGATCTGGATGCCCAGCAGGCGCTCGCGGTTGGCCTGGATGATCGCCTTGAGCGGCGTGGTGTCCTTGGTGGACACGAGCTTCTTGCCCTCGAAGTCGGGCAGTTCGTTGATGGCCGCGTCGGCGCGCACCATGTAGCGTGCGCCCGTGATGTAGTGCGGCACCGTGAAAGCCACCTTCTGGCGCCGGTCGGCGTTGTTGGTCGTGGAGCCACACTCGAGATCAGCCTTGCCTTCCTGGATCGAGCTGATGCGCGTGGCGCTGGTGACCATCATGAACTGCGGCGTGATGCTCTTGAGCTGCAGGTTCTTGCGCACGGCCTCGGCCAGCTTCAGGCACAGCTCGATGGCATAGCCCACGGGCTTCTTCTCTTCGTCATAGAAGGAGAAGGGAACCGACGACTCACGGTGGGCCAGCGTAATCTTGCCTGTCTGCTTGATGCGTTCCAGCGCCGGACCTGCGACCGCCGCGCCCCCGGCAAGTGCCAACCCCAGTCCGAGGGTCAACGAACGGATCCACGCGCGGGGGGTGAGAGGCAGGGTGCGGATCAAGGCGGTCTCCAAAAGCGGCAATCAGCGCAGTGTCGCAATCTTCATGCCATCAATCGAACGGGCTGCGTGAGTTTGTCAGGAACCAGCAACGCTTCCATCTCCGCCCGGGACATGATGCCCAATTGTTCCGCGGTTTCGGCGATGGAGCCGCCGTTCAGCAGCGCCGTCTTGGCGATGAGCGCGGACTTCTCGTAACCAATCAGGGGATTCAGGGCGGTGACGAGGGTCACCGATTCCGACACGCGGCGCGCCAGCACATCGTGCTGGGCCTGGATCCCCTCCACGCAATGGACCTGCAGGGTGCCGCAGGCCTGCGTCAGGTGCTTGATGCTCTTGTACAAGGCCCAGCCCATGATGGGCTCGAACGCATTGAGCTGGAGCTGCCCTGCCTCGGAAGCCATGGTGATCGTGAGATCGTTGCCGATCACCTCGAAGGCCACCTGGTTCATCACCTCGGGGATCACCGGGTTGACCTTGCCGGGCATGATCGACGAGCCCGCCTGGCGGGCCGGCAGCTTGATGTCGCCGAAGCCGGCCTGCGGGCCCGACGACAGCAGGCGCAGATCGTTGCAGATCTTGGAGAGCTTGCACGCCACCCGCTTGAGCACGCCCGACAGTTGCACAAAGGCACCCGTGTCCTGCGTGGCCTCGACCAGGTTCTCGGCCCGCACCACCGGCACGCCGCTGCTGGCGGCGAGCAGCGGAACGACCTTTTCAGCGTAGCCGTAAGGCGCGTTGATGCCGGTGCCGATCGCGGTGGCACCCAGGTTGACCTCCTGGATCAGCGCCATGGCCTCGCGCAGGCGCTGCTCGTCCTCGTGGATCATGATGGCGAAGGCCATGAACTCCTGCCCGAGCGTCATGGGCACGGCATCCTGCAGCTGGGTGCGGCCGATCTTCAGCACAGCCTGGAATTCCCGGGCCTTGTGCTCGAAGGCCCCACGCAGCGCCGCCATGGCGTCGAGCAGGCGCTGGATGCCGAACCAGGCCGCCAGGCGCAAGGCGGTGGGGTAGACGTCGTTGGTGCTTTGCGAGGCGTTGACGTGGTCGTTGGGGTGCACCACGCCGTACGAGCCCTTGGGAAGGCCCAGATGCTCGAGGGCCCGGTTGGCGATCACCTCGTTGGCGTTCATGTTGGTGGAGGTTCCCGCACCACCCTGGATCACGTCCACGACGAACTGGTCCAGCAACTGGCCTTGCAGCAGGTCGTCGCACGCAGCCTGGATGGCCTGGGCGACCGTGGGCGCCAGGACCCCCAGTTCGGCATTGGCCTGGGCCGCGGCTTTCTTGACGTGGGCCAGCGCCAGCACCAGCTCGGGCATGGCGGACACGGTCTGCCCGGTGATGGGAAAGTTGTCCACCGCCCGGGCGGTGTGCACCCCCCAGTAGGCCGTCAAAGGAATGTTTTTCTCGCCCAGAAAATCATGTTCGAGGCGCATGCCCCAAGTTGGGGCATCACTAAGGGGGGCCAACAGGGCCGCAGAATCAGGGGCTTGAGACATAACTGCGGACTGTAAGAGGGTATTGACGAGCTTGGCAAATGCTGTTTGACGGGCTGAGTTATGCGGGCAACGCATGGATACTAAGTGAATACCCTATAACCTGTCCCGCATTAAGCACCTGCCCCCGAGGTGGAACGGGGACGGATCCGTCGGCTCAAGCGGCCTGCCCGCCCTCTCCTAGGAATTTCCACAATGCCTGCGCCGCCGGTTTCGTGTAACGGGCCAGTTCGGGCCGTTCCCGGTAGATGCGGATTTCCATGTCGACCTCGAAGGTGCCCGGGGGGGCGGCACGGACCAGCCGCTTGCTCTTGAGCTCCTTGACCACCGAGCTGCCCGGCAGGAAAGCCAGACCGTGCCCCTCCAGGGCCATGGCCTTGAGCCCCTCCGCCATGTCGGTCTCGTACAGCGAATCCAGTTTGAGCAAGGCGGGCGACTGCTTGACGATCAGCTCCACCAGGCGCCCAAGGTAGGCACCGCCGGCGTAGCTGAGGTAGGGGATGCTTTCGCCTCCGCTCGGATTGAGCGAGAACATGGGCTGACCGTCGGCATCGGCCTTGGCATAGGCTGCCAAGGTCTCATGGCCCAGGGTCAGCATCTCGTAGCGGTCGGGGTTGAGCTGCAGCGGCTGCGAGGGGTGGTGGTAGGCGATCAGCAGGTCGCAGCTGGCCTCCGTCAGGCGCAGCACCGCGTCGTGCACGTTGAGGGCGATCAGCCGGCTCTTGACGATGCCGAAGCGCTGCCGCAGCCCCATCACCCAGTGGGGGAAGAAGGTGAAGGCCAGCGAGTGCGGCACCGCGAAGGCCAGCATGTCCTGCCCGGCAGCCTGGTGGCCACGCATCATGTTGCGCGTGGCCTGCAGGGCACCCAGCATGTCCAGCGCCTGGGAATGGAAGGTCTCGCCCGCCGGCGTGAGCCGGGTGGGGTAGGAGGATCGGTCCACCAGGTCGATCCCGGCCCAGGCCTCCAGCGCCTGGATGCGGCGCGAGAAGGCCGGCTGGGTCACGTGACGAAGCTGGGCGGACCGCGAAAAGCTGCGGGTCTCGGCCAGGCTCACGAAGTCTTCAAGCCATTTAGTTTCCATCGTCGGGGGTCCAGGGGAGATCCTGGTCGTGCGGTTTCATGCAAAAACGGGACGCGCGGCGGCAGGGTTCTGCCGGCCACCCGTCCCTGGTGTCGGCGTCCCTTGGACGCCAGGTGGGAAGGAGAGTCAGTTGTGAAAGTTGATCGGGGTCGGAAGGACGGGCGGGGTTGCCACGGGAAAATCTTGCCTCAAGGCGAGGGGGAACGGGAATCGGGTGAAGCCTCGTCCGCACCATTTTGTTGCAAGCGCCACATTTCAGCATAGCGGCCCCCTTGAGCCAGCAGCTCGGCGTGGGTGCCGCGCTCGATGATGCGGCCGTGGTCCATCACCAGGATCTGGTCGGCGTCCACCACGGTCGAGAGGCGGTGGGCGATCACCAGGGCCGTCTTGTTGCGCGCCACGCTCTGCAGCTCGGCCTGGATGGCGCGCTCGTTGGCCGAGTCCAGGGCGGAGGTCGCCTCGTCGAAGATCAGCACAGGCGGGTCTTTCAGCAGGGTGCGCGCGATCGCCACGCGCTGCTTCTCGCCACCCGACAGCTTGAGCCCGCGCTCGCCCACCTGGGTGTCATAGCCCTGGGGCGCCGCGCTGATGAAGCCGTGGATGTGGGCAGCCCGCGCCGCGGCCTCGATCGCCGCCCGGTCGGCATCGGTGCGGCCGTAGGCGATGTTGTAGGCCACGCTGTCGTTGAACAGCACCGTGTCCTGCGGCACGATGCCCAGGGCACGGCGCAGACTCTGCTGGGTGACCTGGCGGATGTCCTGGCCGTCGATGCGGATGCAGCCGCCGTCCACATCGTAGAAGCGGAACAGCAGCCGCGCCAGGGTGCTCTTGCCTGCCCCCGAGGGGCCCACCACCGCGACGGTGTGGCCCGCGGGAATCTCGAAACTGACGTCGTGCAGGATGAGCCGCTGGGGGTCGTAGCCAAAGCGCACGTTCTCGAAGCGCACCGTCCCGCCGGCCGGGTGCAGCTCGGTGGCGCCGGGTGCGTCGGCCACCTCGCGGTGCTCCTGCAGCAGGCCGAACATCTTCTCCATGTCGATCATGGCCTGCTTGATCTCGCGGTACAGCACGCCCAGAAAGTTCAGGGGGATGTAGAGCTGGATCATCAGGGCGTTCACCAGCACCAGGTCACCCAGGCTCATGCGGCCCTGCGTGACCCCGAGGGTGGCGCGCCAGACCAGCACGGTCACGGCCCCCGCGATGATCAGGCTCTGCCCCAGGTTGAGCAGCGACAGCGAGGTCTGCGACTTCACGGCCGCCTGCTCGAAGCGCTGCAGGTTCTCGTCATAGCGGGCCTGCTCGAAGGATTCGTTGGAGAAGTACTTGACGGTCTCGTAGTTGATCAGGGCGTCGACCGCCTTGGTGCTGGCGCGCGAGTCCTGCTCGTTCATGGCGCGGCGGAAGGCCGTGCGCCACTCGGTCACGCTGATGGTGAAGACCACGTACACCAGCAGGGCCACGAGCGTGATGCCGACGAACCAGGCATCGAGCTGCGCCGCGAGCAGGCCCATCACCAGGGCGATCTCCACCAGCGTAGGCAGGATGTTGTAGATGGCGTAGTTCAGCAGCGACTGGATGGCGCGCGCGCCGCGCTCCATGTCGCGCGAGACGCCGCCGGTCTGGCGCGTGAGGTGGAAGCGCAGGCTCAGGGACAGCAGGTGCTGGAAGGTCTCGAGCGAGACGCGGCGCGCGATGCGGGCCGCCACCGGGTAGAACAGGAATTCACGCAGCTCGGTGAACAGGGTCACCGACAGGCGCAGCAGGCCGTAGGCCACCAGCCAGGCCACCGGCACCACCAGCGCGGCGCGCGCGTCGCCGGGCGGCAGGGACAGGCGGTCCACGATGTGCTTGAGCACCCAGGGCACGCCCACGTTGGCCGCCTTGGCGGCCACCAGGCAGCTCAGCGCCAGCAGGACCCGCCAGCGCCAGCGCCAGATGTAGGGGGCCAGATGCCGCCAGGTCGACGACAGCGTGGGGGACGGCACGGGCGCAGCAGGGTTGACCGGATCGGGCGCGACAGGGACGCGTGAGAGGGAGCGCATCGTGGAAGAATGAGGACGTCTAGGTTTCGTTCAAGCCTGAAAGGTCCGTCAATATGCCCCAGATCGACAGCTCGCCCAGCCCCCTCACCGCCCTCCCCGACGAAAAGGACCTGGTCATGCGGGTGATCCCGATGCCCGCCGACGCCAACGCCCATGGCGACATCTTCGGCGGCTGGATCATGGCGCAGGTCGACCTGGCGGGCTCGGTGCTGCC
>CBINPE010000194.1:0-6501 GCA_966252435.1 uncultured Burkholderiales bacterium | reverse complement strand
GCCAAGCTCATCGCTCATCGGATGGGGCCAGCGCGTGGGGTCGGCCACCGCCGTTGTGGCAGGCCGCGCGCCAGGGCTTCACCGTGCTCTACGCCCGTGCCACGCGCCTGCTGTAGGAATTGCACGTGGCCCGTGGTGACGGCAGCTTTGCGCGGCGGCTGATGCAGTTGGCCAAGCTGGATCTGCTCGTACGCGACGATCTGGCCATTGCCCCGATCGCTGCGCACGAGCGGCACGATCTTCTGGAACTGCTCAACGACCGCGCCGGCACCCGCAGCACGCTCATCGCTCATCACCAGCCAGTTGCCCACCACCCTGGCACAAATGGCTCGGCGAGCCCACCATCGCCGACGCCATCATGGACCGGCTGCTGCACAGCGCCCACACCATCGCGCTCAAGGATACGCCATCTCAATGCCATTTTCCGTTCAAAAGCGGTTCATGCCCCCGGCCGTCGCGTCGCGAACCTGCGCAATGGCGACGTGTGAAATGGGGGCCTTCTTCAGATTCCAAGCCTCTTCAAAGGCCGCGAGAGCCACAGGACTGTCCTCCAGGCTGCTTTTCAGCGCGTCGGCTTCCATCTCTCCGTTGTGCAGCAGCACGACACCACGCGCACGAAGCGCGCGGAGTGCATCGCGAACCTCTTCTGCTGCACGATCAGCTGCCCTTTCCTGCTCAAATTTCACCCACCTTGTGAGCGAGGCAATCTGCTCGTTCAGCGATTTGATAACCTGACTGGCATCTTCCGCTGAAAGCGTCACAGAGTCTTTCCCTTGCATGTTGTGGTCCATTACCGATTCCCCTTTTTTCCGTTCAGTCACTGGTGCTCTCGGCTGGCCTGTCGGACCTTGCCGGAACCCATTGCGAAATTGGCGTCAGCACGGGAGCCACTGCAAACTGAGGATCGTCCATCCAGATGTCGAACGTCGCCAGCTCGGTCGCTATCAGTGGCCCGGGAAAGCTTGGTGACCAGTCAGATGCTACAAACGAGGCTCTATCAGGGAACGACGCCACACGCATGCATGCGGCACAGGTCATCGCGTCCTCGTCGTCCCGGCAGATTTCGCCAAGGACCACGCCAGTAGCGTTCGCAACTGCTTGATCACTTGTTTGTCTCACCTGATCGTTGGTCATGGTTTTCCGATCACTTCTTGGTTGCACGTAATGCACGTAGTGCCACGGTCAGCTTGGCGATGTGAGCCGGGATGGCTTGTGCACCAGTGGCATACCGCTTGACGGAAACCTCGGAGATGCCCATGGCTTCGGCCATCGGGGCGTGCTGAAGACCAAGTTCAGCCTCGATTGTTTTGAAAGTCTGTTCGTCCATCCAGCAAGCGTATCACTGTGATGCTCGATGGCTACTCTTGGGCTTTGAACAGAGCCCATTCCTGGGCGGTTCGGTCTTGCTCCTGCAGGGCCACTCAGGTCGACCAGTCCGCGGGCCAGGCGCCGACCAGGTACCGCTGGTGGCCTACCTGCAGGTGCTGACCTCCAGCGTTGCAGGCGTCGCCAGCGTGCGCATTCCACTGATCGCGGACACCGATTCCAGGCTGATCGCGGACAGCGTTCCAGACGATCACGGACACCCTGGGTGGAGGCCCGAGTGACGGGGTAAATGGTAGTGCAACTGCCCGCCATCAGAATGGAACGGTGTCCGCGATCAGCGTGGAATCGGGTGCGGCGGGCAGAGCCGAAGTCATGGTTGGGGCTTGGTGCGACGCATGGAATCGCCCTTGAGGGCGATGGTGTGGGCGCTGTGCAGCAGCCGGTCCATGATGGCGTCGGCGATGGTGGGCTCGCCCAACCACTCGTGCCAGGCGGTGACGGGTAACTGGCTGGTGATGAGGGTGCTGCGGCTGCCGACGCGGTCGTCCAGCAGTTCCAGCAGGTCCTGACGTTCCTGCGCAGCGATGGGAGCGATGGCCAGATCATCGAGCAGCAGCACGTCGAGCTTGGCCAACTGCGCGAGTCGGCGAGCGAAGCTGCCGTCGCCACGGGCGACTTGCAGTTCCTGCAGCAGCCGGGTAGCCCGTGCGTACAGGACGGTAAAGCCCTGACGTGCGGCCTGTTGGGCCAGCGCACATGCCAGCCAGGTCTTACCGCAACCGGTGGCGCCGGTGAGCAGGACGTTACGGCCGTGACGGATCCAGTGAGCCTCGGCCAGCGCGGTGATGAGATGCCGGTCCAGCCCGCGACCGGGGCGCCAGTCGATGTCTTCGATGCAGGCACTGGCGACCTTCAGCCGGGCGTTCTTCAGCAATCTTGCCACGCGCTTGCCATCGCGCCAGTCGATCTCGCGCTGCACCAGAAGCGCCAGGCGTTGTTCGAAGGGCAGCCCGTCAGTGGCAGCTTGGGTGGCAGTGTCGTGAAGGGCGTTGATCATGCCGTCCAGGCGAAGGCAGCGCAGTTGGTCCAGGGTGTGTTGATGAAGCATGGATGTCTCGGTTGGGGGTTGAGGGTGTTGCCGACGTTGGGTGGCAGGCTCAGTGATGGCCGTAGTAGCCGGGCCCGCGCACGTTGTCGTGGCTGGGCATCGGTGTTGTGGAGGCGTCCAGCAGGCTGTCCTGACGATCCAGCCCGCAGGCCAGGATGGACTTCACGCTGCCGTAGTGGGGCGCACGGATGGATTGCGCCCGAGCGCAGGCGGCTTCCAGGCGGTCATGACCGTATTGGCGGGCCAGCCTCATCAGGCCGAGACAGGACCGGTAGCCCTGCTCGGGGTGCTTGCGATGCTCCATCTGCCAACGCACCACGGCGGCGGTGGCCACGCCCACGCGCTCGCCCCAGGCCATGAGCTTGGCCGGGGTCCACTGCCGGTGCGCGCGGTGCGAGGCGGGCATGTGCTCGGCCAACGTGGTGAAGCCGCCGGGACGATGCTTGCGCTCGTGCGCAGCGATGCGCTGGCGGCGCAACAGGACCTCCAGGGTCGTGGCCGTGATGCGCAGTTCCACCGCCGCGCCCACGTGCTGGTGCGGTACCGAGTAGTAGTGGGCCTCGATGGCGACGTGGTAGTCGATGTTGACCCGCGCTGGCTTGAACTGCGCCAGCACCATGGGCTGGGCCGGCAGGGCCTTCAATGCCGGGGCATCCAGCGCTTCGAAGGCGCTGCGCCGGCAGCCGGGCAGCTTCTTGAACGGGCGCTGGTTCAACTCGTCCAGCAACGCGGCGATCGCCGCATTGAGTTCACCCAGGCTGAAGAAGCGCCGGTTGCGCAGCCGTGCCAGGATCCAGCGCTCGACCACCTGCACGCCGACCTCCACCTTGGCTTTGTCCTGCGGGCGGCCCGGGCGCGCGGGCAGAACGGCCACACCGTAGTGCTCACCGAGTTCCTGCATCAGCCGGGCGGTCACAGGTTCGTAGGCGTCTGGGTTGGCGATCAGGGCACGCGGCTGATCGGGTACCAACAGCCGGGGCACGCCACCGATGAACCCCAGAGCCGCGATGATCGCGCCCACCCAGTCGGTCGCCGTCTGCTGCCAGGTGGCGCAGGCGTAGGTGTAGTTCGAGGCTCCCAGCACAGCCACGAACACCTGAGCGCGGCGGATCTCTCCCGTCAAGACATCCACCACCGGCATCGTCTGCCCGGCGTAGTCCACGAACAACCGCTCGCCCCCCGGGTGCACCTGGCGCATCGAGCGCTTCAGCCGCTTGGCCCAGGCACGGTACTTCTCGCAGAAGGCGCTGTAGCGGTAGGCCTGCTCGCCAGCATCCGCGCGGTACTCCTCCCACAGCAGTTGCAGCGTCACGCCGGCGCGCTTGAGTTCCTGGTGCAATCGGGCGTAGTCGGGCTCGTGCCGGGTGCTGCTGCGTGGACGCGGGGGCGGGTACAGCCTGGCCTGCAGTTGTTCGTCGCTGAGTGTTTGGGCCAGCGGCCAGTCCACGCCGGCATCGCGGGCGTACAGCGCGATCTCGCTGACAGTGGTCTTGCTGATGGACAGCGCCGCGGCCACCTGCCGCGTGCTCAGGCCAGATTCGGCCAATAGTTGGAGTGCTTGTCTGATCTTGCTCATGAGGACCCTTGGTGTGGGCATCGCCGCTCCGGTCAAAAAAACCGGGCAGCCTATGCCTCGTTGGGTCACTCAGGACACACCCTCGGTGTCCGCGATCAAAATGGAACGCTGTCCGCCTTCAGCGTGGAACACTGTCCGCCATCACAGCGGAATGCTGTCCGCCATCACCGTGGAACGCTGTCCGCGATGGCGTGGAATACGCAGCCAGCGCATTTGCGCGCCGGGCGCCTGCAGGACGACCACCAGCCTCACCCTCCGGGCGTGAGGAGGCCACGACGTGATTTCCGGGGCGCTCGCGCTGCAGGCACTCATCGCACGCGACACCCATGAGCTTGAGCAGGTCGACGCTGCGAGTGACTTGAGGGCATCGCAACCTGCGGGACGCTTGAATTGGACGACGTGGGCAGGGCTCGTTCGCCTTTCATCGGCGTACCTTTGTGAGCTGTGAGCTGCAGCTGAATGGGCCTAAGCATCGGCAACGTTTTAGCGTACCGCCGCATGGGCTCGCTCGCGCACAGTCCAGTCTTCCAAAAAGGCATTAACGCGCTAAGCCTTCATCTTCTAGACATCCACCCGGCCCTCGGGCCTAAATCCAAAGGAAGTGATGAAGGCGGTTAGCAACGCTTTTGCGTTAATGCCTTTTTGCAAAGTGTTGTCTGTGGGCGGTGAGCGGGCTGGTCAATGGCTACCTAGTGCGGCCGACGAGAAGCAGATCGAGGTGGCACGCAACGTGGCCGCGCAGGTCGGCAGCGGCAGCCGGCGCATCTTCGGCGTGATGGTGGAGAGCCACCTCAAGGCCGGGGCGCAGAAGTTCAGTCCCGGCAAGGACGACGCAACCGAGCTGGTGTACGGCCAGAGCATCACCGACGCCTGCATCGGCTGGGAAGACTCCCTGACGATGTTGGACGTGCTGAGCAACGCCGTGAAGGCGCGGCGCGGCTGACCGGTCCGCTCCGCCGGCGCCGGCGTCAGGCCCCGCCGCCGCCCAGGCCGTCGAGGTTGGCGCGGTTGAGCACGCGGGACGCGGGACAGCACGAACAGCAGGTCGTTCAGGCGGTTCAGGTAGCGGCGGGCGGCGGGGCGCAGATCCTCCGCCGCACCCAGCGCCACCACGGCCCGCTCGGCCCGGCGCGCCACGGCGTGGGCCACGTGGGCCAGCGCGGCGCTGCGGGTACCGGCCGGCAGGATGAATTCGGCCAGCGGCGGCAGGCGGGCGTTGTGGTCGACCAGGGCCTGGTCCAGCTGGAGCTGGGCGCTGTCCTGGAGCAGCGCCGGGCCCGGCACGTCGAGTTCGCCACCCAGGCTGACAGCTGGTGATGAATGTCGAATGTCGACCAGCAAGCTGCGCACCTCGTCCCTCGTCCGGCAGGGGCCCCGACAGCAGCACCCCGAGGTGGGAGTTGAGCTCGTCCACCTCGCCCAGCGCGTGGATGCGCAGGTGGTCCTTCGTCCTTCGGCACGCGGCTGCTGTCGGCCAGGCCGGTGCTGCCGTCGTCGCTGGTGCGGGTGCGCGCAGCTGGTCAGCTTCGGCGGTGCTGGCGTACAGCGTCGCATCCAAGCCCAGCCCTTTGTGCACCAGCCGGTACGCCGGAGCCTGCGCGGAAGCCGGACGTACACCTGCAGGTGCACGTGGCCATTGGCACGACGGCGTGCACCAGGTCCCCCGAGGTCCGAAGCCTTACCAGGTAGGCTGAGGACCTAGGAGCACAGAGTGGCCTGGCTTAAGGTCAATCACTCATGGCGGCCGCACGGGCAGCAGTCCACCTCAATGCCGGTCAAGCTGCACTGCCCTGGTTCAGCCTCAAAAGGCTCAAAGTGCGGATCAAAGCCGCTTTCCAGCAACACCGCCTCTACAACAGGACGGTCTTCATCTGAAGCTTGCGCAAGGATGCCAGCAAGGGCCTGCTGGAGACGCGACTCAAACAGCACATCTGAGAGACCACAGCCGCGAAACGCGTTGGCGGTTGCTACTTTGATTTCAGCTTGAACTTCAGTTACTGTCCGCATAGTGACTTCCGTTTTAGATGGCAGGGTAATCCACAGCACTCTTCGAGTTCCGCAGCCTGCAGAGCAACTACGGAGTGCAATCTCGGGACTTGGTTGTGCTTCATGCTGACTGTTGCAGTCATAACAGCATTAGAAACAGGATTGCGATGACCGACACTCGAGCGACATCGCCGACAAGGTCGCCCCGCTCTCCCCTTTTTCCGTGCGCGAAACACTCCCAGGAGCCTCGCACCAGAATGGAGGCGGTGACGATGACGATGGCTGCGAGCACCAGCTGCAGGGTCTGCAAAACAACAGCTATCGGAACTCCACTGCCTTGCAGAAACGCTTCGTTCTGCCCAACACCAACGGGGCCTACCTGCGGGGCCGTGGGCGTCGTCCCACCAGGTGTAGACCTGCCAACCCCACCAGTCGGCACACCAGTAGCGAACTGCGCACAGTTGTTGCCTGCTCCCGTCAGTTCGTAGCCGCCGAATCGTTGGAG
>CBINPE010000193.1:0-6793 GCA_966252435.1 uncultured Burkholderiales bacterium | reverse complement strand
GCCCCACCGGCGTGGGCAAGACCGAGATCGCGCGCCGCCTGGCCAAGCTGGCCGATGCGCCCTTCATCAAGGTCGAGGCCACCAAGTTCACCGAGGTGGGCTACGTGGGCAAGGACGTCGATACCATCATCCGTGACCTGGTGGACATGGCCGTCAAGCAGGAGCGCGAGGCCGCCATCCGCCGCCAGCGCGCACGTGCCGAGGATGCCGCCGAGGACCGCGTGCTCGACATCCTGGTGCCGCAGGCCCGCCTTCCCGAGGCCGGCCAGCCGCCGTCCGACAACACCGCCCGCCAGGTGATGCGCAAGCGGCTGCGCGAGGGCAGCCTGGACGACAAGGAGATCGAGGTCGAGCTCGCCGAGGCCCGGCCCACGCTGGAGATCATGGGGCCGGCCGGCATGGAGGAGATGACCGAGCAGCTCAAGGGCATGTTCGCCAACATGGGAGCGCCCGCCAAGCGCAAGACGCGCAAGCTCAAGATCGCCGAGGCCCTCAAGCTGCTGACCGAGGAAGAGGCCGCCAAGCTGGTCAACGAGGACGACATCAAGCAGGCCGCGCTGCACAACGCCGAGCAGAACGGCATCGTCTTCATCGACGAGATCGACAAGGTGGCCTCGCGCTCGGAGGGCGGCAGCGGCGCCGAGGTCTCGCGCCAGGGCGTGCAGCGCGACCTGCTGCCGCTGGTGGAAGGCACCACGGTGAACACCAAGTACGGCATGGTCAAGACCGACCACATCCTGTTCATCGCCTCCGGGGCCTTCCACCTCGCCAAGCCGAGCGACCTGATCCCGGAGCTGCAGGGGCGCTTCCCGATCCGCGTCGAGCTGGGCTCGCTGAGCGTGGATGACTTCGAGGCCATCCTCACCCAGACCCACGCCAGCCTGGTCAAGCAGTACGAGGCCCTGCTGGCCACCGAGGGGGTGACGCTGGACTTCACGCCCGAGGCCATCCGCCGCCTGGCGCAGATCGCCTTCGAGGTGAACGAGCACACCGAGAACATCGGCGCGCGGCGCCTGTCGACCGTGATGGAGCGGCTGCTCGACGAGGTGAGTTTCGACGCGCCGCGGCTGAGCGGCCAGACCGTGCGGCTGACGGCCGAGACGGTCAATGCCAAGCTGGCCGAACTGGCCAAGAACGAGGACCTCTCGCGCTACATCCTCTGACGGCCGGGGCCCGGCAGGCCTGGGTCAGGCGCTGGCCTGCGCATGGGCCTGCCACTGCAGCAGCCCCTCGAAGATCAGCGAATCGACCATCTCGAACGGCAGGTCGGTGATGGGCGCCAGCTTGACGGCCGCCCCGCCCGTCATGAACAGGCGCGGCAGCTGGCCGCTGTGCCGGGTGAGCTTGGCGTACATGCGCTGGATGGCGCCGGCCATGGCGTTGGCGCCGCCGCTCATCAGGGCGTCGCTGGTGTTGGTGGGGAAGTCCACCACCTCGCCGGTGGGCGCCTTCAGGCCCGCCGTGCCCATCTCCAGGGCCCGCTGCATGAGGCCGAAGCCGGGCAGGATGTAGCCGCCCAGGAAGCGGCCCTCGGCGTCCAGCGCATCGACCGTCACCGCCGTGCCCACCATCACCACCAGGGCCGGGCAGGCCTGGCCGGCGGCCAGCACGCGGTGGCGCGCACCGATCAGCGCCACGAAGCGATCGACCCCCAGGCGCGCCGGGTGGTCGTAGCCGTTGACGATGCCGCCGGCCTGCGCCGCCGGCACCACCCAGCGCGGCGACAGGTGCGCCCAGAGTTCGAGCTGCTCCTCCACCTCGCGCCGCACCGCCTCGCCCGCCACCACGCAACCCAGCATCCGCTCGGGCGGGGCCAGGTGTTTCCATTCGGTCTCGGCCAAGCGGCCGATCATCTCCAGGAACACCACCCCGTGCGCCAGCATCGGGGCCCCCGGTTGCGGCGCCGCATACTGCGCCCACTTCAGGCGGGTGTTGCCCACATCAATCGCAAGAAAGCTCATGCAGTCGACTTCGGTACGGGGGAGGACGGTGGCAGGACAGGGCGACAGCGTTCGGCTTGCTTGCGCCGCCCCTCAGTAGGTGTCGGAGGTGGCGTGCAGGGCTTCGGCCTGGGACAGGAGCTGCGCGACGCGACCCATCAGCTGCTGCGTCGCCATGGCCCGGTGCGGACGGTTGATGCGGGCCTCGACCTCGTGGATCAGGGCCAGCAGGTCCATCGGCGTGCGTGCACGTTTCAGACGCATCAGGGTGAGCGCGCCTGCCACAGGGGCCTCGGTGGTCACGGCATGCACCAGCAATTCGCGGGCCTCCTCGAGCGGATTCTGGAGAAAACCGCCGTCGTCGGATTCATCCAGCACCGAGTCGGTGACCACGGTCGACACGCCGAATTCGGTGTCGGGCAGCGTGGTGGTGGGCAGGGGGTCCGCGTCGACCTCGCGGTCAGCGGCCTCGTCGCAGGACGCAAAGACATCGGTGTCGGCATCGACAAAACCTGAGTCCGGCTGTGCCGGCTGGCGCGCAGCAGGCTGCGCCGCGGCAGACTCGCTGCGCCCCCGCGAGACGCTGGTGCCGCTCGACGCGGCATCGATGACGGCGGTCGTCCAGCGCATGCCCATGCTCTGCGGCACCACCACCAGCCCCAGGCTGATCAACTCGTTCAGGCACGAGGCCGGCACGCCCGCCTGCAGGCTCAGGTGCAGCACCGACTCGACCGTGCGCGCCCCGTCAACGAGCAGCAGCATGGTGCGGTGACGCTGGCTGAGACGGCGTTGGCGGCTGCTCAGCTCTTCATGTCCTTGAGCTGTTTTGACCGGAATCAGGTGGGTTTCCAAGGTGTCCTCACGTGTGTAAAGCGGGCCTGACTGAACAAGGCAGCATTGTGCCTGTCCAGTCATGCCCGCATATGCTCAAAAAGGCAATTACAACCAGATGCAAATACATTGCCTGTCGAGTTCACGGAGGTCAAGACCTAGTGTGAAGTGTCATGCAGTGCAGGTGCGGCGGGCACTTTCCCCAGCCGCTTCCACGTCAGCTGATGTGGATCTTGGAGACTTGCGGGCCGTCTGCCCCAGGCTCGACGCGGTGCCATGAGCTCTCGTCGTTCAGGCTGATCCAGCGGCGCTCCTCGGGGCGGTAGCGCCAGTCCTTGTCGACCTGGTAGAACACCTGCAGGCCGTGGCGCTCGAGGATGTTGAGGATGCGGTTGTTGTGCTGGTTGTTCTCGTCGAAGTCGGTGACGGCGCTCTGGCCCATCTCGGAGTACAGGCGGTTGAGCACCAGCAGCTCGTCGTTCACCTCGGAAGGCATGTTCTCGACGTTCAGGCCGATGCGCCGGGCCTCGCGCGCGGTGATCGGGTAGGAGTGCGCGGGGTAGTCGCTGTTGAGCGTGTTGCTGATGCGGCGGATCGCGTCGGGATCGGTCATGTGGTAGGCCAGGATCTCCTCGCACAGCCGGATCGACAGCATGCTGGCGCGGTCCACCGCACCGATCACCAAGGGGTGCACGTACTGGAACAGCGACTCGAAGGGGTGCGCGGTCGAGTTGCCGGCGATGTTCTTCCAGTTGCGCAGGATGCGTTCGACCTCGTTCTGGCTCACGCTGACGCGGTCGTTCTCGCGGTCCAGCGGCGAGAGGTCATGGCGCAGCGAGGTGTCCACGGCCGACAGCCGGGCGATCGGGCCCATCAGGATCTTGTCGGCACCCAGGGCGATCATGGTGGCGGCGGACAGGCACTCCAGTGGCACCAGGGCGCAGACGTGGTCGGCGAACTCGCGCAGCAGGTGCACCATGCGCAGCGAGGCCTGGCCGTTGCCGCCATCGCTCTTGATGAAGATGTAGACCTTCTCGAGCCGCTTGGCGTGGTGCAGCAGCTCGTACAGGCCGAGCACGTCGTTGTCGCACACGCTGCCGCCGCCCGAGTTCCAGTACACCAGCACTGGCGCGCCGAGGCGGTCCTCGATGCGGGCCAGCACCTCCTGCGTCTTGTCGAACAACACCGGCGGGCGCTTGAGCACGGGGCGGCGGAAGTCCTGGACCTGGAGTTCGGTGGCGGCTTGGGCGGCAAGATCGTTCATTTGGAATTCAACTCTGGAATGGGTTGTGGGTTGGACCGCGGTGGCGCAAGGTCCGCCAGACTACGCCAAGTCGGGCTTCATGGGGGGCTCGCTTCGATGCCGGTGCCGCGGGGCCGAAAGGCGGAAACTCACGCCTGCCGGGCCGCCAGGCTCTACAGGGATCGGCGGGCCCGGGCATCCTACCGGAGCCTTCGGCGGCGTGCCACGGGGACGACCCCACCCTGGCGCGTTTCCAACTCATCCATGGCGCCAGGCCCGGCTCAGCCGGGCGCGTCCGCCACGTAGTCGTTCTTCACCCGGATGTAGTGCTCGGCGGAATAGCGCAGGTGGGCCAGCTCGCCCTCGCTCAGCGGGCGCACCGGCAGGGCCGGGCGGCCAACGTAGAGCATGCCGGTCTGCAGCCGCTTGCCAGGGGGCACCAGGCTGCCGGCGCCGATCATCACGCGGTCCTCGACCACCACGTCGTCCATCACGATGCTGCCCATGCCGACGAGGCACTCGTCGCCGATGCTGCAGCCGTGCAGGATCACGCCGTGGCCCACCGTGACGTGCGAACCGATCAGCAGCGGCGAGCCCTCGGGCCGCGCCGCCGTCTTGTGCGACACGTGGCACATGGTGAGGTCCTGCACGTTGGTGCCGGCGCCGATGCGGATGTGGTTGACGTCGCCGCGCAGCACGGTGTTGCACCAGATCGAGACGTCCGGCCCCAGCACCACATCGCCGATCACCTGGGCGCTGGGGTGCACCCAGGTGCTGCTGGCCAATTGCGGGGTCTGGTTGCGGTAGGCGGTGAGAGGCATGGGGAAGTCGCAGGCGTCGAGGAAGGCAAGGCAGGCATCCTACCCTCGCCACACCAGCCAGGACAGCATCCCCAGCAGCCCGGCCCCCAGCGCGGCCGACAACCCCACCAGCAGGCGCAGCCGCATGCGCAGGATCTCCAAAGTCTCGACGATGCGGGCGTTCTGGGCGGCCAGCGCCTCCAGCACCTCGGCCTGGGCCTGCTGCTGCTCCGACAGCCGCACCAGGCCCTCCTGGAGCAGTTGCAAGGGCGGCTCGCCGGCCGGCGGGTCGGCGGGCGGACTGTCCGCTTCGGGGCGCTTGCGGGCGAACAGCTTGCGCGCGCTGCGCGTGACGGTGGGCGCCGCGGCGATCACGTCGCCCCAGGGAATGGCTTTGAGCGCGCTCAACCAGATACCCACAAGGTGTGCTCCCAGGCAATCGGGACAAGCCCAAGGCGCTGCAACGAGCGCGAAGACACCGTTTTTACCATTTCCGCTGCTACGCTCCAGGGTGTCCGTCACTGGCTCATCCATTCAGACCCAGCCTGCCTGTCGCGCCCGGCGCCCTTGCCTTCCCTTCCCCTTTCCATCCCGACTGCCACGCATGTCCAGCATCCTTCCTCCCTTCATTGCACCCACCCAGTTCGACGACCCGGCGGCCGCCCTGGCGCAGGTGCAGACGATCTACCAGAGCAGCCTGGACCACCTGCGAGACGCCCTGACCCGCTTCGTCGCCGGGGAGACCCTGGCCTCGCACGTGCGGGCCTGCTACCCCTTCGTTCGGGTGCGCACCGACACGGTGGCGCGGGCCGACTCGCGGCTCAGCTACGGCTTCGTCTCGGGCCCCGGCGTGTTCGAGACCACGCTGACCCGCCCCGACCTGTTCCACGACTACTACCTCACCCAGTTCAAGCTGCTGCTGCGCAACCACCACGTGCAGCTGGAGGTGGGCACCAGCGGCCAGCCGATCCCCGTGCACTTCTCGCTGGCCGAGAACGACCACCTGGAAGGCTCGCTCGACGCGGCCCGGCGGTTGCTGATGCGCGACCTGTTCGACCTGCCCGACCTGGGCGCCATGGACGACGGCATCGCCAACGGCACCCACGAGCCGCCGCCCGGCGAGCCGCAGCCGCTGTCGCTGTTCACCGCCCCACGGGTCGACTACTCGCTGCACCGGCTGCGCCATTACACCGGCACCGCGCCCGAGCATTTCCAGAACTTCGTCCTGTTCACCAACTACCAGTTCTACATCGACGAGTTCGTGCGGCTGGGCCATGAACTGATGGCGCAGGACCAGGGGCACGCCTACACCGCCTTCATCGAGCCGGGCAACGTGGTGACGCGGCGGCTCGGCCTGCCGGCGCAGCCGGGCGACGGGCTGGGCTCGCCACCCGGCCGGCTGCCGCAGATGCCGGCCTACCACCTCACGCGCGGCGACCGCGGGGGGATCACCATGGTCAACATCGGCGTCGGGCCGGCCAACGCCAAGACCATCACCGACCACATCGCCGTGCTGCGGCCGCACGCCTGGATCATGCTGGGCCACTGCGCCGGGCTGCGCACCACCCAGGCGCTGGGCGACTACGTGCTGGCCCACGGCTATGTGCGCGAGGACCACGTGCTCGACGAGGACCTGCCGCTGTGGGTGCCGATCCCGCCGCTGGCCGAGGTGCAGGTGGCCCTGGAGGCGGCCGTGGCCGACGTGACCCAGCTCAACGGCTTCGCGCTCAAGCACATCATGCGCACCGGCACCGTGGCCAGCACCGACAACCGCAACTGGGAGCTGCTGCCCGACAACATGCCCCAGCGCCGCTTCAGCCAGAGCCGCGCGGTGGCGCTGGACATGGAGAGCGCCACCATCGCCGCCAACGGCTTCCGCTTCCGCGTGCCCTACGGCACCCTGCTGTGCGTGAGCGACAAGCCCCTGCACGGCGAGATCAAGCTGCCGGGCATGGCCAACCACTTCTACCGCGAGCGCG
>CBINPE010000192.1:0-6840 GCA_966252435.1 uncultured Burkholderiales bacterium | reverse complement strand
GCATCCACTTCAGCACGCGCATGTTCTCGCCGTAGCCGGGCCAGACGAACTTGCCATCGTCGCCCTTGCGGAACCAGTTCACGCAGTAGAACTTGGGCAGCTTGGCGCCGGTCTTGAGGCAGGTGGCTTCCAGCTTGCTGCCGATGTCGAGCCAGTGCTGGAAATAGTCGCTCATGTGGTAGCCCATGAAGGGCAGCATGGCGAAGGGGTCGCGGCGCACCACGCCCTGCTGGCCAGCCGCGGCCGCGGTGGTCTCGGAGCCCATGGTGGCGGCCATGTAGACGCCTTCTTCCCAGTTGCGGGCCTCGGTCACCAGCGGCACCGTGGTCGAGCGGCGGCCGCCGAAGATGAAGGCGTCGATCGGCACGCCAGCCGGGTTGTCCCACTCGCTGTCCAGCGCGGGGTTGTTGCCAGCGGCCACCGTGAAGCGGGCGTTCGGATGGGCGGCCTTGGCGCCGGTCTGCTTGGCG
Organism: uncultured Burkholderiales bacterium; assembly: GCA_966252435.1. Taxonomy (GTDB): domain Bacteria; phylum Pseudomonadota; class Gammaproteobacteria; order Burkholderiales; family Burkholderiaceae_C; genus CANHBY01. Next base: position 6,370 of record CBINPE010000192.1, on the reverse strand, counting down.
AGGGCAGGGGTCCAGTCCTTGCCTTGCCAGTCGGTCAGGTGGGCCGGCGGGGTGTCGGTCATGCCTTCCCACCACACGTCGCCGTCGTCGGTCAGGGCGACGTTGGTGAAGATCACGTCGCGCTTCAGGCTGGCCATGCAGTTGAAGTTGGTCAGGCTGTTGGTGCCCGGGGCAACGCCGAAATAGCCGGCTTCGGGGTTGATGGCGTACAGGCGGCCATCGGCACCCGGCTTGATCCAGGCGATGTCGTCGCCGATGGTGGTGACCTTCCAGCCGTCCAGCGACTTGGGCGGGATCAGCATTGCGAAGTTGGTCTTGCCGCAGGCGCTCGGGAAGGCGGCGGCCACATGGTGCTTCTTGCCCTCGGGCGAGGTCACGCCCAGCACCAGCATGTGCTCGGCCAGCCAGCCCTGGTCACGGCCCATGGTGCTGGCGATGCGCAGGGCGAAGCACTTCTTGCCCGGCAGGGCGTTGCCGCCGTAGCCGGAGCCATAGCTCCAGATTTCACGCGTCTCGGGGTAGTGGACGATGTACTTGGTGTCGTTGCAGGGCCAGCTCACGTCCTTCTGGCCGGGTTCCAGGGGGGCGCCCACGGTGTGCACGCAGGGGACGAACTCGCCATCCTCGCCCAGCACATCCAGCACGGCCTTGCCCATGCGGGTCATGATGCGCATGTTGACGGCCACGTAGGGGCTGTCGGACAGCTCCACGCCGATGTGGGCGATGGGCGAGCCCAGCGGGCCCATGCTGAACGGCACGACGTACAGGGTGCGGCCCTTCATGGCGCCCTTGAACAGCGGGTTGGGGCCGGTCTGCAGCAACGCGCGCATCTCGGCCGGGGCCATCCAGTTGTTGGTGGGGCCGGCGTCTTCCTGCTTCTCGCTGCAGATGAAGGTGCGGTCTTCCACGCGGGCCACGTCGCTCGGGCTGCTCCAGGCCAGGTAGCTGTTGGGGCGCAGCTCGGGGTTGAGCTTCTTGAACGTGCCGGCGGCCACCAGCTGGTTGCACAGGCGGTCGTACTCGGCCTCGCTACCGTCGCACCAATAGACCTCCTTGGCCTCGGTGAGGGCGGCGATCTGGGCGACCCAGTCAATCAGCCGGGCATGTTTGACGTAGGCGGGGGTGTTCAAGCGCAGCCCTTCCATCGCGGGTTGGTTCATGGTGATTCCAGTCATCTAGTCAAGGGAGAAGGTTGTTCAGTCTCATTTGCCAGGCAGGGTATCTATCGTGGAGCTTGTGCCTCCCGACGCCTGACAATCTCCCCATCGGCTGGAATGCGTGCATGGGTTGCGTGCTGAACGATTTGAATTGGCAAAACTCAGTGGGGCGATTTTAGTTCGGCGCTTTCCCTACATGCTGCCGTTGCATGCAAATCATACATAGATTCATGCTCCAAACCAGGGTTTCCCCCTGAATGAGTGGCGCCTGGATGGCTGTTTGATCTTGAGTGCCGGGTTTGAAGAAAACCCATCGAGGTCATTAATGTCCAATTGGCAATATTTGGTGGAATGGCGCATGTTCCCTGGCTCAGAGAGGGATGAAGGAGCCTCGTCGCGAGCTGCCGCAATGTTCACGAAAACCTTATCCGGGTGGGCGGCATGGAAGATCGTGAGAGATTTTTTATGTAATTGGCATGGAAAATGATCAACGGGGACGGGCCTCTCTGAGAAACTCGTATCTCTGAGTATGTGAAACTTTATTTCACGGCATGTCCATTTAACTCATCTGATGGATTCGGGGCCGGAATGACCGGTCCGGTTTGCACGACAGAAAGGATTCCCATGGGCGCAGGGCAGGGGGAGGACAGGATGGCAAGGCGGCGCTGGATGAGCGCCGCAGGAGCCAGCGTGCTGCTGGGCGCGTTGCCCGCCTGGGCCGTGCAGCAGGCCTCGCTGGCCAACCCCCTGCGCCTGGGCTGTGACGAGGCGCTGGTGCTGTCAGGCATGGCCGCCGCGTGGCAGCGGGCTTTTGCCGCCGACACCGGGGTGGTGGTGAGCCTTCTGCCTCATCCGGCCACCCGCGTGCTGCAGCTGCTGGAGCGGGGCGAGATCGACATGTCCCTCACGAACCTGCCCGAGCAGGAAGCCCTGCTGGCCAAGCAGGGCCTGGCCCACGATCGCGCCCAGGCGGCGGCGGGCGGCTTCGTGGTGGTGGGGCCGGCGGCGGTGGCAAAGGCCTTGCGCGGCACGGCACCCGCGGGTGCCCCCGCCCGGCGCACGGCCGCCGCGACCCCGGCCCTGGATGTGTCCGCGCTGCTGCAGGCCTTGGCCGGCGCGCAGGTGCCCTTCCTGACCCGGGGCGACGACTCGGGGACCCACCGCTTCGAGCAGGGCTTGTGGAAAGCGGCCCAGCTCAACCCGGCGGCGCCCTGGTACCGGCCTGCGCAGGGCGAGGCCGCGGTGTGGCTGCAGGCCCGCGACGCGGCGGCCTGCACCCTGGTGGAGCGGGGCGTGTGGGAGCGGGTGGCGCGTCAGCAGAGCGGTCTGTCGGTGCTGGCCGAGCGCGACGCGGCCTTGCAGGTGGACATCCACGTGATGCGCTCCTTCCGTGTCAGCCATCCGGCGGGCAAGCTGTTCACGCAGTGGATCAGCGGTCCGGCCGGCCGCCGGGTGGCCGGGCAGCACCCTGGCTACCGCGCTCCCGCTGCCTGAGGATTCATTCCAGGCGGTCGGGTCTGTCACACTTGCCGCCCCATTCTTTTTCACCGCCGCCGATCCCATGCTCGCCTACCGCCACGCCTTCCACGCGGGCAACCACGCCGATGTGCTCAAGCACCTCACGCTGATGCTGCTGCTGCGTCACATGAACGCCAAGGACAAGACCTACCGCTACGTCGACACCCATGCCGGTGCGGGCGGGTACTCGCTGGAGGGCACCTACGCGCAGAAGAAGGGCGAGTACACCCAGGGGGTCGCGCGGCTGTGGGGGCGCGAGGACCTGCCGCCCGTGGTGGCGGACTATGTCGAGCTGGTGCGCCGCTTCAATCCCGACGGGGTGCTGCGCCAGTACCCCGGCTCGCCCGCCATCGCGCAGATGCTGCTGCGCGGGCAGGACCAGATGCGTCTGTTCGAGCTGCACCCCACCGACCACCGCATCCTGGCGTCTTTCCTGGGCGAGGCCCCCGGGGTCGAGGTGCAGCGGGCCGACGGATTCACCAGCCTCAAGGGCCAGCTGCCGCCCTCCAGCCGTCGTGCCCTGGTGGTGATGGATCCCAGCTACGAGGGCGTGGCCGACTACGCCAAGGTCATCTCCGCGTTGCGGGATGCGCTGCAGCGCTTCGCCACCGGGGTGTACATGGTCTGGTACCCGCAGGTGAGCAAGCTGGAGGCCGCGCAGCTGCCCAAGCGGCTGCAGGCGCTGGCGCCAAAGTCCTGGCTGCACGCGCGCCTGACGGTGCAGCAGCCCGACAAGCAGGGTTTTGGCCTGGCCGGCAGCGGCGTGTTCATCCTCAATCCTCCCCACACCCTGCATGCGGACCTGCAGGCCGTGCTGCCCTTCCTGACGCAGGCGCTGGCCCAGTATCCCGAGGCCAGCCACCTGCTGGCGCAGCACATGGTCTGAGACCCGCCCCGTCCGGCGAGGATTTGTGCGGACCTCTTCACAGGTCACGGCTGCGCGTGCGGGGCCGCGCGCCAGCCGGGTGAGGGGCGTTCCACAATGGTCCTCGCTCCCGATGGATGGCGGGGGCAAGGGGATGCCGTGCGGGCTGCTGAAGGATGCTGGCGGAGCTGGATGGTCGCGGTCACGGCAGCCGTGCTGTGTGTCCTGTCGGGCGGCTGCACCACCACGGCCATCGTGCTGTTTCACGTGCAGAGCAAGGTCAACGAGGGCGAGCCGGCGCCGTGCGTCAAGCTCAACAGCGTCGCCAAGGCGCTGAGCCCACGCTGCGGCGACTACGAGCCCGGCAGCCTGTCGGCGCAGGACGTGGCACACGCCGGCCTGCCCGAATGCCCGCTGACCCTGGCCGCGCGCGATCCGCAGTTCTGGCCCTTGCTGCCCGAGCTGCTGGCGCGCGGGGCGGGCACCGAGTCCTGCGGGGTGGCACCGCTGGTGGCCCTGGCGCAGCGGCCCTTGGCTGTCCCGGCGCAGGCGCTCTCGCCGGACGAGGGGCTGCCGCGACCGGACGCCTGCCCGCCCTTCACGCAGGCCTCGAAAGCCAGCCTCGCAGCCCTGGCCCGGCTGGGCGAGGAGGACCCGCGTGCCGTGCACCACGACGTCATGCGCATCCTGAGTTGCCCAGCGGCCCAGCAGGTGGGCCTGGACAGTGTGCTCAACCACTGGCGCGCCCAGGGGCGCCTGGTGCCGCGTGAGCTGGCCTTCAGCCCGTTCAGCGCCTTGCATCCCAGTCACTTGAACTCGGTGCTGTCGCAGAAGCTGGAGGCCACCGGGCACCAGCCGCGCCTGGCCTTCCAGGGGCGCGACGAGGCTCAGCTGCCGCCTGGCTTCGAGGAGGCACTGCGCCTCAGCGACTGGGCGGCCCTGGAATGGTGGTTGACGCGCATGCCCGAGCTGGTCCGTGGGGTTCCGGCGACGCGCGGCAAGCCGGTGGGATGGCTGCCGCTGGCCCGTGTCCTGTCGCCCGGCTTCATGCCCACCGCGCAGCAGGGGCCGGTGATCGACTTCCTGCTGGCCCGTGGCGCCGATCCCTGGCAGCGCCTGCCGCAATCGCCGGGGCAATCGGTGGTGCAGTACGCGCAGCAGCTGCGCAGTCCCTGGCTGACGCGGCTCGAGCCACCGCTGTACCCGGCACAGCGGGCGCACCTGGCGCAGTGATGAGGCCGGTGTGGTGTCGCATGGCCTACCATCTGGGCCATGCAAACGCCTCCTTCCTCCTCCTCTCCCGCGGGATCCACCTGGGGGCCGCTGGCCGGCCTCAAGGTCGTCGAGCTGGGCCAGCTCATCGCCGGTCCCTTCACCACCAAGACCCTGGCTGATTTCGGGGCCGAGGTCATCAAGATCGAGCCGCCGCGCGGGGGCGACCCGCTGCGCCAGTGGCGCATGCTGCACAACGGCACCAGCGTGTGGTGGCAGGTGCAGTCGCGCAACAAGAAGAGCGTGGCACTGGACCTCAAGGACGAGGAATCCCGCGCCCTGGTGCGCCGCCTGATCGACGAAGCCGACGTGCTGGTCGAGAACTTCAAGCCAGGCGTGATGGAAGGCTGGGGCATGGGCTACGAGGAACTGTCGCGCAGCAACCCGGGGCTGATCATGTGCCGCATCAGCGGCTATGGCCAGACGGGGCCCTACAAGGACCGCCCGGGTTTCGCCATGGTGGCTGAGGCCATGGGCGGGCTGCGCCACCTGACCGCCGAGCCCGGCCGGGTGCCGGTGCGCACGGGGGTCAGCCTGGGCGACACGCTGGCGGCGCTGCATGGTGTGATCGGGATCCTGATGGCGCTGCAGCACCGCCATGCGACGGTGGGCCCCGAGGCGCCGAAGGGCCGCGGGCAGGTGGTGGACGTGGCGCTGTACGAGGCGGTCTTCAACTGCATGGAGAGCCTGCTGCCCGAGTACAGCGCCTTCGGTGCCGTGCGCCAGCCGGCCGGGGGCGCCTTGCCGGGCATTGCGCCGAGCAACGCCTACCCCTGTGCCGACGGCTGGGTGCTGGTGGCCGGCAACGGCGACTCGATCTTCAAGCGCCTGATGCTGGCGATGGGCCGGGAGGACCTGGCGCACGATCCCACGCTCGCCTCCAACACCGGCCGCGTGGCCCGCGTGGACGAGATCGACGCTGCCATCGGCGCCTGGACCCAGCCGCAAAGCGTGACGGACGTGCTGGCCGCGCTCAACGCCGCCGACGTGCCGGCCGGACGCATCTACACCGCGCACGACATCGCCGAAGACCCGCACTACCGCGCGCGCGACATGATCCAGCGCATCAACACGGCCGACGGCCTGGCCCTGGACGTGCCGGGCATCGTGCCCAAGCTCAGCGCCACTCCGGGGCGCATCGGCCGGCTGGCGCCGACGCTGAACGCGGATGCGGACGAGGTGCTGGGGCGGCTGCGCTGAGCGTCAGCGGGCGCTTGTGGCGTCGCCCAGCGAGATGAGAGGGGCGTCGTCCGGGCGCAAGGACAAAGCGAGGCCCTTTTCCCAGTCCTTCAGCATCCTGCCGCCCATGTCGGCGAAGGCAGGGTGCTCGCGGATGTAGGCACGCATCTCACCGGCTGCGTGCGCAACACCCTCTGCGACCTGCGCCAGGAGGTCTCTGGCCTGGCGCTCTGTCAAGTCGCAATGCTGGCGTCCAAAAGCAAGGAGCCGCTTGAAGGGCGGCCAGCGCTTGCTCCCGCCCAGGGTCAAGGCCAACATGTGGTGGAGACGATGTCGTAGCTCGGCGCCAGGCGCACGACAGCCCCCTCCGCGGCGCTTT
>CBINPE010000191.1:0-6945 GCA_966252435.1 uncultured Burkholderiales bacterium | reverse complement strand
CGATTCGGCGTCCAGGTGGTTGGTGGGCTCGTCGAGCAGCAGCATGTCGGGCTTGGACAGCAGCAGCCGGCACAGGGCCACACGGCGCTTCTCGCCGCCGGAGAGGTGGCCGATGGTGGCATCCCAGGGCGGCAGGCGCAGCGCGTCGGCGGCCAGCTCGAGCTGCAGGTCGGTGTTCTCGGAGCCGGCGGCGGCGATGATCGCCTCCAGCTCGGCCTGCTCGGCGGCCAGCTTGTCGAAGTCGGCGTCGGGCTCGGCGTACTCGGCATACACCTGCTCCAGGCGCGCCTTGGCGGCCAGCACGCCGCCGATGCCCTGCTCCACGGCCTCGCGCACGGTCTGGCTGGCGTCCAGCTCGGGCTCCTGCGGCAGGTAGCCGATCTTCAGGCCCGGCATCGGCACGGCTTCGCCCTCGATGTCCTTGTCCAGGCCCGCCATGATCTTGAGCAGGGTCGACTTGCCCGAACCGTTCAGACCCAGCACGCCGATCTTGGCGCCGGGGAAGAAGCTGAGCGAGATGTTCTTGAGGATGTTCCGCTTGGGCGGGACGATCTTGCCCACGCGGTTCATGGTGAATACGTACTGAGCCATGGCTTGCCCTTGTTCCCTTGTCGTTGTTGCTTGCTGAAGAGTGAAGAAGAAAGAAATGAAACCACGAAGCAGCGAGGCGGAACGGCGGAAATCAAGGGTGGACCCGGCCTTCCTCGCCAGTTCCCGCGCTGCCTGCTTCGATGTCCACGCGTCGACGTTCGTTCGAGCGTCGAGTGCGCCCGCACGCCTGGCGCCTCCGGGCCCGTGCCGGCTGCAAAGCCGCCCGTCCCTGGTGAAGCCGCGTATTGTGACCGCTCTGGCACGGCCTGCGCAGGCCCCGTGCGCCAGGATCGGGTTCAAATTCCGCATCCAGGGTCACGAAAGTCGGCATTTACCCCCCGTTCGCCGCGCTGGACCCGCCACATCCCGGCTAGAATCCCGGCCACCCAGCGCCCCCACCAGTCAGCGCGCTGCTGTCAATTCCGACACGCGCTCCACGCGCCCCGCTTTCCCATCCCGTGCCTGCGACTGGCGTTCCCTCTCTTTGAGCTGTAGCGACAGGCCCGTCTCTCCTTTCTTCCTTCTCATGTCCTTTGCATCCCTGGGCTTGGCTGAGCCCATCCTGCGCGCCGTGCGCGAAGCCGGCTATGACACACCCACCCCGATCCAGGCCCAAGCCATTCCCATCGTGCTGTCGGGCCGCGACCTGCTGGGCGGCGCGCAGACCGGCACCGGCAAGACCGCCGGCTTCACCCTGCCCCTGCTGCACCGCCTGATGCAGCAGCCGCGCCCCCCGCGCACGGCTGCCGGCCGCATCCCCGTGCGCGCCCTGATCCTCACCCCCACCCGCGAGCTGGCCGCCCAGGTCGAGGAAAGCGTGCGGACCTACGGCAAGCACTGCCAGCTCACCAGCATGGTGATGTTTGGCGGCGTCGGCATGCAGCCGCAGATCGACAAGCTCAAGCGCGGCGTCGACATCCTGGTGGCCACGCCCGGCCGCCTGCTGGACCACCACCAGCAGGGCACGCTGGACCTGCGCCACATCGAGGTCTTCGTGCTCGACGAGGCCGACCGCATGCTCGACATGGGCTTCATCCATGACATCAAGAAGGTGCTGGCCATCGTGCCCGCCAACAAGCAGAGCCTGCTGTTCTCGGCCACCTTCAGCGACGAGATCAAGGCCCTGGCCGACAAGCTGCTGCGCCAGCCGGCGCTGATCGAGGTGGCCCGGCGCAACCAGACCGCCGACACCATCGCCCAGAAGGTGCATCCGGTGGGCCGCGAGCTGAAGAAGGACCTGCTCACCCACCTGATCAAGACCAACGACTGGCACCAGGTCCTGGTGTTCACGCGCATGAAGCATGGCGCCAACCGCCTGGTGGAGCACCTCGTCAAGCACGACATCACCGCCATGGCGATCCACGGCAACAAGAGCCAGTCCGCACGCACCAAGGCGCTGGCCGACTTCAAGAGCGGCAGCCTGCAGGTGCTGGTGGCCACGGACATCGCGGCCCGCGGCATCGACATCGACCAACTGCCCCACGTCATCAACTACGAGCTGCCCAACGTGCCGGAAGACTACGTGCACCGCATCGGTCGCACTGGCCGCGCCGGTGCCCAGGGCGAAGCCCTGTCGCTGGTGTGCCTGGACGAGGAAGTCTTCCTGCGTGACATCGAGAAGCTCATCAAGCGCGAGATTCCGCGGGAGGTCGTCCCCGGCTTCGCCGCACCCGCCGGCGAAAAGGCCGAGCCCATCGTGCTGGGTCGCATGACCATTGGCGTGCCCGGTGCAAGCCGGGGTGGCCGCGGGCGCCCTGCCTCCTCCGGTGGCGGTCGAGGCGGCAATGGCGGGGGCCAGGGTGGCTCGGCGCGTGGCCAGCAGGGCAACGCACGCAAGGCCCCGCATGCAGCGCCCTCTTCCTCGCGCAGCGGGGCCGCAGGGCAAGGCGCGCGCCCGGGCGGCTCGGCCGCTTCGCCAGCCCGTCGGCCCCAGGGCCCTGGGCAACGCCCCCCGGCCTCCGGACGTCCCAAGGGCTGAGCCCGGCGGGGCCCTGCATCCCGGGCCTCGCCATCCCGGGATACAGCATTTGCTTTCGCCATACAAAAATCGGCGAATCTGCGTCAGAATGTCCGCATGAACAAAGACGATGCGAAATCGCCGACCATCCAGGTGCTCGAGCGCGCCTTCATGCTGCTGGACCTGCTGGCACGGCACCAGGACCCCGTCTCTCTGAAGTCCATCTCGGAGCAGACGGGGCTGCACCCGTCCACCGCGCACCGAATTCTCAATGACCTGACCATCGGTCGCTTCGTCGACCGTCCCGAGGCGGGCAGCTATCGGTTGGGCATGCGCCTGCTCGAGCTGGGCAATCTGGTCAAGGCACGCCTGGACGTGCGCGAAGCCGCTCTCGGGCCCATGCGCGAGTTGCACCGCGTGACGCACCAGGCCGTCAACCTGTCGGTGCGGCAAGGTGACGAGATCGTGTACGTCGAGCGCGCCTTCAGCGAGCGCTCGGGCATGCAGGTGGTGCGTGCCATCGGCGGGCGAGCCCCCCTGCACCTCACCTCCGTGGGCAAGCTGTTCCTGGCCCACGACGAACCCCAGCGCGTGCGGGCCTACGCGGCGCGCACCGGCCTGGCGGGCCATACGCGCAACAGCATCACCGAACTGCCCAGGCTCGAGGGCGAACTGGCGCAGGTCCGGCGCAGCGGCACGGCGCGCGATGACGAGGAGCTGGAGCTGGGCGTGCGCTGCATGGCCGCCGGCATCCTGGACGACCAGGGCCGCCTGATCGCGGGCTTGTCCATCTCGGCGCCCAGCGACCGCCTCGAGGAGAGCTGGATCGACAAGCTGCTGGCCACGGCCGCGCAGATCTCGTCGTCACTGGGGCACGGGGCGCCGCAGGCCATGCCGGGCTCTTCAGCACGCACAGCGTCCTGAACGAGAAGAGAGGACCGGCGCACCTCGCCGCCAACCTTTCCGGCAAACGACCGCATGCACACATCCCTTTCGCGCTGAGCTTGCCGAGGCAGCAAGCGCGAACGGGATATGGGCGCAGAGAAAGAGGAAACGCCCACGGACTTGCGCCCCTTCGACAGGTTCGGGGAGAACGGAGGGTACGAAAATGGGAAGTTTGAAGCCAGTCTCTGCAGAAAGAGAACTGGTGGGCGGTGCAGGGTTCGAACCTGCGACTTCCACCGTGTGAAGGTGGCACTCTACCACTGAGTTAACCGCCCAATCTGCTCACCAGCCTCGAATCGGCCAGTGCGTCGGGAAGCTCGAGATTATGCCACAGTTTTTTTCAGGTCGTCCACTGGCGCCACACGGTCCGCCCGCCCGAGGCCTTGTCAAGCTCGGCCAGCAGGGTCTCGTGGGCCTGGACTTCCGCCTCGCTGGCACGCACCACCTCCAGCTTGAAGCCGCTCAGGTCCACGCCACGCCAGTCCCCACCCTCGTCGGCGGATTCGTCGGCCGCGTCGATGGCCAGGGCCTCCTGGCCGCGCGTCATGCGGATGTAGACCTCGGCCAGCAGGCGCGCGTCCAGCAGCGCCCCGTGCAGTGTGCGGTGGGCGTTGTCGACCTCGAGCCGCTTGCACAGCGCATCCAGCGAATTCGACTTGCCGGGGAACAGCTCGCGCGCCAGACCCAGGCTGTCGGTGATGGCGCTGGCAATCGACTGTGTGCGGGGCAGGCCGCAGCGCTTGAACTCCTCGTCCAGGAAGCCGACGTCGAACGCGGCGTTGTGGATGATGAGCTCCGCCCCTTCCAGGAAGGACACCAGCTCCTGCGCCACCTCGGAGAACAGGGGCTGGCCGGCCAGGAACTCGTCGGTCAGGCCGTGGATGCGCAGGGCGTCCTCGCTGTTGCTGCGCTCGGGGTTGAGGTAGAAGTGCCGGTGCTCGTCGGTGAGGCGCCGGTTGACCATCTCCACGCAGGCCACTTCGACGATGCGGTCGCCGGTCTGCGGGTTCAGCCCTGTGGTCTCGGTGTCAAGGAAGATCTGCCTCATGCCACCGCCCCGACTTGCGGCGCCTGGCGACCCCGTCCCCACAGCCACAACGCGATGCCCGCCACCACCATCGGCACACACAGCCACTGGCCCATGCTCAGGTCCAACCACAGCGTGCCGAGGTAGCTGTCAGGCTCGCGGAAATACTCGACCGCGAAGCGCAGCACGCCGTAGCCGATCAGGAAGACGCCGGAGACCTGGCCCAGGCCGCGGTCCTTGCGGCCGTACAGCCACAGCAGCACGAACAGCAACAGGCCCTCCAGCGCCATCTGGTAGAGCTGCGAGGGATGGCGCGGAAAATCACGGCCCGACTGCGGGAACACCATGGCCCAGGGCAGGCTCGGGTCGGCCGCCCGGCCCCACAGCTCGCCGTTGATGAAGTTGCCCAGGCGCCCGGCCGCCAGGCCGGTCGGCACACAGGGCGCGATCAGGTCGGTCACGTCCCACAGGGGGCGCTTGCGCAGGCGCGCGAACAGGGCCATCGCCAGCACCACGCCGAGCAGCCCGCCATGGAAGGACATGCCGCCTTTCCAGACCGCGAAGATGTCCAGGGGATGGGCGAGGAAGGACATCGGCTTGTAGAACAGGACGAAGCCCAGGCGGCCCCCGATCACCACGCCCAGCACCCCGAAGAAGAGCAGGTCCTCGACGTCGTTGGGTGTCCAGCCGCGCAGGGCGAACTGGGGCTGCTGCGCGCGCAGCCGGGCGAGCCAGTAGAACAGTGCGAAGGCCACCAGGTACATCAGGCCGTACCAGTGGATGGCCAGCGGGCCCACCTGGAGGGCGATGGGATTGAATTGGGGGTGAACGAGCATCCGCGCATCATAGACCGTGGAATCAGTGCGTCGACAGGCCAGCGGCCCGCTGCGGCACCCACCTGCCGCTATAGTCCTGGGCGCACCGGACACGCGGCACGTTCGAACGAACACGCGCCGCCGCGCCACCGACTGGATTGACACCTGCGAGGACCTGATGAGCATCAACCGCCGTTCCAAAAACATCACCGAGGGTGTGGCCCGCGCGCCGAACCGCTCGATGTACTACGCCCTGGGCTACCAAGAGGGCGATTTCAAGAAACCGATGATCGGCGTGGCCAACGGGCATTCCACCATCACTCCCTGCAATGCCGGCCTGCAGAAGCTCGCCGACGCCGCCGTCGCCGGCATCGAGGCCGCGGGCGGCAATGCGCAGATCTTCGGCACCCCCACCATCTCCGACGGCATGGCCATGGGCACCGAGGGCATGAAGTACAGCCTGGTGTCGCGCGAGGTGATCGCCGACTGCATCGAGACCTGCGTGGGCGGCCAGTGGATGGACGGCGTGCTGGTGGTCGGCGGCTGCGACAAGAACATGCCGGGCGGGATGATGGGCATCCTGCGCGCCAACGTGCCGGCCATCTACGTCTACGGCGGCACCATCCTGCCGGGCCACTACAAGGGCCGCGACCTGAACATCGTCAGCGTGTTCGAGGCGGTGGGCGAGTTCAGCGCGGGGCGCATGAGCGAAGAGGACTTCTGCCAGATCGAGCGCCGCGCCATCCCCGGCACGGGCTCGTGCGGCGGCATGTACACGGCCAACACCATGAGCTCCTCGTTCGAGGCCCTGGGGATGAGCCTGCCCTACTCCAGCACCATGGCCAACCCGCACGAGGAGATCACCCAGGCCACCGCGGCCGCGGCGAAAACCCTGGTGGAGGCCGTCAAGGCCGACCTCAAGCCGCGCGACATCGTGACGCGCAAGTCGATCGAGAACGCCGTGGCTGTGATCATGGCCACCGGGGGCTCGACCAACGCGGTGCTGCACTACCTCGCGATCGCCCACGCGGCGGGCGTGGAATGGACGATCGACGACTTCGAGCGCGTGCGCAAGAAAGTGCCGGTGCTGTGCGACCTGAAGCCCTCCGGCCAGTACCTGGCGGTCGACCTGCACCGCGCCGGCGGCATCCCGCAGGTCATGAAGATCCTGCTGCAGGCCGGGCTGCTGCACGGTGACTGCCTCACCATCACCGGCAAGACCGTGGCCGAGAACCTGGCCGACGTGCCCGCCGAGCCGCGTGCCGACCAGGACGTGATCCGCCCCATCGACAAGGCCATCTACGCCCAGGGCCACCTGGCCATCCTGAAGGGCAACCTCTCGCCCGAGGGCTGCGTGGCCAAGATCACCGGCCTGAAGAACCCGGTGATGACCGGCCCGGCCCGCGTGTTCGACGACGAGCAGTCCGCCCTGGCGGCCATCATGGCCCGCCAGATCAAGGCCGGCGACGTGATGGTGCTGCGCTACCTCGGCCCCAAGGGCGCGCCAGGCATGCCCGAGATGCTGGCCCCGACCGGGGCACTGATCGGCCAGGGCCTGGGCGAATCGGTGGGCCTGATCACCGACGGCCGCTTCTCCGGCGGCACCTGGG
>CBINPE010000190.1:0-7040 GCA_966252435.1 uncultured Burkholderiales bacterium | reverse complement strand
ATCCTCGAGCTGTACATGAACCAGATCTACCTCGGCCAGCGCGCCTACGGCTTCGAGGCCGCCGCCAAGACCTACTTCGGCAAGTCGATGGGCGAGCTGACGGTGGCCGAGTGCGCCATGCTGGCCGGTCTGCCGCAGAACCCGGCGCACGCCAACCCCATCACCAACGTGGAGCGCGCACGCAAGCGTCAGCTGGTGGTGCTGGAGCGCATGCGCACCACCCAGGTGATCGACGAGGACGCCTACCAGGCCGCCAAGTCGGAGACCCTGCAACTGCAACGCACCCCGCCCCCGCCGCCCTACGCCCAGCACGTGGCCGAGATGGTGCGGCAGGCCATCTACGCGCAGTACGGCGACCAGGCCTACACGCGCGGGCTCAAGGTGATGACGTCGCTGCGTTCGTCCGACCAGCAGGCGGCCTACCACGCCCTGCGTCGCAGCCTGCTGGAGTACGAGCGGCGCCAGCCCTACCGCGGCCCCGAGGCCTTCGAGGACCTGCCCGACGACGCGGCCGCGTCCGACCCGGTCGTGGCGCAGGCGCTGGCCGACCATGCCGACGATGAAGACCTGCGCGTGGCCCTGGTGACGCAGGCCACCCCGAGCGCGGTGGTGGCCACCCTGGCCTCGGGCGAGGTGGTGCTGCTCAACGCCGACGGCCTCAAGGGCGTGCAGTCGGCACTGGGGCCGAAGGCGGCCAAGGCGATCCGCATCCAGCGCGGCTCGGTGATCCGGCTGGTGCGCACGGGCACACAGTGGTCGGTCGCGCAGTGGCCGCAAGCCGAGGGCGCCTTCGTCTCGCTCGACCCGCGCAGTGGCCAGATCCGCGCCCTGGTGGGCGGCTTCGACTTCGGCCGCAACCAGTTCAACCACGCCGACAAGGCCTGGCGCCAGCCCGGCTCCAGTTTCAAGCCCTTCCTGTACTCGGCGGCGCTCGAGCAGGGCGTGATGCCGGCCACCTTCATCAACGACGCGCCGCTGCTGCTGGAGCCCTCCGCCTCCGCGCCCCAGGGCTGGGACCCGAAGAACTCCGACGGCAACTTCGACGGTCCGCTCACCCTGCGCCAGGCCTTGGCACGCTCGAAGAACCTGGTCAGCATCCGGCTGGTCCAGATGATGGGCGTGGAGACCGCCCGGCAATGGACGCAGCGCTTCGGCTTCGACATCGACAAGCAGCCCGACAACCTGACCCTGGCGCTGGGCTCGGGCTCGACCACGCCGCTGCAGCTGGCCAGCGCGTACGCCGTGCTGGCCAACGGCGGCTACAAGGTCGACCCGGTGATCATCACGCGCGTGACGGACTCGCTGGACAAGGTCCTGTTCGAGGCACCCGCACGCAAGCCCGCCGAGTCGCAGCGCGTGATCCCGGCACGCAATGCTTTCGTCACGGACAGCCTGCTGCAGGAAGTCACGCGCAGCGGCACCGCGGCCCTGGCCCAGGCCACGCTGAAGCGCCCCGACCTGTACGGCAAGACGGGCACCACCAACGACGCGGTGGACGCCTGGTTCGCGGGCTTTCAGCCTGGCGTGGTGGCGGTGGTGTGGGTGGGCTACGACACGCCGCGCAGCCTGGGCGCCAGCGAATCTGGCGGCCGCCTGGCCCTGCCGGTGTGGATCGACTACATGAAGCAGGCGCTGCAGGGCGTGCCGGTGCAGCCCCTGGAGCCGCCGGCGGACGTGGCCCAGGTGGACGGCGACTGGTTCTACAGCGAGCGGGCCAAGGGCGACTACGTGATGCGGCTGGGTTTCGACGAGATGAGCAAGTCGCAGACCGACCCGAACGACACGGCGCACTACCCGCCCCTCACCACGGAGTACCCGAGCCTGCCGGCCAGCAGCCCGGGCAATCCCTGATCAGCCTGCCCGGGCGGGCCCTGTCCCCCTCGATCGCGGGGGAGGGTCCGGCCCGTGGCACCAGCGGTCCTCAAATGGCCTGAGCCGTCCTTCGCAGGGGTGGCCTGCCTTCCTAAGATGCCCGCCGAGCCGTCACTCATCAGAACAGCTCGCATGTCACACCGACATGGCATCTCAGGTCCCGCTTCATGGCATTCCACATCGTTCTCCCCCACACCCGACAAATCCTCTCCGACGGCGGCCAGCCCCTGGCCACGGACGGGCCCCGGGACAGCATGGCCCAACTGGCCGTCACCCTGTCGGCCCAGCTCCACCAGCCCGACGCCACCGATCCCCGGCCCCGCACCGACGGGCTGCGCGCCAAGGTGCTGCCCACGCGGGCGCTGTGGGCCCTGGCCCGCCGCGTCCAGGCCCGCACGGGCCCTGCGGACACCGTGTTCTGCAGCAGCGAGGCGGGCGGCTTTCAGCTCGCGGCGCTGTGCGCCAACCGCAGGACGCGCCCGCGCATCGGCGTGTTCGTCCACAACGTGGACCGGCCGCGCACCCGCTTCGCCCTGAAGTGGTGGCGGATGGCGCAGCGGGTCGACCAGTTCTTCGCCTGCTCGACCTACCAGGCCGAGTTCCTGCGGCGCCACCTGAACCTGTCCCACGACCGCGTCCACCACATCTGGGACCACACGGACACCCGGTTCTTCACGCCTGGCCCGGCCTCGCCCGGCAAGAAGCGGCCGATGATCGTCAGCGTCGGCCTGGAGCAGCGGGACTACAAGACCCTCGCCGTGGCCAGCGCCGACCTGGACGTCGACGTGTGCATCAGCGGCTTTTCCAAGGATGCCGCCACCCTGGTGCGCACGTTCCCCGAGACCCTGCCGGCCAACATGACACGGCGCTTCTACAGCTGGCCCGACCTGGTGCAGCTGTACCGCGACGCGGATGCGGTCGTCGTGAGCTGCCAGGAGAACCGTTACGCGGCCGGTGTGCAGTCATTGCTGGAGGCCCAGGCCTGCGGGCGCCCCGTCATCGCCACCGCCACCCAGGGCCTGGTGGCCTACCTGGGCGAGGGCGTGGTGCGCGTGCCGCCCGGCGACGCGCAGCGCATGCGCCAGGCCATCCAGCAGACGCTGGCCGCCCCGGCCACGGCGGCACAGCGCGCCGCCCAGGGGCATGCGCAGGTGCTGCAGCGCCACGACCTGGACAGCTATGTCGCCACGATCGCGCGCGTGCTCAGGGCCTCTGCAGGAGGGTGAGCGGCACCGTCCGCCGGGGCTCGCTGGCGTCGCTGGCGCAGCGTCACACCCAGCACGGCCCCCAGGGCCACCAGCATGAGGGCCCAGGTCTGCGGCTCGGGCACCGCGCTCACGTTCACGTGCGCCGACTCGGCGAAGCGGTCGGCCAGCAGGAGGTTGGCCGCAGCCGTGGGATGCACGTCGTCAAAGAACAGGTAGCCTGCGCACTGGCTGGCCAGGGCGGCCGCGCCGCCCGACACGCAGCTCTGGGTGACGTTGTTGAACAGGTCGCCCGCGATGGTCTGGCGCAGGTAGTCCGCCGTGTCGAAGCCGTAGAGGTTCACGCCCTGCGGCTCCAGCGCCTGGTCGGCCATGCCCAGCAGGGAATCCAGGCCGTTGTTGTAGGCCTGGGTCAGGGCCGAGGCGCTGGCGGCGAAGCTCGGGCCGCCGGCCTGGCCGAAGGGCGTCAGGCCCAGGTCGGGCAAGGACGGCACCAGGATGTTGCGGGCCCCGCGCGCCACCAGCTGGTTGATGTCGGAAGCGATGTTCCGCACCACCCCCGCCACCAGGCTGGTGAAGTCCACACTCATCCCGGCCTGGGCCTGGGCGAAGCCGAGGAACAGGTCGTTCGCCCCGCCCCACAACAGGAAGAGCGTGCGTTGCGCATCCAGTCCGGCCGGGTCGTAGCGGGCGATCTGCTGTGCGATGCCCGTGGCCGCCACCGCCGGGAACTGGGGCCCCAGGCCGGCCGGGCGGTCGATGAGGACATTGAAATTGCCGTTGCCGCTCAAGGCCCCGCCCACGGCGAAGTTGTTCGACGCCGACGTCGCGTTTGGCCAGCCCGGCACGGTCGGCGAGCCGATGCGCTCGGCCAGCAGCTCCGCGGCCGTGGGCCCGTTCGTGAAACGTCCGAGGGCCGGCCAGAACGGCGTGCCATCGGCCTGTTGCGTCAGGGCCGCGGCGTTGCCCGGGTCAAGCAGGCTGTCGCCGAACACGACCAGGGAGGTGTATGGCACGGCGTGCGCCGTCGTCAGGCAAGCACCGGCCAGGACGGCCGCCCCCACCACCTTCGTTGCGAACTTCATGCGGTTCTCCTCGTCTCGTTGACTGCGTTGAATCCGTACTGCATTCGCCCCCGAACGGCGGGGGGATGAAACAACAGGCGATCGATCGATCGCTCAGGCCACGGCGTCGGCGCTCTGGCGCTGCAGCATGGCCAGCATGCGGGCCACCCGGCCCCGCAGCTCGCGGCGGTCGATGATCATGTCGACGGCGCCCGTCTGGAGCAGGAACTCGGCGCGCTGGAAGCCCTCGGGCAGGGTCTCGCGCACGGTGTTCTCGATGACGCGCGGGCCGGCAAACCCGATCAGGGCCTTGGGCTCGGCGATCACCACGTCACCCATGAAGGCGAAGCCCGCCGACACGCCGCCCATGGTGGGATCGGCCAGGATGCTGATGTAGGGCAGGCGCGCCTTGGCCAGGCGGGTCAGCGCAGCGTTGGTCTTGGCCATCTGCATCAGGCTCAGCAACCCCTCCTGCATGCGCGCGCCGCCAGTGGATGTGAAGCTGACGAAGGGGGTCTTCTGCTCGAGCGCGGTCTCCACGCCGCGCACGAAGCGCTCCCCCACCACCGAGCCCATCGAGCCGCCCATGAAGTCGAACTCGAAGCAGGCCGCGACCACGGCGATGCTGTGCACCGCGCCGCCCATCACCACCAGGGCGTCGGTCTCGCCGGTGCTTTCCATGGCCTCCTTGAGGCGCTCGGGGTATTTCTTGCTGTCCTTGAACTTGAGGGCGTCGACAGGGACCACCTCCTGGCCGATCTCGAAGCGGCCTTCGGCGTCGAGGAAGGCGTCGAGCCGTGCCCGCGCACCGATGCGGTGGTGGTGGCCGCATTTGGGGCAGACGTTGACGTTCTGCTCGAGATCGGTCTTGTAGAGCACCGTCTCGCACGCGGGACACTTGCTCCACAAGCCTTCGGGCACCGTGCGGCGTTCCGCACGGTCGCTTTGCTGCATCTTCGGGGGCAACAGTTTTTCCAACCAGCTCATGGACGTCCTTTCAATCGGTCAAACAACAACAAGCGTTCCCAGACAAGGAAACGCCGGACCGCCCTGCGGCGACCCGGCATTCTGCCCTCTTTCTCAAGCGTCCAGCGCGCGACGGATGTCGGCGATGAAGCGTCCCGCGGCCGCAGCCACCTGGTCGCGGGGCTGCGATTCCAGGCACTGTACCAAGGCCGAGCCGATGACCACGGCGTCGGCCACCCCGGCCACCGCCCGGGCGGTCTCGGCGTCGCGGATGCCGAAGCCTACACCCACCGGCAGGCGCACATGCTGGCGGATGCGCGGGACCATCTCGGCCACCGCGCTGGTGTCCAGGTGGGCCGCACCGGTCACGCCGCGCAGCGACACGTAGTACACGTAGCCGCTGGCGACGCGCCCGAGCTGCTGCATCCGGGCCTCGGTGGAGGTGGGCGCCAGCAGGAAGATCGGGTCCAGGCCCTGCGAGCGCAGCAGGCGGGCGAAGTCCTCGCACTCCTCGGGCGGGTAGTCCACCACCAGCACGCCGTCGACGCCGGCGGCCTTGGCATCCTGCACGAAGCGCTCGATGCCGTGGTGCTCGATGGGGTTGGCATAGCCCATCAGCACCACGGGGGTGTCGGCGTGGGTGCGCCGGAACTCGGCCACGATGGCCAGCACCTGGGGCAGGCCGGTGCCCTGGGCCAGGGCCCGCTCGGCGGCGCGCTGGATCACCGGGCCGTCGGCCATGGGATCGGAGAACGGCACGCCCAGCTCGATGACGTCAGCGCCGGCGTCGGCCATGGCGCGCAGGATCTCGACGCTGGCCGCGGCGTCCGGGTCACCGGCGGCCACGTAGGGGATCAAAGCCTTGCGGCCCTCGCGGGCCAGCCGCTCGAAGGTGGTCTGGATGCGGCCGCTCATGAGGACACCCGGGAGGAAGAGGAGGAGGAAGAAAGCGTGGACGCGGCGATGCGCTGCTCCGCCGCCGCGGCCGCGCCCTTGACGCTCTGCCCGCGGCACGAGGGGCGGCAGAAGAAGTCGGCGCCAGACAGGTCGGCCACGGTGCCGATGTCCTTGTCGCCGCGGCCGGACAGGTTGACCAGCAGGTGCTGGTCAGGCCGCATCTGCGGGGCCATCTTGATGGCCTGGGCCACGGCATGCGACGACTCCAGGGCGGGAATGATGCCCTCGGTGCGGCACAGGCGGTGGAAGGCCTCGAGCGCCTCGGCGTCGGTCACCCCGACGTACTCGGCCCGCCCCACGTCCTTGAGGTAGGCGTGCTCGGGGCCGACGCCGGGATAGTCCAGGCCGGCCGACACCGAGTGCGTCTCGATGACCTGGCCGTGCGCGTCCTGCAGCAGGTAGGTGCGGTTGCCGTGCAGCACGCCCGGCGAGCCGGCCGACAGGCTGGCCGCATGGCGCCCGCTGTCCAGGCCCTCGCCGGCGGCCTCGACGCCGATCAGCCGCGTGCCCTCGTGCGGGATGTAGGGATAGAAGATGCCCATCGCGTTGCTGCCCCCGCCCACGCAGGCGATCACGGCATCGGGCTGGCGGCCGATGAGGCCGGGCATCTGCTGCACGCACTCGTCGCCGATCACGCGCTGGAAGTCGCGCACCATCATCGGATAGGGGTGCGGCCCGGCCACGGTGCCGATGATGTAGAAGGTGTTCTCCACGTTGGTCACCCAGTCGCGCAGGGCCTCGTTGAGGGCGTCCTTCAGGGTTTTGGAGCCGCTTTCCACGGGCACCACGCGGGCACCCAGCAGATTCATGCGGTAGACGTTGGGCGACTGGCGCTTGACGTCCTCGCTGCCCATGTAGACCACGCACTCCAGCCCGTAGCGGGCGCAGATGGTGGCGGTAGCCACGCCGTGCTGGCCGGCCCCGGTCTCGGCGATGACGCGCGGCTTGCCCATGCGCCGCGCCAGGATGGCCTGGC
>CBINPE010000189.1:0-7067 GCA_966252435.1 uncultured Burkholderiales bacterium | reverse complement strand
GGGGTGTAGTCGAGAGGCCTCAGACAGCCGGCTTTGACCCGGTGTACGCAGGTTCGAATCCTGCCGCCCCTACCACGCCTCGGGATCGCCAAGCGGTCGAAGGCAGCGGCCTGCAAAGCCGCCGGCGTCAAGCCCTCGCTGGTTCGAATCCAGCTCCCGAGTCCATTCACTTTCTTCCCCGATAGCTCAGTTGGTAGAGCGCCTGGCTGTTAACCAGGAGGTCCGCGGTTCGAGGCCGCGTCGGGGAGCCATTCCAGCCTGCCGGGCGCCCCTTGGGGCGCCCGTTTTCATTGGCACGTCGCCCCAGGTCAGCCCTTGGGCTTGAAGAACCCGCTGGCCGTGTTCTTCCACTTGTCCATCGAGATGGCCATCCCCCCCGCCTTGGACGCCGCGTCCGCCCCCTCGGCGGTGGCGGGCTCGGGCAGGGCGAGCACCTCGCGGGTGTAGTCACCCGCCAGGATCTGCCGGTACGGCTCACTGGCCGCAAACTCCTTCAAGGCCTTGAGGCGGGTGGGCACGAAGGGGTGGGTGTTGGAGACGTTCTCCATGATCGCCACCAGCAGCACCAGCTTGTTCACCTCCTTGTGAGCCTCCAGCTGCTGGATGGTCTCCTCGATGTTGACCTCATCCTCATAGCCCTTGACCTTGCCCGCCAGTTTGCTGAGCGCGCGCAGGCCGGCGTCCAGGTTCTGTACGCAAAGCAGGCCGGCGCGGTCGCAGGTGAACTCGGACCGGCGGTACCACTCCCAGTACGCGATCAGCAACGGGATGCGCAGCAGGCCCAGGCCAGGGATCGGAACCACCGAGGTGAGCATCTCCCAGTAGTCGATCAGGATGCTGCCCAGCTGGCGGTAGAGGCCATGGGCCGCCTTGATGTGCCCGATCTCATGGCCCACCACGAAGCACAGCTCATCGGGCGTGAGGGCCTCCACCAGCGCGCTGTGCAGCACGATGCAGGCGCGGCGCTGGCCCGAGGTGTAGGCGTTCATGACCGGGTTGGTGGTGATGTAGATCTCGGGCACGGGACACGCCAGGATCTCGCAGCAACGCGCCACCAGCGCATGCAGCGAGCCGTAGTTGTTGGGATTCACCCGGATCATCTGCTCGTTGTTGTTGAGGTAGGTGATCTGCTCGGTGAAGTTCTCCTCCAGCCAGGAGAGCAAGGCGCCTGCCCCGGGCACCGCCTTGAGCGCCTTGAGCGCCTCCTCGTCCCCGGGGTAGGTGAAGGAGCGGTAGGAAATCTCGGGAAGCAGGACGGTGTCGGGCGCGTAGACCCGCGCGTCGGTGTGTTTGGGCGTCATTCAGGAATGCTTTCTCATTCTTCAATCGTTCAGGACTTCGTCATCGTTTCGGCCCGCCGGCTCGCCGGGGACGGACCGAAAGGATGCCGAGGCTATCGCCGAGCGGAAGCGGGCGAATGAAGAAATGATGAAAAGCCGGGAAAAGTCGATGCGCCGACGACGAACACCGCCCGCGCGCGCCGTGATCCGACCTGCCGGTTCACGGCGCGCGCGGGCCCCACTCAGGGCTTCTTGAACTGCCAGGCGCGCACATACCGGACTTCGAACGCGTTGCCCTCGCCCGTCACCGTGGTGCCGTCGTACATGGGGCACCAGCTTTTCTGGCCCTCGCCGCACATCTGCAGGCTCAGCAGAATGAACATCGGGTCGGAGACGCTGGCATGGATCGTGTGGAACGGCTGCCCGTCGAAGAAAAAGCTGATGGCGTCCGGTTCCCACTTCACCGCGTACTTGTGGAACTCCGTCGACAGGTCGTGCCCCGTGTCGAACATCCGCGTGCCGATCATGTTGTTGTCGCCGCGGTGCGCGGTGGCGGCGAACGTGACGGCGTGCAGCTTGGCATCACCCCAGCCGAAGTCGGGCCCACCGCCAGGGTAGGTCTCCATGATGTCGATCTCGGGCCGGACCATGGGATCGGGCGACTTGTGGTTGTAGAGCCAGAACGCCGGCCACACGGCATTGCCGTAGGGCAGCTTCGCCTCCATCTCGAAGTAGCCGTAGGCCTGCTCGAAGTGCCCGTCGGTGGTGAAGTGGCGGTAGTCGCGCTTGGTGAGGTCACTGCCCTGGATGGGAAACACCTTCAGGCTGCCATCAGCGATCTTCCAGTTGGGTGTGGCGTCGGGCTCGGTGCACCACGGGAGGTAGTCTTCCCACTTGCTCTTGTCCAGCGCGTTGGCGTCGAACTCCTCGGCGAACGTCAGGACGTAGTCTGCGCCGTTCTGCCCGTAGGGCACCTTGGCTTCGACGACCGGTGGCGGCGACGTGCCCTCGGACGAGACCTCACAGACCTTGTCGGCGCCTGGATACGGGTCACCGAACACGTCGTTGTTGCAGCCGATGCTATCGGTAGCCTGCTTGTAGGCAAAGTGCCCCGCCAGACCGTAACGAACCGTGCGCGTTCCTGAAAAGGTGCAGAACCCGTCCTCTGTCGCACAGCGTGTCCATGTGCCGGCCTGTTGCACCCGGGCTGCGCTCTGCTGGACAGGGGCTTCGCTGGCGGCTTCGTCCGTCTGTGCAGGCGCCGCCGAAGTCAGGCCTGAACTGCCTTGCCCTGTGCTGGACCCGCCGCCGCATGCCGCCAGGGTGAGGGTGCCGGCCACAGCGAGCCAGCGAAACGGAGCCGCGATGTACATCGTCATGGGATGGGATTTCCTTTCTTGGGGGAGACTGAAGGTGAGTGAGGCGAAGCGCCCAACAGCAGCGGCCATGCCCCGCGAGGGCGGCGGACCAGGCTGTCGGGCCGCCGCGGGGGGAAAAGTATGCGCACCCATCCCCCGGACCCGCAGCGTTTTTGCAGACTCTTACAGGACGTCCGCTAACTTTCCTTCCTCAGGAAACCCGCAGCGCAGCAGCTTTGTAGCGCCGTCACGGCGCGGCGGCTTCCTCCACGCTTTCGGACTCCACGGCACGCGCCGCACGGCTGGCGGCCAGCAGCTCGTCCAACTGGCGGCACACGCGCTCCAGCGTGCCCGCGGGGTCCACCCACCAGTCGGTCGACCAGATGCGCAGGATCTCCCAGCCCAGGCCCCGCAGGACCTGCTCCCGCAGCAGGTCCCTGTCGCGCGCCGTGGCCGACCGGTGGTAGGTCGCCCCGTCGCATTCCACGCCCGCCAGGTAGCTGCCGGGCGCATCGGGGTGCACCACGGCCAGGTCGACGCGAAAGGCGGAGGCCCCGACCTGGGTGTGCAGGGTCCAGCCCCTGGCGGCCAGCGCCGCGGCCACGGCTTCCTCGAAGGGACTCTCGAAGCCGCCCAGGCTGCCCGCCGTCGCCTCGAACAGGGCGCGGGATCCGCGCTCGGCGAACTCCAGGAAATGCTTCAGGTCGCGCACGCCGTTCGACTGCGTCCTCGACAGGTCGATCTGCTCCCCCTTGAGGGTGGAGAAGACCCGCAGCGCCTGCCGCGCACGGGTGACGGCGACGTTGAGCCGCCGCTCACCGCCGGTGCGGTTCATCGGCCCGAAGTTCATGGACACATGGCCGCCGCCATCCGGGCCGTAGGTGACGGAGAAGTAGATGATGTCGCGCTCGTCGCCCTGGACGCTCTCCAGGTTCTTGACGAAGAGCGGCTCGAGCTCAGAGTCGGCGAAGTACGGCTCCAGTTGGGGGTCCTGGCGGCGTTCCTCGTCGAGCAGGTCTTCGATGAGCTTCTGCTGCTCGGAGTTGAAGGTCACCACGCCGATCGTGAGTCGGGAGGCGCGGAAGCCCGGTGAGCGCAGGCGGGCCACGATGTCGGCGACCAGGGCCTTGGCTTCGGACTTGTTGATCCGCGCCCCACCCTTCTCGTAGGCGCCGGGGACGTAGTGGAAGCTCACCGCGCGGTCTTCGGTCACCGGCGAGGGGAAGGTCACCAGCCGGCCGCCATAGTAGCGGTGGTTGGAGAAGGCGATCAGGCTCTCGTGGCGGCTGCGGTAGTGCCAGGACAGGTCCAGGGTCGGCAGGCTCGCCCCCATGCACTCGTCAAGGATGCTTTCCATGTCGGTCTCGACGTCCTCGTCGTCTTGCGACGACTCGGTGCGATCGAAGAAGTTGGTCGGGGGCAGCTGCTTGGGGTCACCCACCATCACGACCTGCCTGCCGCGCGCGATGGCACCGATCGCGTCCCACACGGGGATCTGGGAGGCCTCGTCGAAGACCACCACATCGAAGGGCGCCGCGTCCGCCGCCAGGTACTGCGCGATGGACAGCGGGCTCATCAACAGGCAAGGGGTCAGCTTGGTGAGCGCCGTCGGGATGTTGCTCATCAATTCCCGCAGGGGCTTGTGGGCGCGCTTCTTCGTGATCTCGTGCCTGAGGAAGCCCCACTCGGAGCTGCGGGTCACGTCGTCCTGCGCGGGCAGGCCCTGGCAGAGGTTGGCGCGCAGCCAGGCCTTGGTCAGGTCGGTGAAGCGCTGGTCGAGCGAGCGGAAATCCGCGATGCGCCGCTCATGCTCGGCAGATACGAAAGAGCGGATCACCGGCTCGCTGTCCACCACGGCATTGAGCCACCAGCGGCAGTAGTTGGTCTCGAACGCCCGGCGGACGTCGGCGGGCAGGACCGCGCCGCTGACGAGCCCCTCGACGAGCGGCCCCAGGCCGAGGAGGGTCGCCTGCTGGCTCACCTTGCGCCAGGCACACCAAGCGTTGAGCTTGTTCTCCGAGGCGATGATCGCTTCGCAGCGCTGCTTGAGCGCCGGCAGCTCGGCGTCGCCGTAGCGGTTGGCCCCGTCGGGGTCGAACGCGCCCAGGCCGGCCAGCCGCTCGATGGCCGGCTGCAAGCGCGCCAGCACCTCGAGGTAGTGCCGCCCGGCCTCGGCCAGGGGCCCCGTCTCGGCCAGGAGCGCATTGCCGCCCGTGACCAGCTGCTCCAGCTGGCGCGCCACGGCCGCCACACCCTCGGGGTCCGCCGCGAGGTCCGCGGCCGCGGAGGCCACCGCGCGCTGGAACGCCACCGCGTTGTCGATCTCGGCCGGATCGGTCTCCAGGTGCTTCCACAGGCCGGGGCACGCGGCGCCCAGGTCGGCC
Source organism: uncultured Burkholderiales bacterium (assembly GCA_966252435.1). Lineage (GTDB taxonomy): Bacteria > Pseudomonadota > Gammaproteobacteria > Burkholderiales > Burkholderiaceae_C > CANHBY01. The sequence continues at coordinate 2,045 of CBINPE010000189.1, read as the reverse complement.
AGGGCCGTCAGCTTGGCCTCGACGGCCTCGCGTTCCTTGAGGTGGGCAAAGTCTTGCGCCAGGGCCTCCCCGCACGCGCCTTGCGCCACCAGGTCGAAGCCGGGGGGCAGGCTGCCGCACGCCTTCAGCGTGGGCAGGACACCCGTGAAGGCGAGGGCCTCCTCCAAGGCGGGCAGGCGCGTCTCCAAGCCCGCCCAGAGCCCCTGGGTCGCGTCCTCGAGGAAGCCCAAGGGACCCAGCTGAGCATCGAGCTGGGCAATGGCTTCCAGCTTCTGGACCTGGGCGGACAGCGCCTCGCCGCCTTTGCCCGAGGCCAGGGGCTCGAGCCCTTCGAGGCCCCAGGACGTGCCGGCCCGGGCGGCTTTCAAGGTGTCCTGGAGGGCTTGGGCAGCTTTCAGGACCTCGAGGCGGGATTTCAACCCGCGCCAGACACCCTGCAGCTCGTCGGCGATGTCCAGCTTGTCCAGCTCGGCACGCTTGTCGCGGATCGCCACGAGGGCTGCCAGGTCCTGGGCCACCTTCGGCTCGCCCTCCCCGGCCACCACCGCCTCCAGGGCCTGGCGCACCTTGCGCCGGCCCCACCAGGACAGCGGCCACAGGGCCTTGGTGGCGCGGGCCCAGTCCCGCCCCAGCTGGTAGACATTCAGCTGCTCGATCGCGTCGGCATACCGCACCGAAAGGGACTGTGTCAGGGCCTGGATGTCCTCGAGGAGGCCGATGCCCTTGCTCAGGCCTTCCAGGGCAAAGTCGGGCCAGGGCGCCGCCAGGCTCGCCTGCACTTCGCGGCGCTGCTTGAGCAAGGCCACGGCCTTGGCCACGTCCGTCCGGAGGGCGGTATCCCAGCCGCCGGACAACTGCGCGCCCAGGGTGGCATGCCGGGCCAGCAGGTCCTGGCCTTGCAGAAGGCGCTCCACCGTCGCGCGCGCATCCGGCTGGAAGGCGAAGCGCCAGTCCCGCCCCGCCGCCAGGGGCAAGGTCCCGGCCAGCGCGCCCAGGGCAGCCCGGGCGCGGCGCGTCAGGGGCACCCCCTCGAGCCGGGCCAGGGCCTGGAAGCGCTCGGAAGCAGCCAACAAGGCCACGCAGACCGCCAGCAGCTGCCGGGCGGCATCGATCAGGTTGCGCTGCCAGGTGGGGGACCAGTCGGCGTGTCCCACCTCGGTGAACGGTCCGCCCGACAAGGCCTGCGTGCCCACCGCCGAGGCATTGACCTCCAGCCGGTCGACGACTTCGCTCAGCAGCTCGGTGTCCTGCTGGGTGTGCGCGGCGTGCGAGGGCCAGGAGAACGGCAGCGCAGGCACGTCGGCGCCGTCAACCACCGTGCCGATGGCCACGTAGATCGAGCGGCCGTTCGGGTGGCGGTGGTGGAGCCTCTCCACGTAGATGTTGAGCTCGTCACGTGTCTTTTTCAGCCGCTCGGCCTCCTGCTGCCAGACGGCGGCCTCCACCGTGCCGCGGGCGTCCCAGGCATTCTTGAGCTGCGCCAGCACGTCCGCCTTGCGGGCCTTGCTGGAGTGCAGCTCCAGGCAGAAGTCGGCCAGCCCGACCTCGCGCAGGCGCCGGTACACCACGTCGAGGGCGGCGATCTTTTCGGACACGAACAGCACGCGCTTGCCCTCGGCCAGGCACTGGGCGATGAGGTTCGAGATGGTCTGGCTCTTGCCCGTGCCAGGCGGTCCGATCAGGACGAAGTCCTTGCCCCGCGCCGCGGCCATCACCGCCGACAGCTGGGACGAATCGGCCGGCAGCGGGCAGAAGGTCTCGTGCGGCCCGTAGTCCTTGTCCAGGGCGCGGGGGTTCGGGAACGCCTGGCTGCTGGGGTAAGGGTCGCGCGGCGTGTCGATGAGGTGCCTGACCACGGGGCTCTGGCGCAGTTGGTCGGCGCGCTGGACCAGGTCCACCCACATCAGGTACTTGGCGAACGAGAAGGTCGCCAGCACGACCTCCTCCGAGACTTCCCAGCCCGGGATGTCCTTGATGGCGGCGGACACGGTCTTCCAGATCTTTTCGATGTCCAGGCCGGCCTCGTCCCGCGGCAGCTCGCCGTC
>CBINPE010000188.1:0-7100 GCA_966252435.1 uncultured Burkholderiales bacterium | reverse complement strand
GTCCTTGAACAGCAGGCGGCGCTGCGCCCAGGCGGCGACATCGCTTTCGTGCGTCACCAGGATCACCGTGATGCCCTCGCGATGCAGCCCGCTGAGCAGGCCCATGACCTCGTCCGAGGTGTGCGAGTCGAGCGCGCCGGTGGGCTCGTCGGCCAGCACCAGCCGCGGCCGGTTGACGAGTGCGCGGGCGATCGCCACGCGCTGCTGTTGCCCGCCCGACAGGGTGGCGGGCGTGTGCGCCACGCGCTCGCCCAGGCCGACGCGCTGCAGGGCCTGCAGCGCGCGCCGGCGCCGCTCGGCTGGTGGCACGTGGGCATAGACCATCGGCAGCTCGACGTTCTCCAGCGCCGAGGTGCGCGGCAACAGATTGAACTGCTGGAACACGAAGCCGATGAGGCGGTTGCGCCGCCCTGCGAGCGCGTCCGCCGACAGCGACTCCACCGCCTCGCCCGCCAGGCGGTAGTGCCCGCTGGTGGGCGTGTCGAGGCAGCCGAGGATGTTCATCAGCGTGCTCTTGCCCGAGCCGGACGCGCCCATCACGGCCACGAACTCGCCCTCCTCCACCCGCAGCGAGACCCCGTTCAGCGCCAGCACCGCCTGCCCGCCCACCAGGTAGCGCTTGGTGAGGTCCTCGGTGTCGATCAGCGGGTGCCGGTTCGTGGCCATCGGTTCGTCAGAACGGTGCGGGCGGGCCCGCTGTGGCGGAGGCAGGCGTGAGCAGCCCCACGATGACCGTCGCGCCGGCCGGGATGCGGGCCGCCTGGGCGGGCGTGAGCAGCAGTTCGGTGGACTGCCCGTCGCTGATGCCCAGCCGCACGGCGTGCGCCTGGGGCTGCAGCCGGCCCTGGGCGTCAGGCGCGAGCAGGTAGATGCGGCCGCGCTGCGAAGGAAGGGGCGTGGCGCGTCCCGCTTCCGGCGCGCTGGCGGGCGCAGCGGCGGTGGTGGCGCCGGCCTCCGGCACCGGCTCCACGCCGGGCAGCCGCACCCGCAAGGCCGCGTTGGGCAGCTTCAGGGCGTCCTCGCGCACGTCGGTGACGATGCGCACATTGGCTGTCATGCCTGGCATGGGCTGGGCGCCGCCGGGGCCGCCGCGGTCGTTGGCGAAGCGCACCACCACCGTGTAGGTGGTCACATTCTGTACGTTGATGGCCGCTTGGCGCACCTGGCTGACCTCGCCCTCGAAGGTGCGGCCCGGGAGGGCGTCGATGGTGAAGCTGGCCTTCTGGCCTTCGCGCACACGCGCCACGTCGGCCTCGTCGATGGAAGCCTCGACCTGCATCTCGTGCAGGTTGCGGGCGATCACGAACAGCTCGGGGGCCTGCAGGCTGGCCGCCACGGTCTGGCCCACCTCCACGGCGCGCTTGATGACGATGCCGTCCACCGGCGAGCGGATCTCCGTGCGCCGCACGTCCACCTCGGCCTGCTGCAGCGCGGCCTGGCGCTGCTGGATGACGGCCTTGGCGTTCTGCACCTGGGCGCGCGCCACCTCGACCTGCGCCTGCGCCGCCTTCCCTGCCTCGCCGAGGCTGCGCGCCAGCGCCTCGGCCTTGTCGGCCTCGGAAGCGGCGATGAAGTGCTGCGCCACCAGGTCGCGCTTGCGGTCGCGGTCGCGCCGGGCCTCGTCCAGGTCGACCTGGGCCTTGCCGAGCTGGGCCTGGGCCTGCGCCACGCCGGCCTGCGCCGTCAGCAGGGCGGCCTGGGCGGCATGGACGTCGGCGCTGGCCTGCTGCACGCGGTGCTGGAAGGTTTCCGGGTCGAGCCGGGCGATGAGCTGGCCCTCGCGGACCTGGCTGTTGAAGTCGACCAGCAGTTCCTTGATCTGGCCGGAGATCTGCGAGCTGATCTGCACTTGGCGCACCGGGTTGAGGATGCCGGTGGCCGAGACCGAGGCCTGCAGGGTGCCGCGCTCGAGCGGGGCGGTCTTGTAGCGCTGGGCCGGCGGCGCCTCGGCCATCCGCCACCACGCAGCCGCCGCCAACAGCAGGGCCAGCCCGAGGACCAGGGCCCCCGACATCAGGTGTGAGCGCTTCATGGCGGACGATTCTAGGATCGCCGCCAAATTCAGCACTGGACGCAATGGGCAAGGAACAAGAACGCTTGCCTTGCCGGCGTCAAGGCGTTAATTCATCAAGGGTGCGTGGACGCATCAGGCGGCCAGGTCTCCCAGAGCGACATGTCGGTGACGTAGGTGTCCAGCCCCGGATTGGCGGCGTTCCCATAGAACATGGTCACGAAGATCCTGTTGAGTTTGGGGTCGCCGCCATCGAAGATATTCTGGCCTGCCTGGTAAGCGAACTGCTGACCATTCAGGGCGGCCCATACGAATCCACCACCATTCTTGGTATTGGATGTGCGTGCCGCAAACTCGAGCCGGTACCAGACCCCCTCTTCCAGCGAAGGACCGGATTGTTCGGGATAAAGATATTCCCAGGGCTTGAAGGCAACGCCATTCAAGGTTCCGCCCCGCATGTTGTCAATGGTCATTCTGATTTTGGGCTTGCCGTTGACAAGGATCAGGTTGACGCCGGCCCGATTGTTATCGCTGTCATTCTTGAATTCAGTCAGCCCATACCAACGATACCCCGACCCCCAGGATTTGGTGAACCCGGGCAGCAACTTGAACCAATACCTGATGTAGTACATGCCCTGCGGCAATCTCACATCCGGATGCACGACATAAGGGCTTTGGTCGCCATCGAAATAAGGGGCCTTGACATTGTGGTGCAGGACGCTTGTTTCAACGCCCAAGGGGCCGGGGACATGGCTGAGAATTTCCAGCGTATGGAGCTGGCTTGGCGTCAAGAATGGCTGGCCTGCGGCAAGCCGGTTCTTGACGTTGGCGATCTGCTGGAACTGAGCGGCGTAGGCTCTGTTGCCATCCTTTCCTCCCCACAGCTGCGGCGACTGCGGCCCGAAGACGAAGCCCGTGGAGAGATCCTGCCCAAGCAGGGCATATTCGTCGCTGGCGGCAAAGACGTTGGCCAGGGGGCGGCCCGTCGCCGGGTCATACCCTTCATGGCTCATCCTCTGCAGGTTCACGCCCAGGCCAAAATTGGTGAACAGGTCCTGCCCCACGGCGACCGCCGCGCTCCCGCGCGCCAGGACGGAGGGATTGGTGAGCCGGTAATTCTGGTTTCTTCCTCCTGTGCAACGCCCTGTCCCGACGGGGCTCCCATCGACGCCGCCCAAACCGGTGTTCTCCAGGCAGCTCTGCTGGTTCTGCGTTTTCAGGAGGTAAGACCCGTCGGTGTTCTGGGTCACGAAAAACTTCTGACTGGCAGAACCATTGCAAGGGTTCTGCACCAACTGCTGCCCATCAGCGGCCGCCTGGGAGTCCACGCAAAGCTTGCTGTGCTGGGCCTGCAGGCTGAAGGAGCCTTCGCGGCTGGCGGTGAAAATGAAATTCTGGTTCAGCCCACCCCAGCAACTCCATTGATGGATCTTGGCACCGGGTGAATTGGATATCTCGGAGACATCCACACACTTGCCATTGTCGCTGGAAAATATGCTCGTTATTCCATCCGCCCTGGCCAAAGAGACATGCGCCAGCGATGCAATTCCAATCATCAATGCAAACAAAAATCTATGAGTCATGCCACTCCAAAAATATTAAGTTGAATTCAAATTCAAAATGGCCGGCAACTATCGGACAATTAGAAATCATTGTCAATGCAATGAATGATTTCCTGACACTGTTTCAACAAACAAATAAGTGTTTCAAAAAGTACTTGAAAGTCTTTTCAGGCATTTCCAAAAACCGTGTACAAAGCCGGGAAGATGGTGCGAGCCCGTGGGTCGCCAGTCCGGATCTCCCCCAGTTTTTTCATCCAGCCTTGGAGGCAGGAATAAGCGGGAGAAAATCACTGACCAACCCCAGCGTGCCAGCGGCCTGCACCCTTGACCCTCCCACCCACCCCCAGCTACATTACTGACCAACCGGTCAGTTAAATCATGTCCTCCACGATCTCTGCCCCTTCTCCCACCGCCACGCCCCGCCAGCGCCGCAAGCAGGACCGCCCCCATGAGCTCATGGACGCCGCCCTGGCTTTGTTCGGCGAAAAGGGTTTCGCCGCCACCCGGGCCGAGGAAGTGGCCGCGCGCGCGGGCGTCTCCAAGGGCACCCTCTACCTGTATTACCCAAGCAAGGAAGAGCTGCTCAAGGCCGTGATCCGGGAGAACCTCTCCCAGCTGATCGCCGAGGGCTCCGAGCAGGTCGACACCTTCGAGGGCACCACCGCCGAGCTGCTGGCCTACCTGCTCACCACCTGGTGGGAGCGCGTGGGCAACACCCCCGCCTCGGCCATCCACAAGATCATGCTGTCCGAGGCACGGAACTTCCCCGAGATTGCCCAGTTCTACGCCGAGGAAGTCATCATCCCCGCCAACCAACTGCTCGCACGCACGGTGCAGCGCGGCATCGAACGCGGCGAGTTCCGCGAGGTGCCCCTGCAGGAAATCACCCAGGTGCTGTGCGGTCCCATGATCTTCATGTCCCTGTTCAAGCATTCCCTCGGCGCCTGTGGCTGCCTCAGTGGGCAGATCGACCCCAGCCGGGTGATCGCCACCCACATCGACATCGTCATCAACGGCCTGCTCCATCGCACCCCCACCCCATGAAGTTGAAGTGGCTGTTGATCCTTCTTGCGGGCTGCGGGCTTGGCATGTGGCTGGGTCCGCGCGTCCTGCCGGGCCGCAATGCGACGGCCAGCGCGCCCCCCGCGGCCGCCTCGGCGCCCGCGGCGCCTGCCCGCCCGCTGGTCCTGTCCGAGAGTGACGTCTGGGTGGTGCGCCCGCAGACCCTCACGCGCAGCCTGCGCGTCTCGGGCACGCTCAAGGCGTTGGACACCGCCGTCATCAAGGCCAAGGTCGCCGCCGAGGTGCAGCGCCTGAGCGTGCGCGAGGGCGACACGGTGAAGGCCGGCCAGGTGATCGGCCAGCTCGACACCACCGAGCTGGACCTGCGGCTGCGCCAGGCTGAGCAGACCGCGGCCACCAGCCGGGCACAGGCCGACATCGCGCGCCGCGCCCTCGAGAACAACCGCGCCCTGGTGGCGCAGGGCTTCATCTCCTCCACTGGCATGGAGACCTCGGTCTCCAACGAGGCCGCGGCCCAGGCCACCTACCAGGCGGCCCTGTCGGCGGTGGCGCTGGCGCGCAAGGCGCGCGACGACGCCCAGCTGCGCTCGCCCATGAACGGACGGGTCTCGCAGCGCCTGGTGCAGCCGGGCGAGCGCGTGCCGCTGGACGCCCGGCTGGTGGAAATCGTCGACCTGCGTCGCATGGAACTCGAGGCCAGCCTGCCGCCGGAAGACGTCGAGCAGGTGCACGTTGGCCAGCAGGCTTCGCTGCAGGTGGACGGCGTCAGCGAGACGCTGCACGCGCGCGTGGTGCGGCTCAACCCCAGCACCCAGGCGGGCACCCGCGCGGTGCTGGTCTACCTGGCCCTGCAGTGGCCCGGCGCCGAGCCGCCGGCGGGCGTGCGACACGGCCAGTTTGCGCAGGGCACCATCGAGCTGGACCGGCAGGACACCCTGGCCGTGCCACTGAACCTGGTGCAGCCTGACAGCGGCACCGACCCCGGCAACAGCAGCCGCGGCCAGGTGCTGGCGGTGGTGGATGGCCGCGTCGCGCGGCGCAGCCTGCAGCTCGGTGCCCAGGGCGAGGTCGGCGAAGGCGCCGAACGCCTGAGCGCCGTGGCGGTGCGCCGCGGCTTGAGCGATGGCATGGTGCTGCTGCGCCCCGCCGTGGGCCCGCTGCCCGACGGCACGCTGGTGAACCTGCCTGCCGCCTCCGCCACCCCTGCCACCCCGGCCTCGGCCGCGCGCTGAGGGAGCACCGCACGCCATGGGCTTCACCCGCATCTGCATCCACAACCCCGTCCTGGCGACCATGCTGATGGCCGCCCTGGTGGTGCTGGGCCTGTTCAGCTACCAGCGGCTGTCGGTGGACCAGTTCCCGAACATCGACCTGCCCACGGTGGTGGTGCAGGTGGACTACCCCGGCGCCGCGCCTGAGATCGTCGAGACCGAGGTCACACGCAAGATTGAGGAGGCCGTCAACACGGTAGCCGGCATCAGCACCCTGCGCTCGCGCTCCTACGAGGGCACCTCGGTGGTGATTATCGAGTTCAACCTCGACATGGATGGCCGCCAGGTGGCCGAGGAGGTGCGCGAGAAGGTCGCCCTGGTGCGGCCCAACCTGCGCGAGGAGGTCAAGGAGCCGCGCGTGTCGCGCTTTGACCCGGCCAGCCAGCCGATCTTCAACGTGGCCCTGCTCTCCGACGCGGGGCCCGGCGGGCGCCCCCGCCACAGCACCCAGGCCCTGACCAGCTGGGGCCGCGAGGTGCTGCAAAAGCGCCTGGAGAACGTGCGCGGCGTCGGCTCGGTCAGCGTGGTCGGCGGGCAGGACCGCCAGCTGCTCGTCTACCTGCGCCCCGATGCCATGGAGTCCCTGGGCGTCACGCCCGACCAGGTGCTGGCCGCGCTGCGCGCCGAGAACCAGACCCTGCCGGTGGGCAACGTGCGCTCGCGCGAGCAGGAGCGCGTGGTGCAGATCAGCACCCGGCTGGCCCGCGCCGAGGACTTCGAGCGCGTGGTCGTCGCGCGCCAGGGCGGCAGCATCATCAAGCTGTCCCAGGTGGCCGAGGTGGTCGACGGCAACCAGCCGCCCGAGAGCCTGGCCCTGTACAACGGCCAGCGCACGGTGCTGCTGTCGGTGCAGAAGTCGCAGGGCGAGAACACCATCGAGGTGGTCGACGGCCTGCTCAAGGCGCTGGACGCGGTGCGCGCCGAGCTGCCCGAGGGCATGCGGCTGGAGGTCAACCGCGACAGCTCGCGCGGCATCCGGGTCTCGGTGGCCAACGTCAAGCAGACCCTGATCGAGGGCGCACTGCTCACGGTGCTGATCGTGTTCCTGTTCCTCGACTCCTGGCGCAGCACCGTCATCACCGGGCTGACGCTGCCCATCGCCCTGATCGGCACCTTTTTGTTCATGCACCTGCTGGGCTTCACGATCAACGGCATCACGCTGATGGCGCTGAGCCTGTGCGTGGGCCTGCTGATCGACGACGCCATCGTCGTGCGCGAGAACATCGTGCGCCA
>CBINPE010000187.1:0-7244 GCA_966252435.1 uncultured Burkholderiales bacterium | reverse complement strand
CGAAGCCGTAGGCGCGCTGGCCGAGGTAGATCTGGTTCATGTACAGCTCGAGGATCTGGTCCTTGCTGAGCTGCTTCTCGATCTTCAGCGCCAGCAGCATCTCGCGCACCTTGCGCTCGTAGTCCTTGCGCGAGGAGAGGTAGAAGTTGCGCGCCACCTGCTGGGTGATGGTGGAGGCCCCCTGGCTGCGGCTGCGGCTCAGGTTGGCCAGCAGGGCACGCGCCACCCCCTTGAAGTCCACGCCCACGTGGTCGCGGAAGCGCGTGTCCTCCACCGCCAGCAGGGCGTCCTGCAGGGGGCGGGGGATCTGCGTGATGGGCACGAAGTAGCGCCGCTCCATGCCGTACTGCCCGATCTCGACGCCGTCCGTGGTGTAGATGCGCAGGGGCTGGTTGGGCTGGTAGTGGCTGAGCTCGCTGATGTCGGGCAGCTCGGTCGACACCATGTACAGCCAGGCACCCAGGCCGCTGGCCCCCAGCAGCATGACCAGCAGGGCCCCCAACAGCCAGCGGCGCAGGGCCAGCCGGCCAAACTGGCGGCGCGGCCGGGACAGGGGGCGGGGGCGGGCGGAGGAAAGGGGCATGGGCGGCAAGTGCAGGCCTGGGGGCGACGACGGAAACGCATTATCGGTAAATAACGGGCCCCACAATGCCCCCTCGTGCCGGGGAAGGCAGGTCTGCTTTACCATCCCGCCCCATGTTGCCCCTTCCCTCGACGCTCGACGGCTGGCTGGCCCGTTGCGAGCAGCTGCACCCCACCGAAATCGACATGGGCCTGGCGCGGGTGCGCACTGTCGCCCAGGCCCTTGGCCTGTCCTTCTCCGTGCCCGTGGTCATGGTGGCCGGCACCAACGGCAAGGGCTCGACCTGCGCCATGCTCGAGTCCGTCGCCCTGCAGGCCGGCTACCGGGTCGGCCTGTACGCCAAGCCCCATCTCGTGCACTTCCAGGAGCGCTGCCGCCTCAACGGCGCCGCAGTGCCTGCCGAGGCCCTCGTGCCCCATTTCGAGGCGGTGGAGCGGGCTCGCGGGGACACCAGCCTCACCTACTTCGAGTTCACCACGCTGGCCATCGCCCACCTGCTGTCCCAGGCGCCGCTCGACCTGGTGATCCTGGAGGTCGGCCTCGGCGGCCGGCTGGACGCCGTCAACGTCGTCGACGCCGACTGTGCCGTCATCACCAGCATCGACCTCGACCACACCGAACTGCTGGGCCCCGACCGCGAGTCCATCGGGCGCGAGAAGGCCGGCATCATGCGCGCCGGCCGCCCCGTGGTGGTCAGCGACCCGCAGCCGCCGCAGAGCATCTTCGACGCGGCCCAGGCGCTGGGTGCCGACCTGCGCTGCTTCGGACGCGACTTCAACTACAGCGGCGACCCGCAGCAATGGTCCTGGAGCGGGCGCGAGAAGCGCTTCAACGCCCTGGCCTATCCGGCCCTGCGCGGCGCCAACCAGCTGCTCAACGCCAGCGGGGTGCTGGCCGTGTTCGAGGCCCTGCGCGAGCAACTGCCCGTCTCGGCCCAGGCGGTGCGCAACGGCCTGGCCTGGGTCGACCTGCCGGGACGCTTCCAGATCGTGCCCGGCCAGCCCACCCTGGTGCTCGACGTGGCCCACAACCCGCACGCGGTGGCCGCGCTGGTGCACAACCTCGACCAGATGGGCTACTTCCCGCGCACCCATGCCGTCTTCGGCGGCATGGCCGACAAGGACCTCGCGGCCATCCTCACCCGCATGGCTCCCCTGGTCGACCATTGGTACTTCACCGACCTGCCCCTGCCGCGTGCCGCCACCGCCCAGGCCCTGCAAGATCTGCATGCGCAGCTGGCGCTGCCGGGCCCGCTTGGCGCGCGGCCAGGCGTGAGCCGCCATGCCGCGCCGCACGAGGCCCTGAATTCAGCCCTCGGGCGTGCAGACCCCGCTGATAGAATCATCGTCTTCGGCTCGTTCCTGACAGTCGGGGGCGTGCTGAAACACGGGCTGCCGAAGCTGGCGGCCAGGCACGTCGTCTAGTCCCAGCCGTTCTTCCGTTCCAGTTCCGGTCCTTCCGATCGCCTCGACTGTTCTTCGCACCAAGGAAACTTACCGCGCATGGGCTTGCTGTCCCTCTTTCAGTCCTCGGGCAAAAAAGACAAGGCCGACCGGGTGTCGCCCGCTTCCGTGACCGAATTGGCCGACGCCGTCCAGCAAGCGAGGGTGCGGGCACGCCACCGCCTGATCGGTGCGGCCGTGCTGGTGATGATCGGCGTCATCGTCTTCCCCCTGCTGTTCGAGACCCAGCCGCGTCCCGTGGCGGTCGACATCCCCATCGAGATCCCGCGCAAGGAGACTGCGCCGCCCCTGACCATGCCGGCGGCCAAGCCTGCGGCGGGGAATGCGACCCATCCGCCGGCGCATGAGAGCGCACCCGCCGAGATGCTCACCGAGACGTCGGAAGACGCCGGCCGCGAAGTTGCCCCGCCCACCCGGGCGCCCGAGACGACGGCCGCGCGGCCCTCCGGCACCGCTGCGGCCACCAGCGGCGCGGAAGCCGAAAAGTCCGCCCGCTTCGTGGTGCAGGCGGGTGCCTTTGCCGACAACACGGCCGCCAAGGAGGTGCGGGCCAAGGTGGAGAAGCTCGGCTTCAAGACGTTCGTGCAAGTGGCTGACACCGCGGAGGGCAAGCGCATTCGCGTCCGGGTGGGTCCCTACAACTCGCGCGACGAGGCCGACAAGGCCTTGGCGCGCATGAAAGCAGGCGGTGTGCCGGCGGTCGTGCTGGCCCTGTGATCCTCGGTGGTCTGGAGTTGGATTGACGCAGTCTTCGGGGGCGTGCTCCTGCTGTCCGTGGTCGTGGGCTGCATGCGGGGTTTCGTCTTCGAGGTGATGTCCCTGCTGGGGTGGCTGGTGGCGTACGGTGCGGCCCTGGTGTTCGCTCCCCAGTGGGCACCCCTGCTGCCGGTCGGCCGGCCGGGCGGGGCGCTCAACGCGCTGGCAGGCTTCGGCCTGATTTTCCTGGTGGTGTTGGTGGCCTGGGGTCTGGCCGCCCAGGTGGTGCGGTGGTTGATCCGCGCCACGCCGCTCAGCATGCTCGACCGGCTGCTGGGCGGGTTCTTTGGTTTGTGGCGTGGGGCGCTGATCCTGCTCTGTCTGGTCACGGTGGTGTCCTTCACCCCCTGGGCCGGCTCGACGCAGTGGCGCGCCTCGCCCAGCGCGCGGTGGGTGAGCACGGCCCTGATCACGATCAGGCCCTGGCTGCCCTCCGAGCTCTCACGTTTTTTCCCGTCCAGCCTGAATGAAGAAGGATGACTCGCTATGTGCGGCATTGTTGGTGTGATCTCACACGCTCCCGTCAACCAGTTGATCTATGACGCCCTGCTGCTGCTGCAGCACCGGGGCCAGGACGCGGCGGGCATCGTCACCATGCAGGACACGAAGTGCTTCATGCACAAGGCGCGCGGCATGGTGCGCGACGTCTTCCGCACCCGCAACATGCGGGCCCTGCCCGGCGTGGTCGGGCTGGGGCAGGTGCGCTATCCCACGGCGGGCAATGCCTACAGCGAGGAGGAGGCGCAGCCCTTCTACGTCAACGCGCCGTTCGGCCTGGTGCTGGTTCACAACGGCAACCTGACCAACGCGCACCTCCTGAAGAAGGAGCTGTTCGACGTCGACCGCCGTCACATCAACACCGACAGCGACACCGAGGTGCTGCTCAACGTGCTGGCACACGAGCTGGAGAAGTCGGCACGCGACCTGCCCCTCACGCCGGACGCCATCTTCAAGGCGGTCAGCGCGGTGCACCGGCGCGTCAAGGGCTCCTATGCCGTGATCGCCCTGATCGCCGGGCACGGCCTGCTGGCCTTCCGCGACCCCTACGGCATCCGCCCCCTGTGCTTCGGCCGCAGCACGGGCGCCGAGGGCCCCGAGGTGATGGTGGCCAGCGAGACCGTGGCCATTGAGGGCACCGGCCATGAGGTCGAGCGCGACGTCGCGCCCGGCGAGGCGATCTTCGTCGACCTCGAGGGCGGCGTGCACTCGCGCCAGTGCGCCGAGAGCCCCAGCCTGCATCCCTGCATGTTCGAGTTCGTCTACCTGGCCCGCCCCGACTCGGTGATGGACGGCATCTCGGTCTACCAGGCCCGGCTCAACATGGGCGAGAGCCTGGCGCAGCGCGTCATCTCCACCATCCCGCCGACCGAGATTGACGTGGTCATCCCGATCCCGGAGTCGAGCCGCCCCTCGGCCATGCAGCTGGCCCAGCGCATCGGCAAGCCCTACCGCGAGGGCTTCGTCAAGAACCGCTACGTCGGCCGCACCTTCATCATGCCGGGGCAGGGGGTGCGCAAGAAGTCGGTGCGCCAGAAGCTCAACGCCATCGGCCTGGAGTTCGCCGGCCGCAACGTGCTGCTGGTGGACGACTCCATCGTGCGCGGCACCACGTCCAAGGAGATCGTCCAGATGGCGCGCGACGCCGGCGCGCAGAAGGTCTACATGGCCTCCGCGGCGCCCCCGGTGCGTTTCCCGAACGTGTACGGCATCGACATGCCGACCAAGAACGAGCTCATCGCCCACGACCGCACGCTGGAGGAGATCCGCCAGTTCATCGGTGCCGACGCCCTGATCTACCAGGACGTCGAGGCCATGAAGCGCGTGGTCGGCGCGCTCAACCCGCAGCTGGCGGGCTTCGAGGCCTCCTGCTTCGACGGCCGCTACATCACGGGCAACGTGACGGCCGAGGACTTCGACACCATGTCCGCGCAGCGGCAGTCCCAGGGTGACGAGGAAGACAACGCCATGCGCTCACGCTTGGTGCTGCCCAATTCGTCCATGGAGCGTTCCTGAGCCACCGGTCCGCGTCGTCCATGCGCCTGAAGCCGGCGTGGCATGGTCATCACCCGCCTGCCGGTGGTGTTTCTTCCAGCGGGGCAAAGCGCCGCTGGAGACGCCCCTCGAACCATCCTGTCTCGAAGAACATGGCATGGGGGCGCACCCACCAGCCCGTGTCGTTGTAGAGGGGCCGGTAGACCACCATCGGCTCCAGGGTCTCGCTGTGGCGCGCCACACCCAGCACCTCGTAGACGCCGCCGCGGTAGTGGCGGTAACGTCCGGGAGGCGTGGGCGGCAGCGGTGCCAGGTCGTCTTTTTCGGAAGGGGGCTGTGTCATGTCCCCGAGCGTAACCTTTCGTTTGTCCGCCCATCCATTCCATGCATCCCAACGCCCTCATCGAACTCGCCACCGACCTGCTGCACCAGGTCATGCAATTCGACGCCCCTGCCGACCGTGTCGTCTCCGACTTCTTCCGCACCCACCGCAACCTGGGCCCGCGCGAGCGGCACAGCTTGGCCGAGACCACTTACGAGGTGCTGCGCCGCCGCCTGCTGTTCCAGCACCTGGCCCAGTCGGGCCGGGGCGAGCAGACGCGCCGCCTGGTGCTGCTGGGCTGGCAGGGCAACGCCGGCTTCCTGAAGGCGGCCTGCTCGCCCGAGGAACACGCCTGGCTGGTTCAAGTGCAGGCGGTCGACCAGGCCAGCCTGCCGGACAAGCTGCGCCACAACCTGCCCGAGTGGCTGGCCGAGGCGCTGCAGGCGCAGTTGGGCGAGAAGGGCTTCTGGCCGCTGGTCGACAGCCTGCAGCGCAGCGCGCCGCTGGACGTGCGGGTCAACACGATGAAGGCCAAGCGTGCGGAGGCCCAGGCGGCGCTCCAGGCGGGCCAGCTGCCCTGCGAGGCCACCCCGTACTCCCCCTGGGGCCTGCGGTTCGAGGGCAAGCCGGCCCTGAACAAGCACGCCCTGTTCCAATCGGGCGCGCTCGAGGTGCAGGACGAGGGCAGCCAGTTGCTGGCCCTGCTGACGGACGCCAAGCGCGGCGAGATGGTGGTGGACTTCTGTGCAGGGGCAGGCGGCAAGACGCTGGCGCTGGGGGCGGCCATGCGCAACACCGGACGCTTGTACGCCTTTGACACCTCGGGGCACCGCCTGGCTGCCCTCAAGCCCCGGCTGGCGCGCAGCGGCCTGTCCAACGTTTATCCCGCCCAGATCGCACACGAGCGCGACGAGCGCATCAAGCGGCTGTCCGGGAAGGTGGACCGGGTGCTGGTGGACGCGCCCTGTTCGGGCCTGGGCACCTTGCGCCGCAACCCCGACATGAAGTGGCGCCAGTCGCCCCAGAGCGTGGAGGAGCTGGCGGCCAAGCAGGCAGCGATCCTGAACAGCGCGGCCCGCCTGCTCAAGCCCGGTGGGCGCCTGGTCTACGCCACCTGCAGCCTGCTGGCGGCGGAGAATGAAGCCGTGGCGGAGGCCTTTGCTGTAGCGCACAAAGACACGTTCAGCCCTTTGCCGGCGCTCCAGGCCTTGCAGCAGGCCCATGTGACGAGCCCCGAGAGTCTGGTGCAAGGCAACTTTCTGCGTCTGTGGCCACACCAACACGGCACCGATGGATTTTTTGCCGCAATCTGGGAACGCCGTTGAGGGAGGGGAAGGCCTCGCCAATCCTCCTTGCGGTGTGTCAAAGCCCAGTCATTTCGGCTCATCCAGAACACAGGTCCCGCCTACAATGGGGGTATTCTTTTTGCTCTATTCGCTCTGAGAGAACAATCTTATGGACAGTTTGTCATTGGTGATGGACAGCCTGCTGGCTTGGCTAGCGCATGGCTTGCTCAATGCCTCCTGGTGGCAGGTGGTGCTTTACGCCGTGGTGACCACGCACATCACCATTGCCTCGGTGACCATCTTCCTGCACCGCTCGCAGGCCCATCGCGCCCTTGACCTGCATCCTATCGCGGCACACTTCTTCCGCCTATGGCTGTGGCTGACCACTGGCATGGTGACCAAGGAGTGGGTGGCCATCCACCGCAAGCACCACGCCAAATGCGAGAGCGAAGAGGACCCGCACAGCCCCGTCACGCGAGGCATCCGCACCGTCCTGCTGCAAGGCAGTGAGCTCTATCGTGCGGAAGCGAAGAACAAGGAGACGCTGGCCAAGTATGGTCACCAGACGCCCGACGACTGGCTCGAGCGCAACCTCTACAGCCGCTTCAGCTGGCAAGGCGTGGGCATCACCCTGCTGCTCGACCTCATGATGTTCGGCTCGATCGGCCTGACCGTTTGGGCGGTCCAGATGCTCTGGATCCCCGTCACCGCGGCCGGCATCATCAATGGCCTGGGCCACTGGTGGGGTTACCGCAACTTCGAGGCCCCGGACGCCTCCACGAACATCTCGCCCTGGGGCATCCTGATCGGCGGCGAAGAGCTGCACAACAACCACCACACCT
>CBINPE010000186.1:0-7307 GCA_966252435.1 uncultured Burkholderiales bacterium | reverse complement strand
ACTCACTTCATTCGCTACGACCTACCAGAACGCTACCGACACGTTGACAGGTGCAGCGACCATGCGGCTGACCTTCACGAACTCGCTGAGTTCAATGACGCTCAACATTGCTGTTCCTCCCGCGCAAACACTTGCACTTGACACCCTGGTGTCTGGGAGCCCCTTGCGCGTGGAGTACGCCGCGGGGGCCACTTTCGCCAATAACGAGTCGGCCACTCCAGATACGGTAAGTCGTAAGCTAGACAGTACCCTACGTCTCCAATACCGAGGGCTGACCGAGAACTACAACATCAAGACCCCAATAGCACTGTCGGGAACATCGATAGCGTTCAACTCAGGCACAGTCGAGTCTCAAAGTATCGAAGGCAACCTCGCCACGAGCACCACCATCAGCGGGATCAACGCCCAGATCAGCGGAGACACGGACCAGAACGGTTCCAAGGATCTGACGGTCACGGTGCTTGCCTCTAGCCTGTTGCCATAAATGAGGGGCTGAGAGGTAGCGTTTGTTTGCAGACGTTGGAAGAGAGTTTGTGTGAACAACCTCTCTTTCCACCACCAGTACATTGCAGAGACCCACTCTGCGTTTTTGAGAACCCCGCTGGGCCCTGTGCCCCGCGGGGTTTTTGTTTTTGCTTGAGGACTTTGGGGTCTGCGACGGTTTCAAATTCAGGCCGCGTTCCTTCCTTCGGTCCGCCAGTCGACCCCTTTAGAAAGTCAATGTCTTAAGCGCACGGCAGAAGTCAAAGTTTTCCCCCGATTCCATGAGCGGAAGTGGCATTTTCTTTCACACAAACTCGCGTTGAATGTCTTCAAATTCACGCACACGAATGGCTCCCATTTTTTCAAATTTGGTAGGCCATTTGATTGCGGGGTTGGAGAAGTTGCTGTCAAGAATGAAGAGTTTTCTACCTTGATCAAGCGCTGCTTTTGCCTGAATCAGGGTGCCTGATGCTTCCCCTGCCTCAACGATGATTGTTGCCTCTGCCAGTGCGGACATCGTCTTGTTACGTTCGGGGAAAAAAAGCCTGTTATCAGCGCTTGAGACTTGTATCTCAGAACTGGAACTTGGCTGATTAGCAGGAAGTCAGTGGCGATCTGCCGTTGGAGTTTTGCATTTTCCTTGGGGTAGACCTCAGAAATAGGTGTGCCTATCACAGCCATGGTGCGACCATTTGCTTCGATAGCGGTTTGATGTGCGAGGGTATCAACACCCTGGGCAAGTCCTGACACGATGGTGAAGTCATGTGCTACCAGCGCACGGACAAGCTTGCGCGTACGTGCGGCGCCCTCTGGTGTTACTTTGCGAGTCCCAATGACAGCGATGTGACGAGGAGCTGTGGCTAACTCCCAAGATCCCTGGAAATAGAGCAGTTCAATGGGCTCGATTGCATCTCGAAGTTGCAGGGGGTATTCCTGGGTGCCATGGAGGCGGAGGCCGAAGTGCTTGATGCCTCGTTTTGCAAATTGTTGAAGAACTTCTTCGGCTGCCCGCTCTGCCGACTCACTGTCGACCAAGTCAGAGGGAAGACTGCCGGGATTGGATTCAAAAAGTTCGGCCAGCTTTCTGGTACTTGTTTTGGGTTGCTGCCAGAGATACTCATAGGCACCCATTTCGATGCGGGTATTTATAGATTTACTTGTTAGGAATTCAGACCGGACACTCATGAGTTACGCATCGAGAGAACATGAAAGAAGGTCAACAGTGTACCCAGCGGGCACTGTATAAATGTACAGTCAGAATGAGTGAGAGAGCGGGCTCGGTGACGCCGCTATTTGAGAACCCCGTTGAGCCCGCACCCCGGGGGCTTGCTTGTTTTCGCGTGGGCTCAGGAACCCAGGGGATGGCCTTTGTCATGCAGTGCCGGCTCCTCGGCGGCACGCTCGTCCTTCATCTCCTTGCTGAGGAAGAAGTTGAGCGCGGTGCGGATCACCGCAATGGCGGCGAGCTTGCCGATGCGGTCCCAGGTCGGGGCCACGGAGGTCGAGAGGATGTCCGCGGCAAGTTGCAGTTCCAGCGCCAGCGTCAGGTAGCGGGCGAACGACAGGCGGATGGGCACGAAGCTGCGTTTGCCATGGCGTCCCGCAGAGACCGCGTACCGCAGCAGGCCGACAATGGCGACGACCGCGCCAACGGCAATCACCGCGGCCCCCAGCGCCTCAACCCCCAGGCGCAGCCACTCGACGTTGCCCTGCACCCAGCGCTCCACCTGCGCAAAAAGGGAGGGGTCTTCCAAATGTCTTCTCCGTTGTCAACTTCAGCGCCAGGGCAAGTTCCGTGCGTGGCGGCTCGTGGGACCGAAAACCCACCAGCCTCCCTATCCATGACCCGCACCTCCGTGAGCGGATGGCAAAGGTCAGTGTCTTCCCAACAAAGAGTTCATCCCGCCGTCTAACCACGGACGAGGATTTCTTTCTTCTCTTTCTCTTTAACTTTGCGGGTACACCACAGTTCGAGTCCAACGGCGTCATCACGGCGCGCTACTCGAACGGGCAGTTCAAGTCGGCCGGGTCGACGATGGCGCGGCGAGGGTTTGCAGGGGTACCCACTCGCCACGGTTGGCCAGCAGCGTGTACAGGCCAGGTCGAGATCGCCACCTTCCGCAACCCGCAGGGCCTGCAGGCCCAGGGCGGCAACACCTGGGGCCGCACTTTCGCCTCGGGCGACCCGATCGTGGGCACGCCGGGTGAGGGCAACCTGGGCAGCCTGCTGTCGGGCGCGCTGGAGGCCTCCAACGTCGACCTGACCGCCGAGCTGGTGAACATGATCACCGCGCAGCGCACCTACCAGGCCAACGCGCAGACCATCAAGACCCAGGACCAGGTGCTGCAGACGCTGGTCAACCTGCGTTGACGGGCGCAAGCGCCGCCTACCGAGGATGTTCACCCGGGATGAGCTTGGCCACCGGCGAGCAGCTCGATGTCGCACGTTAGGATGGGTTTGCTGTTCGACAGTCCGCGTTCAAAGGTGACCGCCCTCATGAGTACAAAGAAGCTGAGCAAGGAACTCCTCCGGGCTGTGGAAGCGTGCCAGGTCGAGCTGGTGCAACAGCTCTTGGCCCAGGGGGCCAAGCCGGATGGCGCAAGAGGTTGGGGCGGGTCTCCTGTCCTGTCCTGCGCCTTGTTTTCCGTGAGGGAACAACAGCCCACCCCGACCGATGTCGAGGCAGGGGCAGCAAAGATCATCGCCATGCTGCTGGCTGCCGGGGCCAATCCCCTGGCGCCAGGGACGGTCCATGCCGTGAGCACCGCAGCAGGGATGGAAAACACATCGATCCTGCGCATGCTCCTCGAGGCGGGCGCTTCTGGCGCGGAGCAGGAAACGCCCCACGAGACGGTGTCGCCGCTGGAAGTCGCCATCCGCCATGACCGGCGTGCCGCGGTCGAGTGTCTGCTCGAGCATGGCGTGAGCCCCAATGACCGGATCTCGATCCCTTGGACAAGCCGAACCCAGTACCCTCTGTGGTACGCCATCGAGAAGAAGGCCAGTGCAGCATTGGTGCGGGTGCTGCTGGACCGCGGGGCGGATCCGGATGCGGTCGATGACCGTTACCGCACCGCCCAATGGCTGGCCTATACCCACGAACGCCCGGACTTGCTCCAACTGCTGTGCCAGCGAGGAAGGGCCTTGCGAGGACAGCTGGGACTGGCGTTCTACGATGAACCTGCCGATGCCGAGCAATACCTGGCGAGCCAGGGCCTGGCGTCGGGCGTTCCCGTCCGGCTCGTGGGGAGGGACTCAGCGGCCGAGCGCGCAGGGATGCGACGTGGGGATGTGGTCCTGCGGATAGACGGCGCACCCGTGAATGCACCCAGCGATTTCCCCCGGCGCGAGGCTTTCTCCGTGATGAAAGTGGATTGGTCGCGTGAAGGCTTGACCCTGAGTGCGGCGATCGAACTGGGGCCTGCCGGGCCCTACGGCTTCGGCCAGCCAGGGATGACCTTGCCTTGAAGGGCTCGATCTCACCCCCGAGACAGGGGGCGCTCGCCCGCCGAGGGCCACGGACAATGGGGGTCTGAATTTCTTCGTTGTTGCATGCCCCCATGAACCAGCCCAATCCCTACAGCCCACCCAGTGCCGCCATTGAAGATGTCCGCCCCCGCGCCGCCATTGACAGCCTGCCGGTGTCCGACACCTGGAAAAACAAGTTCTACCTGATCGAGAAAGCGGGTGGGGTGAAGATGACGGCTTTCAAGAGCCTGTCGTTCGGCGAGCGCATGAAGTTCAGCTTCAACATCCTGGCTTTCCTGTTCGGCCCCATCTACTACGCGGTCAAGGGCATGTGGAAGAAAGGACTGCTGATGTTCGTGGTCGGCGTGGTGGCCATTGTGGTGCTGTCGATGGTGATGGAGCTGATGGGCCTGGGGCGCATGGCCAACGCCCTGGGCTATGGGGTGTCCGCCGTGTTCGCGATGCGGGCCAACATCGACTACTACAAGAAGATGGTGCTGGGTGACAACGGCTGGTGGTGAGTCAAGCAGGCTCACCGACTTTGATTTTGATGCGCCAGGTGGCCTACCATTCGGGCCAGGCGTTCGTTTCTCGCCTCCTCCCCTTCTTGCAAAGGAAGTTCCATGAAGACGAAACTCGTGATCAAACTCGGCATGGCACTGGCGGTGCTTGGCGCCTCGGCCGCAGCCTGGGCCACCCAGGCCTGCTGCGGCGACATGGCCTGCTGCCTTGAGCGGCTGTTGTGCTGCCTTTGACTCAACCGTGGGTTGAGAAGCAAGAAGGCCGATGCTGCGCATCGGCCTTCTTGGTGTTGGCCCCTCCGCAGGGCCCGGGTGGGGCTATCTCACAGCTCACACCAGTCTGGCTGGGCTGGCTCCAACTTGGCCAGCACCTCATCAATGGCCTGCTGGGCCGCCGCCAGAGAGAGGTAGGTCTTGCTGAATCCTTCGACACGGAATTCGCCGGAGGACTCGTCCTCGACATAGCGAACCTCGTAGATGCGATGGCCCCGGTAGGTTCCTAGAAAGTGGTCCATGTTTGTGCTCTCCTGGCGGAATTCTTTCGCCACCCTTCCGCAGGAGGCAACCCTCTCTTTGGGGGGTGACGGCGTCGGACACGTCCATCCCCCATCCCATCAGGCCAGGCGTCGAGCGCCCATGTCTCGGGTCAATGGTTGCATGTGACAAAAGAATGAAGGCTGCACTTGGTGTAAATACCTAGGGGTTTACACTGTGCCGACATCTCAGCCAGGCAGCCAGGCCCGCATGCAGATCCCCTCTGATCCCAGTTACGCTCAGTACAGCAAGCTCGATTTCGCGCCGGAAGACACCAACGGCGAGCGCGACAAGATCAACATGGCCACCCGGTTTGTCTCCCTGGCCTTGATGTTGGGCGATCTCTCTCCAGGCAGCATGGCATTGAAAGTGCCGCCCATTGGAGCGTCCCGGTCGTGACCGGCAAGCTCAGGTGCGGCTCAGCACACCGTAGCTGGGCCAGTCGTTGAACCTCACTGCGTTGGCGTTCCAATTCGATGCCCCCGTCACGCGGTTGTAGCCCGCCGCCGCGCCGCTGGCGCCATGGTCCTTGGCATAGGACAGGGCTGTGATGAGGTGGCCCCAGTTGCCTTGTGCAAAGGCGGTGCTGCTCGGATCGTCCGCGTAGGACTCCAGCAGGCTCAGCCCGTCGCCAGAAGGCAGCTGGTCGCCGTAGGTCGCGCGGTAGATCTCGTTCCAGCTGGCATACAGGCTGTTCGAATCGGGGCCGATCACCATGCGGTAGGGGCCCGGCGCCCGGCGATATGAAAACTCGTTGTAGCCAGGCTGGCCCCGGCCCGTCAACCCGACCGGCACGCGGTACGCGAAGTCACGCACCGCCTGGTGCACAGCCTTTTGCACCGCGTCGAACCCCGGCTCGGCATCCCATGCGAAGCCGATGCTCGAGACAAGGAACAGCGATTCGAAGATCGAATGCTGGAATCCCGCGGTGCCGGGTTCCTTGTCGTCGTAGATGCCGATCAGCCCGGTGGCTGGTGTGTTGGTGTCGACATTCACCGTCTTCCAGTGGGCCAGGTTGGCCGCGACGTTGGCGCGGCAGTCCGCTGCCACGGGATCACCTGTCGGCGACACTGCCGCCACCAGCGCGAGCGTGCGCAGCCGCCAGGCACGGCCGCGTGTCTGCGAGCTGTACAGCCGGTTGGCAGCACCGCCGTTCGGGTTGCAGGTGTAGTAGCAGGCCCAGGCATTGGCCTGCATCACTTCGAGGAAGAAACGCTCCGCGGTGATCAGCCACGGCAGGTAGCCGGCGTTCGGGTGGTGCGCAAATTCCCAGCGATAGCTGCCCGCACCCAGCGCATCGTCGTTGGCGTAGGCCGTCGGGTGGTCGCTGAACCTCGGCATGCGCCTGGTGCCCATGTCGCGAAAGTAGATGCCGTAGCACCCATGGGCGCGGCCATGGGCGAGCGCAGCGTCGCGCGCACGCGCGTCACCGCTGGTGCAGTACAGCGCGTCCCAGTGCTGCATCAGGCCGATCCCCTCGCTGTAGCCCGGGGCGCCCATGTCGGTCTCATAGTGCAAGCCGTCCATGGGGGTGTAGGTCGTCGGCAGGCTGCTCAGCGCCTGTGCACCAGGGGTCGTGAAACCGAAGTTCGGCACCAGTTTCGTGGACCTCAGGTAGGCCGCATCGTGCAGTGCAATGGCTTCGGAAAAGCTCGCGCCAACCACATCCCAGCGCGTCCCGCCAGCCATCGACACGTTGCCGGAGAAGCGCTGCACCCCGGCAATCGTCACCGTGGCGGCACCACTCTTCGCGGCGGCGGTGTCCACGGCTGCGCCATTCTCGATGGCCACACGCACGCGATAGGCCCCGCCCGACCAGAGCTGCACAAAGAACACGGCGCGCACTGTGCTGTCAGCTGGGAAGCTGGCGATGTATTGGAAGGTTGCATGGTGCGGGCCCGCTTGCTCAATCAGGACCCGGGCAGCCGTCACACCCAGCAATGGGGCCAGGCTCACCGTTCCGTAGCTGCCGTAGGTCACGGATGCGCCAGGGTTGGCGGCGATCAGGTCGCCCTCGGTCAGGGCGGCAGCGCTGGACGCCGCACCGGCCGAGATCACCACCGACGTGGCCACGTTCGCCGTCAGGTCCACCCGGCCCGCCACGAGCGCGAGCTTGACGCTGCCATCGTCCCACAGGGCAATCGGCGTGACCTGGGATGCAGGGACGTTCAACACCAGGGCCTGTCCTGGCGGCACATCTCCCTTGCGAAACACCTGGCCCAGCGAGAACGGCACCCGACTTCCTCCTGTGGCGCTGCGCAACGTGAACGCGGTGATGGGACCGGTCGGCGGTGCGGGGG
>CBINPE010000185.1:0-7313 GCA_966252435.1 uncultured Burkholderiales bacterium | reverse complement strand
AGCCGAGCGCCAGCAGGCCGAACAGGCCCGGCTGGAAGCCGAGCGCATCGAAGCCCAGCGTCTGGAGGCCGAACGCTTGCAAGCGCTGCAAGCCGAGCAGGCCCGCCTGGAGGCCGAACGTGCCGAGGCAGCGCGGCTGAAGGCGCTGCAGGAAGAACAGGCTCGCCAGGCCGCTGAGAAAGCGCGGCGCGAAGAGGCCGATCGCCGGGCCGCCGAGCTGGCTTGCGAGCAAGCCCGGCTGGCGGCGGAGGAAGCCGCGCGGCTCCAGGCACAGGCCGAGGCGCTGGCCTCCACGCCAGCCGTCGCCGCCAGGCCCCGGCTGCCGGCCGAGACCCTGGTGCTGGTGGCAGACGACTCCAAGGTCGTCCGCGTGAAGACCAGCCGCCTGCTGGCCAAGCACGGCTACCGCGTGAGCCTGGCCGAGGACGGATCCGAAGCCATGCGGCAGCTGGAGGAAGCCCCGCCGCACGTCCTCATCACCGACGTCGAGATGCCCGGCATGGACGGCTTCGAGCTGTCACGCCACGTGCGCGGCCTGCCGCACATGGCACACATCCCGATCATCATGGTCACCGCGGCGGAGGACAAGCATGCCCCCCAGGCGGCCGAGTCCGGCGTCAGCGTGCTGCTCGGCAAGCCCTACCGGGACGAGGAGCTGATCGCGCACGTCGAGTCCTCCCTGACCGGCGCTGAACTGGCCGCGCGCTGAGCGCTGAGCGCTGAGCGGGCGATCAGGGCCCCAGCTTCTCCAGGAAGTGGTAGCAGGCGATCTGCATGTTCTGGTTCAGATAGAACTTGTGGGCCCGCACGCGCTGGACACCCGAGTCCAGGTGGAGCGCCCGGCAGCCCTGGGCCTGCGCATGCTGGCGCAGCCAGTCCATCATCTGGGTTCCGTGACCGGCTGAGCGCGCATCCGCCAAGGTCGACAGGTCCTCGACGTACAGGTGCCTACCAAGGAACAGGTTGCGCGCGATCCTGAACCCTGCCACGCAGACGGCCCGCCCATCCGCATCCTCGAGAAAGGCCAGCCGGTACCCCTCCTCCATCATCTCCAAGACCTGCGAGACGAACAGGTCTTCCTGCAGGTCGACCCGCAAATGCTTCATGGCGGCAAAGCAGCCGGCGATCTCGTCGTGTGTCTGTGCGATCCGGATGGAAGGTGTCATGGAGGAACCTGGACAGGGTGAAGCACGCCTCGACAAGCATGAACGGTCTGCATCCCCCGCCCAGGCCCATCAGGACAACGATACCCCATGCCCCTCTTGAGCCTCCAGTCCCGATGCACGCCGCGCCCGCCAGCCCGCCAGCAGCAGCGTGACGCCGAAGACGATCGCGTAGGCACCCACCCACACCGTCATGATCAAGGCCCCTGGCAACGGCGCCACCAGCAGCAGCACGCCCCAGACCATCGAGACGACCCCCGCGAGCACGCACAGCCAGCGAACCGCCCCCTTCGCCATGCGCCAGCCGGCGTAGCACAGCAGCCCGCCTGAGACGATGGCCCACAAGCCGCTGAGCCAGACCAGCGCGACCAGCGTGAGGCCGGGCCACAGCAGTGCGATCAGCCCGGCCACCAGGTTGGCGACACCCTCGAGCGCCGCGCCACCCCAGGCGCGGTGCGCCCGCACGGCGCGCACCGCGGCGGTGACGGCCACCAGGCCGTCGGCCAGCAGGTAGGCCGCGAACAGCAGGACGAGCGAAACGATGGTCGCCACCGGCATCGCCAGGGCCATCACACCGAACACGATCGCCAGTCCACCGCGGAACAGCAACCAACCCGACGGCAGGGTCCAGGGCGGCGAAGAAGTGGGGGGGAACGTTGCCGTCACCATGACTGCATCCCCACGGAAACACAACGGTCCGACGCCTGGCCGGCAGGAAAAGAGGCAAACGAACGACTGGCAGTCATGGGGCCCTCCCAGGTGAATGGTGAGAAACAAGCGCAAACGAAGCACCTGCACCGGCGGCAATCCCCATGCCCTGCCCCGCGCGTGCCCACGCTCAAGCAGCCTCTGTCTCCGCTTGCGGCACGGATGCCGCGGCCGACTCCAGCGCGAAGCGCAGCGCGTCGTCGACCGTCTGCAGCCACTCGATGCGCAGCTGCGCGCGCGCGTCGGCGGGAATGTCCTCGAGGTCGCGCCGGTTGCGCGCCGGCAGCAGCACCGTCGAGATGCCCGCACCCAGCGCGGCCAGCACCTTCTCCTTGATCCCGCCGACCGGCAGGACCAGCCCGCGCAGGCTGATCTCGCCCGTCATGGCGACGTCGCTACGCACCGGCCGCTGCGTCAGCAGCGAGGTCAGCGCCGCCACCATGGCCACGCCCGCGCTGGGCCCGTCCTTCGGCGTCGCGCCGGCCGGCACGTGGACGTGGATGTCGGCCTTGTCCAGGCCCTCGGCCGCGATGCCCAGCGCGGCCGAGCGTCCCTTGACCAGCGACAGGGCGGCCTGCGCGCTCTCCTTCATCACGTCTCCCAGCTGGCCGGTCAGGATGAGGCGGCCGGTGCCCGGCGAGCGTGCCGCCTCGATGAAGAGGATGTCACCGCCAAACGGTGTCCATGCCAGGCCGGTGGCCACGCCCGGCAGGCCGGCGCGCATCGCCACCTCGCCCTCGAAGCGCCTGGGCCCCAGGATGGCGTGCAGGTCGCCGGCGTCCACACGCATCCGCTCGATGCGTCCTTCGGCGATGTTCACCGCGACGTGGCGGCACACGCCGCCGATCTCGCGCTCGAGGTTGCGCACGCCGGCCTCGCGCGTGTAGTCGGCCACGATCGCCGCCAGCGCGGCATCGGTGATCTCGCACTGCCCGGCCTGCAAGCCTGTGGCCTCGAGCTGCCGCGGCACCAGGTAGCGACGCGCGATCTGCAGCTTCTCCTGCGTCGTGTAGCCGGACAGCTGGATCACCTCCATGCGGTCGCGCAGCGGCGCGGGGATGGTGTCGAGCACGTTGGCCGTGCACACGAACATCACCTTCGACAGGTCGAAGGGCACGGCCAGGTAGTTGTCGCGGAAGGTCGCGTTCTGCTCCGGGTCGAGCACTTCCAGCAGCGCCGAGGCCGGGTCGCCATGGAAGCCGCCGGCGCCGAGCTTGTCGACCTCGTCGAGCATCATCACGCAGTGCCGCGTGCCGGCCTTGCGCAGGTTCTGGATGACGTTGCCCGGCAAGGCGCCGACGTAGGTGCGGCGGTGGCCGCGGATCTCGGCCTCGTCGTGGACGCCGCCCAGGCTGACACGCGCGAAGCGGCGGCCGGTCGCCTTGGCGATGCTCTGTCCGAGCGAGGTCTTGCCGACGCCGGGCGGCCCCGCGAAGCACAGGATGGGGCTGCGCCCGCTGGGGTTCAGCTTGTACACCGCCAGGTGCTCGAGGATGCGCCGCTTGACCTTCTCGAGGCCGTGGTGGTCGGCGTCGAGGATGCGGCGCGCCTCGGCGATGTCGATCGGCACCTCGACCGGATCGCGCCACGGCAGCTCGACCAGCCACTCGAGGTAAGCCCGCACCATGGCGTACTCGCTGGCGGCCTCGGGCATGCGCGCCAGGCGCTTCAGCTCCTTGCGCGCCGTCTTCTCCACCTCCTCCGGCATGCCGGCCTGGGTGATCGCGGCCTCGAGTTCGTCGAGTTCGGCGCGCTCCTCGTCGCCTTCGCCGAGTTCCTTCTGGATCGTGCGCATCTGCTCGCGCAGCAGGTGCTGGCGGTTGACCTGGCCGATCGACTCGCGCGTGCGGTCGGCCACATCGCGCGACACCTTCAGCACCTCCATGCGGTGTGTCACCGCGGCCAGCAGGCGGTCGAGCCGCGACTTCAGGTCGAAAGTCTCGAGCAGCGACTGCTTCTCCTCGGGCGTCACGTCGAGCACGCTGGAGATGACGTTGGCCAGCTGCGCCGCGTCGGTCACCCCCTGCAGCGCCGCCGCCATGTCCGCCGGTACCTGGGGCAACAGCTGCAGCGTCTGCAGCGCGCGTTCCTTCAGCACGCGCGCCCGGCCTTCAATCTCGGGATCGCGGCGTTCCGGGTCGTCGATGTACTGCACCTGCACGACGGTGAAGGGCCAGCCCTCGAGGAACTGCAGCACACGGAAGCGCCGCAGCCCGCGAACGACGGCATGATGCACGCCGTCGGGGGTGGTGACGTAGCGCAGCACGATGGCGCTGGTGCCGACCCAGTGCAGGGCGTCCGGGCCCGGGGCCTCGACATCCGGCTTGCTCTGCAGCAGCACGCCAACCGGCTGCTCCAGGCGCACCGCCTCCTGCACCGCCGCCTGGGTGGCCTCGCGGCCCACGGCAATGGGCAGCACCGTGGCCGGGAACAGCACCATGCCACGCACCACCAGCACGATGAGCGCGTCCTCGGGCAGGGGCCGGTTCGTCGATCCTGTGGCTGCGCTCATCCGCGGCCCCCGATCCGGCGCAGGCGCAGCGTCAGGCAACCTTGCGCCAACTCCGGCACGCCCAGCTCGAAGCGGCCGGGCAGGTGCAAGCGGCGCTCGAAAGCGCCATAGGGAATCTCGAGCTGGCGCACGCGGTGCCCGGCGCTGACGAGGGGCAGCGGCCGCGCACCGCGCACGACCAGCGCGTCCTCGTCCTGCACCACCTGGATCCGCTCGGTGGCCGCCCCCGGCATGGCGACCACGACCACCAGCTCGCGCTCATCCTCGAAGACGTCGATGGGAGGCTCCCAGGGCGCAGGTGTCGCCAAGGCCAGGCGGAAGAACTGGCGGTGCAGGCGCTCGGCCTGGCCGAGCAACTCCACCGCCTCCAGCCACATGCGCCCGCCCATCTCGGGGCCGCCCATCATGGTTGGTGCCGCTGCACGCGGCACGGGACAGGCACGACGAGGGCACGGGAACACTGCCGTTGAGGGCGCGGGTCGGCACAAGGTGGGTGGGTCATGGGCGGCCTCCTGGACACGTCGGACGATGTCCGCTGATCGGCAATCGGCAGGCCGCCCCCGGCACCGGCGTGAGGCCACGCCTGCGCAACCGATCCGGCAATATTTGCGGCATGCGGCCACCCTGCCCCGACCGGACGGCGTGCCCGCGGCCGCTACCATCGCGGCATGGACGACATCACCGACAAGCCCGAAGGCTTCCAGCACGTCACGCGGGCCCTGCGCGCGCAGGGCCATCCCCACGCACCGCGCTTCCTCGACACGGCGGCCCGCACCTCGCAGGAGGCAGCGGACGCCCTGAACATCGCGGTGGGCCAGGTGGCCAAGAGCGTCATCTTCCGCCGCCGGGCGGACGACGTGGCGGTGCTGGTGGTGACCTCGGGCGACCGGCGGGTGGACGAGAAGAAGGTGGCGGCCCTGGTGGGGCCCATCGGGCGCGCCGACGCCGAGTTCGTGAAGACGAAGACGGGGTTCTCCATCGGCGGCGTGGCCCCGCTGGCGCACGCCACCCGGCCGGTGACGCTGATCGACCGCGAGCTGTTCCGCTTCGAGGAGATCTGGGCCGCGGCCGGCCACCCGCACGGCGTGTTCATGCTCTCGCCGCGGCAACTCGAGGCCCTCACCGCCGCGCCTGTCGTGGACGTCGTGCACGGGCCTGCCGCGTCGCAGTGAACTTTCCTTCCGCCGGGGGGAGGGCCGCCGTCACGCCAATTCCTGCGCCAGGTCCTGCACGCCTGGGGGCTCGTCCACGCTCAGCACCGGGATCTGCCGGGCCATCCAGGCCGCGAGCAGGCACAGGCCCGCCAGCACCAGGAAGACCGTCTGGAAAGCGTGCATCAGCCGGGCCGGTGGAAGCTCGGCCAGTGACAGCGCCGGCAGCGTCTCGGCCAGGCCGGGGCTGGCGGGTGTGACGTGGAGCAGGGCGAAGGCCAGGCCGCTGAAGACGGCCGTGCCGAGGGCCGCGCCGCAGGAGCGGCTCAGTGACAGCAAAGCGGCGGCGCGGCCGAGCCGGCTCTGCCCGGCGAGCAGCTGGAGCCCGAGCTGGGCGCTGGGCATCACCGTGCCGAAGCCCAGGCCGCAGGCGGCCATGGCGGTCGGCGTCAGCCAGGGGGCCGGCGCCAGGCCCAGCACCAACAGCGCGAGCGCGGCCAGGCCAAAGCCATACGGCGGCAGCTGCGTCACCACGCCCGAGCGCAGGGTGGCCCGGCCGTTGAGGAGCGAGCCCAGCACCAGGCCGCCGGTGAGTGGCAGCAGTTGCAGGCCCGAGTTGGCCGCGCTGACGCCCTGCCCCCACTGCAGGTAGATCGGCAGCAGGAACACCAGCGCGAACAGACAGCCCGCGAAGCACAGCGCCGACAGACACAGCCAGACCGCGCCGGGGACCCGCGCGATGTCCAGCGGCAGGAAGGGCGCGGGGTGCCTGCGCTGCTGGCGCAGCAGCATCACGCCGCCGGCCAGGGCGGTCCCCAGCAGCGCGGCACTCGGCACGGACAGCCAGGCGAACCGGTGCCCGATGAGGCTGGCCCACAGCAGCGCGCTGCACGCAGTCAGCACGAACAGCAGCACCCCCCAGGGGTCGAACGGCGCGTGGCGAAACGCCGAGGGCGCTGCACGCGGCAGGCGTCCGACGCGCCACAGCGCCAGCAGGCACAGGGGCAGGTTGACCAGGAACAGCCAGCGCCAGCTGGCATGGTTGACGACGAAGCCGCCGATGACCGGGCCGCCCACGCTGGCCGCCGTGAACACCGTGGCGAAGTAGCCCTGGTAGCGCGGCCGGTGCCGCGGCGCGACCAGCTCGCCGATCAGGGCCTGCGACAACACCATCAGGCCGCCGCCGCCCAGCCCCTGCACGACCCGCGCGCCGATCAGGCTGCCCATGGTGTGCGCCAGCCCGCAGCCCAGCGAACCCGCGCCGAACAAGGCCAGCGCCGCCAGCAAGGCGCCGCGGCGTCCGTAGCGGTCGCCCAGCCGGCCATGGATCGGCGCCATGACGGTGGCGGCCAGCAGGTAGCCGATCGCGATCCACGAGGTGTCGTTCAACCCGCCCATCTCCAGCGCGATGCGCGGGGTGGCGGTGGCCAGCAGGGTCTGGTCGACGGCCGCCAGGAACATGGGCAGCATCACCGCGGTGAACAGGGCCAGCACCTGGCTCCGGTCGGGGACGTCGTCGGGGCGGGGAGGCTGGGATGACGGGGCTGCCATGCAACTCAAAGGCAACCGCCATTCCTGGCGCACACCCTTCGTTGGAGCAAGCCCTTCCGTAGAAGGAATGCCCCTTTCATACCCCCTCCCCGTTCGCGCTGAGCGCTGTGTTCACCGCGGTCGGCGAAAGGCGTGGACAAGAAGCAGGGGCGCGCTGCGAACGCCGCACCCCCAGCCCAACCTGCCCCCAGCGGGGGAAGGCGGACTCCCTCCCCCGCTGGGGGAGGG
>CBINPE010000184.1:0-7356 GCA_966252435.1 uncultured Burkholderiales bacterium | reverse complement strand
TGCGTGCGCGCTGGAAGATCGAGGACCTGGCGCGCGGCCAGTGGCAGCTGGTGGTGCACGAGCTGCCCCCGGGCACCAGCGGCCAGAAGGTGCTCGAGGAGATCGAGGAGCTGACCAACCCCAAGGTCAAGCTTGGCAAGAAGTCGATCACCGCGGAGCAGACCCAGCTCAAGACCGCGGTGCTGTCGGTGCTCGACGCCGTGCGCGACGAGTCCAGCAAGGACGCCCCGGTGCGCCTGGTGTTCGAGCCCAAGACGCGCAGCGTCGACCAGCAGGAGCTGATCAACGTGCTGCTGGCACACACCAGCCTGGAGACCAGCGCACCCGTCAACCTGACCATGGTCGGGGCCGACGGCCGCCCGACCCAGAAGGGCCTGCGCCAGCTGTTCACCGAGTGGCTGGCCTTCCGCCAGGCCACGGTGCAGCGCCGCACCCGCTACCGCCTGGACAAGGTGCTCGAGCGTATCCATGTGCTGGAAGGCCGGCAGCTGGTGCTGCTCAACATCGACGAAGTCATCCACATCATCCGCAACTCGGACGAGCCGAAGGCGGCCCTGATCGAGCGCTTCAAGCTGAGCGAGCGCCAAGCCGACGACATCCTCGACCTGCGACTGCGCCAGCTGGCGCGCCTGGAGGCGATCAAGATCGAGCAGGAGCTCAAGGAGCTGCGCACCGAGCAGGCCAAGCTCGAGGACATCCTGGGCAACCCGGCCTCGCTCAAGCGCACGGTGGTCAAGGAGATCGAGGCCGATGCCAAGCAGTACGGCGACGCGCGCCGCACGCTGATCCAGGCCGAGAAGCGCTCGGTGGCCGAGATCAAGGTGCTGGACGAGCCGGTGACGGTGGTTGTCAGCGTGAAGGGCTGGGTGCGTTCGCTCAAGGGCCACGAGGTCGACGCGGGCGGGCTGCAGTTCAAGTCGGGCGATGCGCTGTACGGCACCTTCGCCTGCCGCACCGTCGACACCTTGCTGGTGTTCGGCTCCAATGGCCGGGTCTACAGCACGGGGGTGGCCAGCCTGCCGGGCGGGCGCGGCGACGGCCAGCCCATCACCAGCCTGATCGACCTGGAAAGCGGCAGCCAGCCGGTGCACTACTTCGCGGGTGCGGCGAGCGAGCCGCTGCTGCTGGCGGGCACCGAGGGCTATGGCCTGCTGGCCGAGGCTGGCGACCTGCTGTCGCGCCAGAAGGGCGGCAAGAGCTTCCTCAGCCTGAACGCCGACGAGCGGCCCCTGCCGCCGGTGCGGGCCCAGGGCACCGAGGTGGCCTGCCTGTCGCAGAGCGGCCGGCTGCTGGTGTTCCCCCTGCAGGAGCTGAAGCGCCAGCCCAAGGGCGGACGCGGCCTGAAACTGATCGAGCTGGAGGCCAAGGACAGCCTCGCCAGCGTGGCCGTCTTCAAGCACGCCCTGCGGGTGCAGGGCGCCGGGCGCGGCGGCAAGGCCAAGGAGGAGTTGCTCAAGGGCGCGGCCCTGGCCAGCCACGTGGGTGCCCGTGGCCGCAAGGGCAAGGCGGTGGAGCTGGGGATGAAGCCCAGCCAGGTGAGTGCCGGCTGAGGCGGCGGGCCTGCGCGCTGCGGCCGCGCGCACCGGAGAGGTGTACGTCTTCCCCATCCTGGGCGGCGGCTTCGGAGCCGTCCAGGTGGTGGCGGAAGACCTGGAGGGGCGTTATCCCAAGGTCAGGCTGCTCTCGCTGGACCTGGACTGTGCCGAGCCGCCCGGGGCCGAGGAGATTGCCCGCAGCCCCGCCGTGCGCCGGACCTGGGCGGGTGAGGAGGGCACCCAGGACGATTGCGTGTGGGTGGATCCCCTGCCGCCCTGGTGGGCGCGGCGTGTCGAAGGCTTGCAACTGCCGCCGCGTGAGGTGGATGCGGCGAATGCTTATGGTGGCTGGATGGCGCTGTCCCTGCGACCGCATTTCGCCCGGCTGGCGCGGCAGGGCAGGGGCCTGCCGCCCTGGGTGCCGAACCTGGCGCCGGTGCGGGTGGACCTGGGCGGTGAGGCCGCGGAGATGGTGCGAAGCGGCGCGCACCTCGACCTGCGCGGCCTGCTGCCCGCCGCACCCGAACCCGTGCGCTGGAGCGGGCTGTCGGTGCTGAGCCATGCCGCCAGCCTCACGCACGAAGGCCTCGACCGTGGGCTCCTGTCCGCCCTGGCTGCTTTCCCGTGTGGCGAACTGTCCTGGCACGCGCCCCGGGACGCGGTGCTGGACCTGCGCGGCACCTGGCCCACCCGCGTGCACGTGCAGGGGATCGATCGCCCGCTGGCCCTGCGGCTGTCCGGTGCCACATACCAGCTCACGTTGAGCGGTGCGCTGGACCAGGTGACGGTGGAGGCACCCGACCTGGGGCCGCAGTTCTCGCTGACCGTGCGCGGCAAGACCGTGGACGCGCTGCCGCGCAACCTGGCGGGCCTGCACGTGCTGGAGGTGGTCGCCCAGCAGCCCTTCGACCTCTCGCTGCTGCCCGGTGCCTGTCCTGGCCTCACCGATCTCCGGCTGCGCGTGCCGGGCGTGCGCAACACCGCCGCCTTGCGGGAATGTCGGCAACTGCGCACCTTCACGGCCTACGAGCTGTACGACTTCGCTGCCCCTGACTTCCCCGGCCTGGCCGAGCGACCGGTCTGGCACGAGGTCGAGATCAGCGGGTTGCGTGCGACGGCGGCCAAGGTGCTGCGCCAGCGCCTGAAGGGGCTGCCCGGCCTGACGCTGTCGAAGGCACGCTCCGACAAATGGCTGGCCGAGAACATTGACAACCCCTTCCGCGACTGGGATGCCGACGGCGCGGCCTTTGGCAAGAAGGCAATGAAGCTGTTGACCACCGCGCTGCGGCAAGCCTCCGCGATCGGCGCACCGCCCAGCGAGGAGCAGGCCGTGGAGGTCGCGCGTGCTCTGGTCGAGGGCCTGAACCGCCTGGGTGGCATCGACACCCTGCGCCGCGAGCAGGCCTGCGAGGCGGTCCAGCAACTGGTGCGTGACCACCTGGGCGGCGCGCTCGGCAGCGAGGCCACCGAGGTGCTGATCGACCAGTGGCGTGATTTCTGACTGAACCGTTTTCCAAGGCAAGCTTTATGCGTGACATCGGCGCCAACCTTACTTCCCGGCAGTTCGCCCAGGACCTGGACGCCGTGCTCGCGCGGGCCCGGGCGGCCGGCGTGCGGGCCATCGACGTCACGGGCACCAGCCTCGACAACGCGCGCCAGGCCGTCGCGTTGGCGCGTGCGCATCCTGGGTACCTCTGGGCCACGGCCGGTTGCCATCCGCACCATGCCAAGGACTGGGGTGCCCGCAGCGCCACCGAGCTGCGTGGCCTCCTGGGCCTGCCCGAGGTGCGCATGGCGGGCGAAATGGGCCTGGACTTCGACCGCAACTTCTCCACCCCGGCCCAGCAGCGCAAGGCCTTCGAGGCGCAGCTCGAGGTGGCGGCCGAGTTCCCCGACAAGCCGCTGTTCCTGCACTGCCGCAGCGCGCATGCCGAGTTCCTGAAGATCCTCGACCGCCGCCCGGCCGGCTTGGCAAAAGTGATCGTCCACTGCTTCACCGACGGACCCGACGAGGCGCAGGCCTACCTCGAGCGCGGTTTCCACCTGGGCATCACCGGCTGGGTGGCCGACGACAAGCGCGCGGTGGCCTTGCGCCGGGCGGTGGCGCACATCCCGCTGGAGCGGCTGCTCATCGAAACCGACGCGCCTTATCTGCTGCCCCTCAACAAACCGGGTGCGCAGCGCCGCGAGCGCAACGAGCCGGCCTACCTGCTCCACGTGGCCGAGGCGTTGGCGCCGTTCTACGGGATCGAGGCCCGGGCGCTGGGGGCGGTGACCGAGGGCAACGCCTACGCCCTGATCGGGCCGGGCGATGACCCGGCTTGACGGTGGTCAATCTCCCTCTTTTTCGCCCTTCGGGGACATCCGATCCGGCGCACAATCCAACTCTCTCGACTGGACGGTTTCCTCATCCATGCGCATTACTTTCCCACGGGCCCTTCTCGGGGCTGTGCTGCCAGCGGCCTTGTCGTCACTGGCCTTGTCCATGTCCTTGCACGGTGTGGCGCAGGCCGCCGAGCCGGCACCGCCTTCGCAGGCCCAGCCGGGGCATCCCATCATCGTGCTGAACTCGCTGGATGCCACCATCAGCGTGGTCGACCCGCTCAGCTTCGCCGAACTCCGGCGTGTGCCCACCGGCAAGGAGCCGCACCACCTCTACCTGGCCCCGGACGACAAGACCCTGCTGGTGGCCAACGCCCTGGGGGATTCCTTCACCCTGCTCGACCCGGCCTCCGGTGAGGTCCTGCGCACCGTCTCGGGGGTTCCCGATCCCTACCACCTGCGCTTCTCGCCCGACATGCAGTACCTGGTGACGGCGGGCAACCGCCTCAACCATGTCTCGATCTACCACTGGCAGCCCCAGAACGCGACCGAGCCGCTCAAGCTGCTGGGCCGCGTCAGCGCCCCGCGCACGCCCAGCCACCTCTCGATCGACAGCAAGAGCAAGGTCGTCTACGCCTCGCTGCAGGACAGCGACGAGCTGATCGCCATCGACCTGGCGACGCAAAAACCCCTGTGGAAGATCCCGGTGGGCAAGATGCCCGCCGACATCTTCCTGACCAGCGACGACCGCTACCTGCTGGTGGCCCTCACCGGCGACCGGCAGGTGGAGGTCTACGATGTGCAGCAGCCCACGCCCACCCTGGTCAAGCGCATCCCCACGGGTGACGGCGCGCACGCCTTCCGGGCCCTGGGAGACCGGCGCCATGTGCTGGTGAGCAACCGCGCCGCCAACACCATCAGCCGCATCGACACCCAGACCATGACCGTGGTCGACAAGTACCCTGCGCCGGGGGGGCCGGACTGCATGGAAGTCCTGGCCGATGGCAAGACCGTGCTGGTCACCTCGCGCTGGGCGCGCAAGCTGACCCAGATCGACATGGAAAAGCGCCAGGTCGTCCGCCAGGTGGCTCTGGGCCGCTCGCCGCACGGTGTCTGGACGCTGGATCATGCGCCTCGACAGTAGCCTGGGTGGGCGCCTGTCGCGCCGGGCCATGGCCCTCGCGGCGCTGCTGGCGGTGACGATGCCAGGCGGCGCGCAAGCCAAGCCGCCGTCTCCGTCGCCCGCCCCCTCCTGCACCCGGCCTGTCTACCTCACCTTCGACACCGGCCACATGGGCGTGGCCCCGCTGGTGGCGGAGGTGCTGCAGCGCCAAGGCGTGAAAGTCACCTTCTTCCTGGCGGACGAGAAGACCCTGGAGGGCGGCAGCAGCCTCGATGAGCACTGGGCGCCGTGGTGGCGTGCCCGCGCGGCCGAGGGGCATGTCTTCGGTTCGCACACCTTCGACCACGTCTACTGGCTGGCCGACCGGCCCGGTGGTTTCCGCGTCAAGCCCAGCCAGGGCCCGCAGGCCGGCCAGGTCCAGGAATGGAGCGCCCAGCGCTACTGCGAGGAGCTGAACCGGCCGGCACAGCGCTTCGAGGCCATGACGGGGCAGCGCATGGCGCCGCTGTTCCGTGCCCCGGGTGGCAAGACCTCGCCGGCGCTGCTGCAGGCCGCGGCGGCCTGTGGCTACACCCATGTGCCCTGGAGCCCGGCCGGCTTCCTGGGCGATGAGTTGTCCAGCGATCGCTACCCCAATGCCCAGCTGCTGCAGCGCGCCCTGCGTGACATCCGGCCGGGCGACATCCTGCTCGCCCACCTGGGCATCTGGTCGCGCCAGGACCCCTGGGCACCGGCGGTGCTCGAGCCCCTGATCGAAGGATTGAAGGCCAAGGGGTATTGCTTTGCCACGCTGCGCGAGCACCCCGGCTTCGCGGCGGCGTTCCAGGCCCCCGTGTCCGCGCCGTCCGCTCCTGCTTCCCGGTGAGCGCCATGCTGGACGATCTGTTGCGCATCATGGGCGACGCCTTTGCGCAAGCCCAGCAGGCCCTGTTCGAGCACGTGGTGCAGCCGCTGGTGTTCGGCCTGGGCTTCGGCAACCTGCTGGAAGACGCCTTCGACGCCACGGGCTGGCTGCTCGTCGGGCTGGTCCAGCTGGTGATCATGCTGCTGGTGTTCCGCAGCCTGGAACGCTGGAGGCCGGTGGAGCCCCTGAGCGACCGGGCGGCGGTGCGGGTGGACGTGCTCTACACACTGATCCATCGCTTGGGGCTGTTCCGCCTGGTGCTGTTCTTCAGCATTGACCCCCTGTGGGACGAACTGTTCGGCCAGGCCCGCCTCTGGGGCCTGCCGACCTGGCAGCTGGATGCCGCGCTGGCGCCCTGGTGGCCCGGCGTGACCGACACGGCGTGGTTTGCCTTCCTGGCCTACCTGCTGGTGTTCGACTTCGTCGACTACTGGCTGCACCGCGGACAGCACCAGCTGCAGTGGTGGTGGGCCCTGCATGCCGTGCACCACAGCCAGCGGCAGATGACGATGTGGAGCGACAACCGCAACCACCTGCTGGACGACCTGATCCGCGACAGCGTGATGGTGCTGCTGGCCCGGCTGATCGGTGTGGCACCGGGCCAGTTCGTGGCCCTGGTGGCCGCCACCCAGCTGGTGGAAAGCTTTGCGCACGCCAATGTGCGCCTGTGGTTCGGGCCCTGGCTGGAGCGGGTCCTGGTCAGCCCGCGTTTCCATCGGCTGCACCACAGCATCGGCCTGGGCCACGAATCGCGTGGCAAGGGAACGCTGGGCGGACACAACTTCGCGGTCCTGTTCCCGGTGTGGGACGTGCTGTTCGGCACCGCCAATTTCGAGCAGCGCTACGACCCCACGGGCATCCGTGACCAACTGGCCGAGGAGGGCGGTCGGGACTACGGCCGCGGGTTCTGGGCCCAGCAATGGCTGGGGCTGCGGCGGTTGGTGCGGCGCCCCTGAGGGAACCCTTGCCGCTCCCCAAGGCTCAGCGGGGACGGCCCAGGTCCATGGTCCAGTAGGTGCCGTAGGTCGTGCCGCTGCGGCGCGCGCAGGCCACGCCGATGTCCTGGTAGGCCGCGGTCATGATGTTGGTGCAATGCCCGGGGCTGCCCATCCAGGCCGCCATGACCTCGGCGACCGTGCCCTGGCCTGCAGCGATGTTCTCTCCCCAGGCGGAAGCGTTGTAGCCCGCGGCCTGGATGCGTTGTCCTGGCGTGCGCCCGTCCTGGCTGTTGTGATTGAAATAGTCGTGGCTGGCCATGTCGTCGGCATGGCCCCAGGCGGCATTCTGCAAGGCACTGTTCCAGCGCAATGCCGCCGTGGGCGGATAGGCGGTCCCTCCACACATGGCGCCCGCCGCCCGGGCCGCATTCACACGCTGCAGCAGGTCGGCCTGGAAGTTGGGTAGACCGCAGCTGGTGTCCGGTGCAGGCGAGGGCGAGGGGCAGGCAGTGCAGGGCGGTGCGGAAATAACGG